>NZ_JBQCIP010000286.1:0-7224 GCF_051953575.1 Microbacterium sp.
GTCGACGTGCAGCGGCTCGCGAACCAGTGGGCCGAGATCCAGCGGCTCACCGAGACCGCGACGGCGCCGACCCTGCTGCACGGCGAGCCCGACCTGCTCGTGAAGATCGTCCGCGACGTCTTCAACGAGGACTTCTCGAAGATGCTCATCCAGGGCGAGGACGCGTTCCACACGATCACCAAGTACCTGGAGTCCGTGGCGCCCGACCTGCTGGAACGCGTCGAGCGCTTCGAGGGCGACCACGACCCGTTCGACGAGTTCCGGGTCACCGAGCAGATCGAGAAGGCGCTCGACCGCAAGGTCTGGCTGCCGTCGGGCGGTTCGCTCGTCATCGACCGCACCGAGGCGATGACCGTCGTCGACGTCAACACGGGCAAGTTCGTCGGCTCCGGCGGCAACCTCGAAGAGACGGTCACCAAGAACAACCTCGAGGCGGCCGAAGAGATCGTCCGCCAGCTGCGCCTGCGCGACATCGGCGGCATCATCGTCGTCGACTTCATCGACATGGTGCTCGAGTCCAACCGCGACCTCGTGCTGCGCCGCCTGGTGGAGTGCCTGAGCCGTGACCGGACCAAGCACCAGGTCGCCGAGGTGACGTCGCTGGGCCTCGTGCAGATGACCCGCAAGAAGCTGGGCCTCGGCCTGCTCGAGACCTTCAGCGAGCCGTGCGAGGTCTGCGCCGGCCGCGGTCTCATCGTGCACCACGACCCCGTCGTCAAGCACCGCGCTCCGGGCGCAGGCGCCGCTCCTTCGGGCGGCGGCCGGCGTCCGCGCGGCGGCGCCAACCCGGCGCCGGCGTCGTCGAACGGCTCGACGGGCACCCACGTGATCACCGAGGGCATGAAGTCCGCCCTGGCTCAGATCGCAGCATCCACCATCCACCACGCCGACGAGGCTGCGCCGGCCGCCGTGGTCGTGGAGGACGCCCCCGTGGAGCGGCCGAAGAAGCAGCGCAAGAAGCGCTCCGACACGGCCGCCAAGCAGCCCGCGGCCAAGAAGGAGCCGAAGACCGAGAAGGACATGCTCCTGGACTCGGTGCTCAACGCGCTCCCCGAGCCGAAGGCACCCGGGCAGGGTCGTTCGCGGCGTCGCGTGACCACCGCCGCGCTCACCGGCACGCCGGTGCCGCACACGCCTGCAGAGGACTGATCCCGCGACTCGTCGCGTCACACACTGTCGCCTCGGGTCCTCCGGTCGCTAATCTTGGCCGCGGGGACCTGGGGAGGCGCCATGGCGCGCTTTGTGTTCGTGACATGGGACGGCGGCGGCAACCGCATGCCCACCATCGCGATCGCGCGCGCCCTGCGGCGGCGGGGTCACGACGTGCTGGTGCTCGGTCACGACTCGCAGGCCGAGGCCTACCGTGACGCGGGGCTCGCCTTCACCGCCTACGCGAGCGCGCGGGGGTTCGTCCTCGAATCCGGGCCGCGCGGACTGCTGCGGCTGGTGTTCGACCACCGCATGGCGGACGACACGGTGTCGCTGCTCGTCGAGCACCCGGCCGATGTCGTCGTGGTCGACTGCCTGCTCGTCGGAGTGCTCGACACCCTGGACCGCATGGGACGCCGCTACGCCGTCCTCGAGCACACCCTGCACGGATTCCTCGTGAACGGGATGCGGGCGCTCGGGGCCATCGGCTGGGTGCGAGGTGTGCGGGTCGGCACGGCCCGGTCGCACGCGACGCCGATCGTGGTGGCATCCGTCCCCGATCTGGTGGCGCCGTTCGCGCCCCAGCCGCCGCTGTCGGCCCATCCCGGCGCGGTCGTGTACGCGGGCGCGATGACCGCGGCCGTCGCGGCGCACCCGACGGAGCCCACGGTCGTCATGAGCCTCAGCACCTTCCGGTTCCCCGACCTCGTGGCGACGTGGCAGCGGGTGCTCGACGCCGCCGACGCCCTCGACGCCCGCGTGGTCGCGACCCTGGGCCCCGCCGTGTCGGTCGCGGAGCTGCGCGTCCCGCGCTCCGTCGAGGTCCGCGAATGGATGCCCCACCACGAGCTGCTCCCGTCCGCCTCGGTCCTCGTGGGCCATGGCGGGCACGGCACGACGCTGGCCGCCCTCGCACACGGTGTGCCGGTGCTGGCGCTGCCTCTCGACGGCGCCTCGGACCAGCCGCGCGTGGGACGCGCGGTGGCCCGGGCCGGCGTCGGAACGACGCTGTCGCGCCGTTCCGATCCCGCGGTCATCCGGGCCGCGATCCTCGCGCTGCTCGCCGACACCGTGGTGCACGAGCGGGCTCAGCGGCTGGGGGAGGCCGTGCGCGCGTTCGACGGCCCCGCGCGGGCCGCCGACGTGCTGGAGATGTCGGTCGTCGTCTGAGGTCGCGTCAGCGCCGGTCGCGGCCCCGCACACGCAGCCCGGAGGCGATGAGGCGGCGTACGAGCTCGTGGCCGTCGACATGCACGGCGCCGGCGGCGATGAGCCGGGCGTGCGCCTCTTCCGGCACGTCGTAATGGTCGAGATCGAATCCACGCCGCGGGATGCCGTTGGCCTCGGCGAAGGCGTGCAGCTCGGCGATCGACTCGTCGCTCACGAGGTGCGCCCACAGCCGCCCGTGCGCGGGCCACCGCGGGTCGTCGATCAGGATGGTCACGTCCAGATACTATTCATCAGTCGCTACGACACGACGTCGTGCGCTTTCGCGGACTGTTCCGGCATCTGGTAAAGTAGACCCTTGGTGCGTCGAGACATCCGCACCAAGTCTTTGTTGACGTCCTGAGCGCGTGCGCGTGCTCCCAGAAGAAACAGGTGTGAAGTGGTTTACGCAGTTGTGCGCGCCGGCGGCCGGCAGGAGAAGGTCGAGGTCGGCACGATCGTCGTTCTCGACCGCCAGGCCGCGAAGGTCGGCGACAAGATCGAGCTCCCCGCGGTGCTCTTCGTCGACGGTGACGCCGTGACGACCGATGCCGAGAAGCTCGCGAAGGTCACCGTGACCGCCGAGGTCCTCGGTGAGGAGCGCGGCCCGAAGATCGTGATCCAGAAGTTCAAGAACAAGACCGGCTACAAGAAGCGCCAGGGGCACCGTCAGGACCTCACGCGCGTCAAGGTCACCGGCATCAAGTAAGCCACAGGAGACGCAGAGATGGCACACAAAAAGGGCGCAAGCTCCACCCGCAACGGTCGTGACTCCAACGCTCAGCGCCTCGGCGTGAAGCGTTTCGGCGGCCA
This sequence comes from Microbacterium sp., assembly GCF_051953575.1. Lineage (GTDB taxonomy): Bacteria > Actinomycetota > Actinomycetes > Actinomycetales > Microbacteriaceae > Microbacterium. The sequence continues at coordinate 3,169 of NZ_JBQCIP010000286.1, forward strand.
GGCCGTCAACGCCGGCGAGATCATCGTCCGTCAGCGTGGCACGCACTTCCACCCCGGCGCCAACGTCGGCCGCGGTGGCGACGACACGCTGTTCGCGCTGGCCGCGGGCTCGGTCGAGTTCGGCCACAAGGGCGGCCGCAAGGTCGTCAACATCGTGGCGGCGGCGGAGTAATCCACCGGCTTCACACACACTTCGAGGAGGGGGCGGGCTTCGGCTCGCCCCTTCCCTTTACTCTGGGGCAGCACCCAGTCCTGAGGGGGACCGCATGGTCACGTTCGTCGATCGCGTGACGCTCCATCTGAGCGCCGGTAAGGGCGGCAACGGCTGCGTGTCGGTCAAGCGCGAGAAGTTCAAGCCGCTCGCCGGCCCGGACGGCGGCAACGGCGGCCACGGCGGGGACGTCGTGTTGGTCGCCGACCCGCAGGTCACGACGCTCCTCTCATACCACCATTCGCCCCACCGCTCCGCGGGCAACGGCGGTTTCGGCATGGGCGACCACCGGTCGGGAGCGCTGGGCGAGTCGCTCGAGCTCCCCGTCCCGGTCGGCACGGTCGTGAAGGACGCGTCCGGCGAGACGCTCGTCGACATGATCGAGCCGGGCATGCGCTTCGTCGCGGCCCCGGGCGGTATCGGCGGGCTCGGGAACGCGGCCCTCGCCACGCCCAAGCGCAAGGCCCCCGGCTTCGCGCTGCTGGGCACGCCGGGCTGGACCGGCGACATCCTCCTCGAGTTGAAGACCGTCGCCGACGTCGCGCTCGTCGGGTTCCCCTCGGCCGGCAAGTCGAGCCTCATCGCCGCGATCTCGGCCGCACGACCCAAGATCGCCGACTACCCCTTCACCACGCTGCACCCCAACCTCGGCGTCGTCCAGGCCGGGGACACCCGCTTCACCGTCGCCGACGTGCCCGGACTGATCGAGGGTGCCAGCGAGGGCAAGGGGCTCGGTCTCGAGTTCCTGCGGCACGTCGAGCGCTGCACCGCGCTCGTGCATGTGCTCGACTGTGCGACGCTCGAGCCCGGCCGGGACCCGCTGACCGACCTCGACGTCATCCTCGCCGAGCTCGCCGCCTACCCGGTGCCGGAAGGTCAGCTTCCGCTTCTGGAGCGCCCGCAGCTCGTCGCGCTCAACAAGGTCGACGTCCCCGAGGCGAAGGACCTCGCGGATCTCGTGCGCCCGGACCTCGAGGAGCGGGGGTTCCGCGTGTTCGAGATCTCGACGGTGAGCCACGAGGGCCTGCGTCAGCTCACGTTCGCGCTCGGCGACATCGTGGCGACGCACCGTGTCGAGCAGGCCGCGACGCCGGCGCCCGAGCGGATCGTGATCCGCCCGAAGGGCGCCGAGAAGGAGTTCACCATCCGTGTCGAGGGCGGCACGTACGGGAACGTCTACCGCATCCTCGGCGACAAGCCGCTCAAGTGGGTCCAGCAGACGGACTTCCAGAACGAGGAGGCCGTCGGGTACCTCGGCGACCGGCTGGAGAAGCTGGGTGTCGAGAACGAGCTGTATCGCGCCGGCGCCGTGCCCGGCGCGACGGTCGTGATCGGCGAGGGCGACGGGATCGTCTTCGACTGGGAGCCGTCGGTCTCGTCGACGGCCGAACTGATGACGGCACCGCGAGGCACCGATCCCCGACTGCTGCGCAGCACGCGACGCACCACCTCCGAGCGTCGCGACATGTACCACGACATGATGGATGCCAAGGCCGAGGCCCGCGCCGAACTCGAAGCCGAGCGCCTCGCCGAGCGCGGTCCCCGCCCCGACTGGGACGACGAGGACGACGAGTGAGCGCACGCGAACGCGGTGACATCATCACCGCTCGCCGAGTGGTGGTCAAGGTCGGCTCGTCGTCGATCAGCGGCGACAATGCGCACAAGATCCGTCCGCTGGTCGATGCGCTGGCAGCCGCGCACGGTCGCGGCACGGAAGTGGTGCTCGTGTCGTCCGGCGCCATCGCGACGGGCATGCCGTTCCTGCTCCTCGACGAGCGGCCGAGCGACCTCGCGACGCAGCAGGCGGCCGCCGCCGTCGGGCAGAACATCCTGATCTACCGCTACCAGGAGGCGCTGCGCCCGTTCCAGATCGTGGCGGGCCAGGTGCTGCTGACGGCCGGCGACCTCGAGAATCCGACGCACCGCGAGAACGCACGCCGCGCGATGGAGCGACTGCTGGGGCTGCGCATCCTTCCCGTGGTCAACGAGAACGACACGGTCGCCACTCACGAGATCCGCTTCGGCGACAACGACCGCCTCGCGGCCCTCGTCGCGCAGCTGATCGGCGCGGACGCCCTCGTGCTGCTCAGCGACATCGAGTGCCTTTACACCCGGCCCCCGGACGAGCCGGGAGCCGTCCCGATCCCGCGCGTGGCGTTCGGCGACGACCTGCACGGATTCGAGTTCGGCTCCGTGGTGGTCAACAGCGTCGGTACCGGGGGAGCCGCCACCAAGGTGTCAGCGGCGCGCCTGGCGGCGGCATCCGGGATCGGAGTGCTCGTCACGAGCGCCGATCTCGTCGGCGAAGCACTGTCGGGCGACGACATCGGCACGTGGTTCGAACCGAATCCGGCGCCGGCATCGTCGACCATGACGGGCGCGGTCCGCGTCGGCTGATCGGGCTCCGCCCAGCGGTCCTAAACTGGGCGGATGACCACCACCGCCACCACGGCCCGCGAACGCATGCTCCTGGCGAAGGACGCTGCGCGCACCATCGGTCTGCTCGGCGACTCCGAGAAGCGCGACGCGCTGCTCGCGATCGCCGACGCGATCGGCGCAGCCGTCGACGACATCGTGACCGCGAACGCGGAGGACCTGCGTCGGGGGAGCGAGAGCGGGCTGTCCGTCGCACTGCAGGACCGGCTGCGGCTCGACGAACCGCGCGTCGCCGCGCTGTCCGCCGCGGTGCGCGAGATCGCAGGGCTGCCCGACCCGGTCGGACGCGTGCTGGACGAGCGCACCCTCGCCAACGGCGTGTCGCTCACCAAGGTGTCGGTGCCTTTCGGTGTGGTGGGGTCCATCTACGAGGCGCGTCCCAACGTGACCGTCGACATCGCCGCCCTCGCGCTGCGTTCGGGCAACGCCGTGGTCCTGCGCGGCGGCACGGCCGCCGAACTCACCAACGCCGCCCTCGTCCGCGCCATGCGCGGCGCGCTGAGCGAGCGCGGCATCGACCCGGAGGCGATCCAGACCGTCGACGAGTTCGGCAGGGAAGGAGCCCGCGAGCTCATGCACGCCCGCGGCATCGTCGACGTGCTGGTTCCCCGCGGCAGCGCCCAGCTGATCGAGACGGTCGTCACCGAGTCCTCGGTCCCCGTCATCGAGACCGGCGCGGGCATCGTGCACATCGTGCTCGACGAGACCGCGCCGCTGGACTGGGCGCGCGACATCGTCGTCAACGCCAAGACACAGCGTCCGAGCGTGTGCAACGCGGTCGAGACCGTGCTGGTGCACCGCGGCGCCGCTGAGCGTCTCGTCGGCCCCGTGGTCGCCGCTCTCCAGGAGGGCGGCGTCACCGTCCACGGCGACGCGACCGTCGCCCGGCTGGCATCGGGCGTCACGCCCGCGACGGACGAGGACTGGTCGACGGAGTACCTGAGCCTCGAGCTCGCCATGCGGGTGGTCGACGACCTCGATGACGCGCTGGCGCACATCCGGCAGTACTCCACGCACCACACCGAGTCCATCGTGACGACGGATGCCGCAAACGAGGCGCGATTCCTCGCCGAGGTCGACTCCGCCGTCGTGATGGCGAACACGTCGACACGTTTCACCGACGGCGGCGAGTTCGGCTTCGGCGCAGAAGTGGGCATCTCGACGCAGAAGCTGCACGCCCGCGGGCCCATGGGGCTGGCCGAACTGACCAGCTCGAAGTGGCTGGCGCGCGGCGCCGGACAAGTGCGCGCGTGACGGAATAGACTGGTCCGGTCCCGCGCCCCAGAGGCGAACCCCGAAACGGAGCACGAATGACACTCGCCACGATCATCGCCATCGCCGCCGAAGAGGCTGAGCACACCGGCAACGTCGCCCTCGAGACCGTGGGCTACGGCATCGTGGCGGTCGTC
>NZ_JBQCIP010000287.1:0-13734 GCF_051953575.1 Microbacterium sp.
CAAGGTCACCGGCATCCTTCCTCCCGACGCCACGCTCACCGGCTTCGACCTCGCGGTCGGCGGCGTTCCGCAGGGCGACGACCCGGCCGCCGAGCCGGGTCTTGTCGGAACGATCTCGATCGACAGCGCCACCCCGCTCGACATCGTCTCGATCATCCGCGCGCTGCGCGGCGTCGACGGCGTGCTCTTCGCCGACGGGCAGTCCGTCACCTCGAGCCAGGTGTCGGCCGGCAGGTACGCGTATCAGCTGAATGTGGAGTTCGACCAGACCGTGTACTCGAACGAGTACGCCCCGAAGGAAGGGGACAAGTGATGCCCAAGCACCTCGTCACCGCCATCGGCCTGGTCGTCGCGCTCGGCGTCATCGCGCTCGGCGTCTTCCTCGTCGCGCTGCCGCTGTACTTCCAGGCGGTCAGCGTCGACGCGCAGACCGCCACCGTCGCCGGCGCCAACACCGTCTACCAGGCCCAGGTCGACAACCTCACCGCGCAGCAGGAGAACCTCGACCAGATCAACTCCGACGTCGACCAGCTGCGTGCGCAGATCCCCGCCGACGGACAGCTCGACGACGTGTTCGAGGTCGTCGGACGCGCCGCCGAGTCCACGGGCGTCCAGCTCACCGCGGTCACCGCCGGCGAGCAGGCCGTATTCGTCACGCGCACCGCACCCGAAGGCGTCGACGGCGCCGTCGCGGGTGCGGCACCGGCTCCCGAGCCGACGCCCGCCGCGACCGATGCCGCCACCGACACGACCGGGGGGACGGATGCCGCCACCCCGGCACCGCCGGCGGCCACGGATTCCCGGCAGCAGGTCGATTTCACGATCAGCGCCACGGCCGGCGACATGGCGCAGGCCACCGCCTTCCTCGACGCGCTGCGCGCCGGACCGCGCCTGCTGAGCAGCATCACCGCCACGACCACGCAGTCCGGCGAAGGCTCGGTGGCCATCCAGATCTCGGCCCTCACCTACCTGGACGAGGAGGGATGACGATGGAAGACCTCGACTTCGAGACGCTTCTCGCACGCGGTGCCCGCCACCGCGCCTCGGACGTGCACATCACCGCCGGGGCACCCCCGCTGCTGCGTATCGACGGCGACCTCGTGCCGGTGCCCGGTTACCCCGGCGCGCTCTCGGCCGAGTGGGTCGAGCGCACCGCGTTCGACCTCATGAGCGAGCAGCAGCGGCGTGAGTTCCTCGAGAACGGCGAGGTCGACCTCGCCCACGCCACGCCCGGGATCGGCCGCTTCCGCACCAACGTGTACCGGCAACTCGGATCGATCGCGATCGCGCTGCGCTACATCCCCGACCGGGTGTACTCGCTCGAAGAGCTCGGCGCCCCTGCGATCGCCGCAGACCTCGCCCTGCGGCCACGCGGCCTCGTGCTGCTCACGGGTCCCACCGGGTCGGGCAAGTCGACGACGCTCACCGCCATGGTCGACATCGTGAACCAGCTCGTGCCGGCGCACATCATCACGATCGAAGACCCGATCGAGTTCCACCACGAGTCCAAGCGCGCGCTCATCCACCAGCGCGAGGTCGGGCGCGACACGAACTCGTTCGCCGAGGCGCTGCGCCGCGTGCTGCGCCAGGACCCCGACGTGATCCTCATCGGCGAGCTGCGCGACCCCGAGTCGATCTCGACCGCCCTGTCGGCGGCAGAGACCGGCCACCTGGTGCTCTCGACCCTGCACACGCAGGGCGCCGCCAAGAGCATCAACCGCATCATCGACGTGTTCCCCGCCGACCAGCAGCACCAGATCCGCACCCAGCTGGGCGACACGCTCCAGGGCATCATCAGCCAGACGCTGCTGCCTCTCGCCCAGACCGACGGTCGCACGATCGCCACCGAGGTGCTCATCAACACCCCCGCCGTGGCGAACATGATCCGCGAAGGCCAGGTCGCGCAGATCTACTCCGCGATGCAGGCCGGCTCCGAGATCGGCATGCACACGCTCGATCAGGACCTGCGCCGGCTCGTCGCTGAGGGCACCATCGCGCGCAACGTCGCGATGGACTTCGCCGTCGATCCGAAGAGCCTCGACGGCGTCTACGTCAAGCCCCGCGACCTCGACGCCGAGGAATGGGCGCATCACGCCGGGGAATGGCGCCAGGGTGAGCTGGTAGCCCCCGACGCCGCCGCCGGAACGGGCATCGGCATGGGTTCGAGGTTCGGCACGCCGACCGTCGGCGGCCGCGTCGACCCGACCGCGCGCGACATCGACTGGGCCGACGACGCGACCGGCTGGCCGGAGGGGGTCTGACATGGCCGTCGTACAGGAGTTCGTCTACCGTGCGGTCGACCCGCGCGGCGGGTCGGTCGTCAAGGGCACGATCGAGGCAGCCAGCGAATCGGCCGTCACCGGCAAGCTCAAGGCGCAGGGCCTCACCCCGCTGGAGGTGACCCTCAAGTCGACCACCGGGCTGAACCGCGAGATCAAGATGCCCGGCGCGACCAAGCACGTGTCGGCCCGCACCCTCGCGGTGTTCTCGCGCCAGATGGCGGGCCTCATCAACGCCGGTCTGCCGCTCATGCGGACCCTCTCGATCCTCATCGAGCAGACCGACGACAAGCGCCTGCAGCCCGCCCTCGTCCAGGTGCAGGCCGACGTCGAGTCGGGCTCGTCGTTCTCGGCCGCGCTGGCGCGGCACCCGCAGACGTTCCCACCGCTGATGCTGTCGATCGTGAAGGTCGGTGAGGCCGGCGGGTTCCTCGGCAGCGCGCTCGGCTCGATCGCCGACAACTACCAGCGCGAAGCCGAGCTGCACAACAAGATCCGCGCCGCCGTCACCTACCCGGCGATCGTTCTCGTCATCGCCATCATCGGCGTGCTGGTGATGGTGACCTTCGTGGTGCCGATCTTCGAGGGCATGTTCAAGGGTCTGGGCTCGGAACTGCCGCTGCCGACGCAGATCCTCGTGACGATCTCGCAGAACATGTGGTGGATCCTCCCGACGATCGTGCTCGTCGTCATCGTCGCGGTCATCTGGTGGCGCGCCAACCGGCACACCGAGCAGTACCGGCGCTTCGTCGACCCGATCAAGCTCAAGATGCCGGTCTTCGGCAAGTTGACCACCAAGATCGCCGTCGCCCGGTTCGCCCGCAACCTGTCGATGATGCTCAACGCGGGCGTGCCCATCATCCAGGCGCTCGCGATCGTCGGACAGGCGTCGAACAACTGGAAGATCGAGCAGGCCGTCCGCGACGTGCAGGAATCCATCCGCCAGGGCCGCTCGTTCGCCGCACCGCTCGCCAAGGCCGACGTCTTCCCGGCCATGGTGCCGCAGATGGTCTCGGTCGGCGAGGAGTCCGGCACGCTCGTCGACATGCTCTCGTCGATCGCAGACTTCTATGAAGATGAGGTCGAGACCGCCACCGCGCAGCTGTCGTCGACGATCGAGCCCATCCTCATCGTCGGGCTCGGCATCGTCATCGGCGGCATGGTCATCTCGCTGTACCTGCCGATCTTCACCCTCTACGGCGAACTCGCCAAGCAGGGCTGAAGCCACCGGCATCCATCGACTGCTCGGGATGCCGCGCCCCGCGTGGCAGGGGTGCTGCCGGTCTCACACCGAGACCCGCAGCACCTCTTCGATCGTCGTCAGTCCCTGCGCCACCTTCGACCAGCCGTCGTCGCGGAGCGACACCATGCCCTCGCGCAGTGCCGCCTGGCGGATCTCGGATCCCGTGGCCCGCGTCACCACGAGCGACTCGATGTCGTCCGAGAGCGTCATGATCTCGTGCAGGGCGACACGGCCGCGGTAGCCGGTGCCACTGCAGGCGGGGCATCCCACCGCCTTGTACAACTGCGGCACATCGGCGGGGTCGTGCGGGAACCCCAGCGACGACAGCACCTCCGAGCTCTCGACGAGTGGCTCGCGGCAGCGCATGCAGAGGCGCCGCGCGAGGCGCTGCGCGATGACCGCGGTCAGCGCGGTCGCCACCAGGAAGGGCTCGCAGCCGATCTCGGTCAGACGCGTCAGCGCCGACGGCGCATCGTTCGTGTGCAGCGTCGAGAGCACCAGGTGACCGGTCAGCGACGCCTCGATCGAGATGTTCGCCGTCTCGGCGTCGCGGATCTCGCCGACGAGCACCACGTCGGGGTCCGAGCGCAGGATCGAGCGCAGCGCCGTCGAGAAGGTCAGGCCGGCGCGGTTGTTGACCTGCACCTGATTGATGCCGCCGATGCGGTACTCCACCGGATCCTCGACCGTGATGACGTTGATCTTCGGGTTCGCGATCGCGCGAAGCGCCGTGTACAGGCTCGTCGACTTGCCCGAGCCCGTCGGCCCCGTTGCGAGGATCATGCCGTGCGGCTTGGAGATGGCGTCGAGGAACCGCTTCTCGTTCGTCGACGAGAAGAGCAGGTCGCGCATCGTCATTACCTGGCCGGTGTTGTCGAGGATGCGCATGACGATCTTCTCGCCCCACACCGTCGGCAGCGTCGCGACGCGCAGGTCGACCTGGCGGCCCTCGTGCGTGACCGACAGACGGCCGTCCTGCGGCTTGCGCTTCTCGGCGATGTCGATCGACGACATGATCTTCAGGCGCGAGATGATGCCGTCCTGGATCGCGCGATCGGCCTTCTGCATCTCGTGCAGAACGCCGTCGATGCGGAACCGCACCGTCAGCTGCTTCTCGCCCGGCTCGACGTGGATGTCGCTCGCCCGATCGTTGATCGCCTGGGCGATGAGCAGATTCACGAACCGCACGATCGGGGCGTCGTTGTCCTGCTCTTCGAGCGTCTCGGTGAACGCGGCCTGATTCGTCTCGGTCTGATCCTCGATCGTCATCGACAGCTCGCTGAGCTCTTCGTCCGACCGCAGGAACCGCTCGAACATCTGCGCCAGCGCGTCCTGCGCCACCACCACCGGTTCGACGAACAGGTCGGTGATGCTCGCGACGTCGTCGAGCGCCACGATGTCGGTCGGGTCGAGCACGCCCACCGTCAGCCGGTCGCCGCGGCGGTCGACCGGGATGAGCCCGTACTTGCGGCACAGGTTGCCGGGTACGAGCGCCACGACGGCGGGATCCAGCGGCAGGCTCGCGAGATCGACGTAGCGATGACCCGTGTGCAGCGCGATCGCCTCGGCCACCTGCGCCTCGGTCACCAGCTTCTGATTCACGAGCAGCTGCTGCAGCTCGGGGCCGTCGGCCCCACCCGCTTGCGCGATGGCAGCGGACATGTCGGCGGCTCGTACGGCTCCGGTGAGCACGAGCGTCTGTGCAAGACCCCGCATAGTGATTCCCCAATCCCCATGCACATCCTACGGCGCACACGTCAACCCCCGGGGGACTGCGTTGAACGCTCGGTAGGGTGAGCGCCATGGCGGAGTGGATCGAGAAGACGACGGCCTGGGCGCTGTCGATCCGGCCGGTGCGGGTGTGGCTGCATTACTCCGAGCGGCGAGGGCCGATGCTCGCCGACAGCGTCACCTACCGCGCACTGTTCTCGGTGTTCGCCGGTGTGCTGCTGGGCTTCTCGATCGCGGCGGTCTGGCTCGCCGGCAATCCGGAGGCGCTCCGCTCGCTCGTCGCTGCGGTGGATGCCGCCATCCCCGGCCTCGTGGGCAAGGGCGGGATCGTCGACGTCTCGCAGATCGACGCGCCCGCGGGGTTCACCGTGGCGGGGATCATCGCCCTCGTCGGTCTCGTCGGCGCGGCGATCGGCGCGGTCGGATCTCTTCGCGTCGCGATCCGCACCCTCGCCGACAAGGTGCACGACGACGTGTTCTTCGTATGGGTGCTGGTGCGCAATCTGCTGCTCGCCCTCGCGATCGGTGCCGGCTTCGTGCTCTCGGCCGGCGCCACCTTCGTCGGCACGACCTTCGTGGGAGTCGTGCTCGACTGGCTCGGGGTCAGCGGCGGCTTGGCGCAGACGGTGACGCGCGGTGTGTCGCTCGTCGTCGTGTTCGCGCTCGACATGGCGATCATCGCGCTCGCCTTCGTGACGCTGAGCGGGGTCCGGGCGCAGCCGCGGTCGCTGTGGTCCGGCGCGTTCCTCGGCGCGATCGGCCTCACCGTGCTGCAGCAGTTGTCGGGGCTCTTCGTCAGCGGCGCGGGATCCAACCCGCTGCTCGCCTCGTTCGCGGCCCTCATCGCGCTGCTGCTGTGGCTCAACCTGTCGGCGCAGGTGATCCTCCTCGCCTCGACGTGGGTGATCGTGAGCGAGCGGGAGGACGCCGACCGCGTGCGGGAGCGGCACGGCTCGCCGACGTTCGCGCTGCGCCGCGTGCGCCGGGCCGAGGACGCCGTGCGCGTCGCGACCGAAGAGCTCCACCACGCCCAGGCCGACGCCGATCGCGAGCGCGGCGACCGCATGAAGCGACAGCAGAAGGAGCGCGAGAAGCAGCGGGAGGCCGAGCCGTCATCATGAGCGCGCGCGTGCCGACGTACACGGCTGACCAGGTCCGGGCGGCCGAGCGGCCCTTGATCGACGCCGGTGAGCCGCTCATGCGTCGCGCCGCCGCGGCGCTGACCGACGTGTTGCGGGACGAGCTCGCCGGCATCGGGGCGCAGCCCATCACGTCGTCGATCGTGCTCGAGCCCTTCCTGCAGGACGCCCCCGACGCCCCGCGCCCCCGCGTGCTGGTGGTCGTCGGCTCAGGAGACAACGGCGGCGACGCGCTCTATGCGGTGGCCGGCCTCGGCGGGACGGCCGACGTCGACGTGCTGCTGGTCGGCAGCCGCGTCCACGAACCCGCCTTCGCGGCGGCGATGGCCGCCGGCGCACGACGCGTGGACCTGCCGGAGGTGAGCGACGCCCGCTACGCGGTGGTGCTCGACGGCATCCTCGGCATCGGCGCCTCGCAGAACCCGGCGCTGCACGGCTTCGCCCGCGAGACGGTGGCGACGCTCCAGTCGCTCGCGCACACCCGCCGGGGGATGCCACGTGTCATCGCCGTCGATCTGCCCAGCGGGCTGCACCCCGACACCGGTGCGGCGGACGACGCCGTGCTGGCGGCATCCATCACCGTCACATTCGGCGCGGTCAAGGCGGGAATCGCGACAGGCAGCGGCCCGCAGCTCGCCGGAGAGGTCGTCCTGGTCGACATCGGGCTCGGCCCGGAGCTCGCTGACGTGGAGCCCGCCGGTCAGACCGAGGTCTCACGCGTCGTGGACGGGCGGGGCTGACCGGCTCAGTCGTCCGGCGCCTCGTCGTCGTGCCCGTGCCCGTGCCCGTGGCCGTTGTCACCGGGGAAGCCGGGGTCGTCCTTGTGGTGACCCCAGCCGTTGCCGCCGCCGCGGTCGGGGGAGTCGCCGGAGTCCTTGTCGTGCCCGTGCCCGTTGTCACCGGGGAAGCCGGGGTCGTCCTTGTGGTGGCCCCACGCCTTGCCGCCGCCCTGGTCGCCGGCCGGGTCATCGGGCGCCGAATGCGGTGCCACCACCGCGGACACCGGCAGCAGCGGGACCTGCGGGGCGCCTGACGCGATGCCCGGCGCGAGGATCGCGGCGCCCGCGGCGACGGCGATCGCCGCGGCGGTGACGAACAGCTTGTTCGGGCTCATGACGCACCTCGGTTCGGGAGACGGATGCCGTCGATGCGGGGAGCGTACCACCGTCCCGGCCCGGTGGGCAGGGGGGCGCTAGCGGGCGTAGCGCTCGACGAACGCGCGCAGGATGCGGCTCGGATGCGACACCGCGACCCGCCGCACGGCGGCGAGGGTGAGGTCGAGCTCGTCGGCGGCGAAGTATCCGTGCTCGGCGTACGCGTGGATGCGCGTCGTGATGCCCTCGACGTCGAGCTCGGGGTGGAACTGCGTCGCGTACACGTTCTGGCCGACGCGGAACATCTGTACCGGGCACGTCGGCGATGACGCGAGCAGGGTGGCCGAGGCGGGCAGCTCCGAGATCGCCTCTTTGTGTCCGACGAACGCGTCGAAGATCATCGGCATGTCGGCGAGGAGCGGATCCTCCGTGCCGGCATCGGTCATCGTGACGGGGACGACGCTGATCGGCTCGGAATAGGTGCGGTCGATGACCGCGCCCTGGTGTGCGCCGAGCGTGCCGATGCCGTAGCAGGCGCCCAGGAACGGGAAGTCGCGCGCCACCACCTCGTCCAGCAGCGCCGCGAACTCTGCTTCGACCCGCCGCTGCACGGCGGACTTCTTCTGGACCGGGTCGGACGCGTTGAACGGCCCGCCGCCCACGAAGATGCCCGACAGCTCGTCGAGGTCGAGCCGCGGCATCGGCTCCGCCTCCAGCCGCACCCGCACCAGCTCCTCGGGCTGCAGCCCCGCGTACCGCAGGAACAGCGCATACTCCTCGTCGGCCGGCACATCCTCGGCGCGCGTGGCGAGGAGGACGAACGGCTTCACCCCTCCAGCCTAAAGGGGAGAAGAGAGGCGGGTTCCGGGGGCCGCCGCCGCCCGCCCACGCCGGGGGCCCGCGCCCGCCGCCATCCGCAGGGCTCAGCGGTCGACGCCGAACTGGTGGGTCCAGGTCGAGTCCGCACCGGCGGCCACGGCGACGCCGGCCTTCGGGACCGCCGTCACCTGGACCGCAGACCCGGCGGGGACCTTCACGAGAGGCTTGTCGGCCTTGACGCCGTTGACGTAGTAGTCGAACGACCCATCAGGCGTCACCACGACGTGGTCGGACCCCGACCCCTTCGGATCGACGAACTTCGGCTGCGTCGGCGTCGCGGCCGTCGTCCGCACCGGCACCTTCGCGAAATCCATGTCGCTCGCGAAGTAGTAGCTCGTGTAGGACGGCTGGTTGTACGTGGTGTTCTGGCGCGCCACCTCGGAGCGGTACTGCAAGTCGCTCATCAGCGTCGGCAGCTTGTGCGTCGTCACCTCGGTGCTCGTGTAGATCCGCAGCGCGTGCGAATCGGTCGTGCGCACGAGCAGCTCCTCACGCCAGTCGCCGAACACGTCGGCCACGAGCGACGGGTTGCCCTTCGTGCTGTTGTTCGCGCGCGTGCCGGTCGCCGTCAGCAGCGTCCCGCGGCTCCAGTCGTCGATCGTCGGCGTCTGGTCGCCGCTGCCATTGACGATCTGCGTCGTCATGTCGGCCGCCCAGCGCATCGACTGGTTCGTGCCCGGGATCGCCGATCCGAGGATCTGGCCGGCTGCACTCATGAGACCGGACGCCTCGGTGCCGCCGGGCATGCTCGCCCACGTCTCCAGACCGGGCACATCCGGGCGCACGTCGCCGATCATGGCACGACCGGTGTCGCGGCCCGAGTACGCGCCGAACAGCACCTCGCCGGTGGCGGCGTCCCGCAGGTCGGAGCCGTACGGGGCGAACGTGGCGCCCTCGTGCGAGGTCCAGATCTCCAGCCCGGGACGGTTCGGGTCGATGTCGGTGACGTGCATCGCGTCGCCGTGACCCAGGCGCACCTCTTCACCCGGTGCCGCACTGCCCTCGGGCAGCACGTCGGTCGAGCTGTAGAGCAGCCCGCCGTCGTCGTCGATCGTCGCCGAGCCGTACACGATCTCCTGCTTGCCGTCGCCGTCGACATCTGCGGCGCTCAGCGAGTGGAAGCCCTGCGTCGTGATCGAGCCGTACACGGGATCGGTGCCGTCACGGCCGTGCGGGCCGTCGTTGAACGGGTTCGTCATCGGCACGTGGCCGCTGTCGACCGCCCAGCGCGTCGACAGGTGCTCGCCGTCCCAGTCGTAGGCGCGCAGGGTCGTGCGCGTGTAGTAGCCGCGCGCGAAGATCGCCGAGGGATGCTGCCCATCGAGGTACGCCACGCCCGCGAGGAAGCGGTCGACGCGGTTTCCCGGCTCGATGCGCGCCATGGCGTAGTCGCCCCACAGCAGGCCGTCGTCGTCGCGCCCCGGTTCGTAGCGCACCGTCTCGAGCTCTTCACCGGTGGCCGAGTCGAACACGGTCAGATACTCGGGGCCGTCCACGATGAAGCCCTCGAACGTCGTGAGATCGTTGCGGGCGCTGCGCGCGGGCGCGTACGTCGAGATGAAGTAGTCCACGAGCTCGGTGGCGGATGCCTCCGACAGCGGGTACTCGTGCGTCACCGGGATGCCGAACGCCTGCTCCAGCGTGGCCGGCCAGTGCCCGGCGACGACCTCGGGGTGGGACGACCAGCCCTGGAACACCTCGATGAGATGCTGCCGGTAGTCGGCGGCGCTCATGCGGTAGTCGTCGTCGTTCGCGTACCCGGCCGCCAGGTCGTCGGCGAGCATCGTGATGTACGACTCGGATGCGACCGAGCCGTCGGCGTCGAAGCGGATCGACTTCGTGCCGGGCGCCGTCTTGAGCATGGTCTCGGCACGGCCGTCGCCGTCGAAGTCGTAGACCATGAACTGCGTGTAGTGTGCACCGGCGCGGATGTTCACGCCCAGATCGATGCGGTTCAGCAGCGTGCCGTCGAGCTCGTACGTGTCGATGTAGACCGGGCCCGTGTAGCCCTTCTGCGACACGTCCTTCGAGTTGGACGGGTCCCACTTGACGACGAACTCGTAGGCGCCGTCGCCGTCCACGTCGGCGACCGACGCGTCGTTGGCGGAGTACGTGTACGCCTCGCCCGCGGGGGTGACGCCGTCGGCGGGCTTGGTGAGGGGCAGGTCGTAGAAGCCGTCACCCCACACCGCGACCGGCGCGGACTGCTCACCGGTGACGTCGTGCCACGCGGGAGCCACCGTGTAGGCCGACGTCGACGTGCCGTCGGGGTCTGCGAAGTTCGTGCTGTCGTCGACGGTCGCGATCCGTTCGCCGTCGCGGTACACCGCGAACGAGGGACCGCTCACTCCCGTGGCGGTGGCCGGCCCCGCCTCGGTGCCGAGCAGGCGCCAGCTGAGGAACACGCCCTCACCGGTCGCGACGGCGACGAGGCCACGGTCCAGCGACTCGAGCTGGGGGCCTGCGGTGGGGGTGGGGGAGTCGTCGGCCAGCGCGGGCTGCGCCAGTCCGAGGGTCAGGGCGCACACGGCCGCGCCGGCCGCGAGCAGGAAGGGTGTCTTGCGTGGATTCATCGTCGAACCGCTCCCGAGGGTGTGGGGGTCTCATCGTGCGTTCGCGTATGCCCGGCAGAGGTGCGGGAATACGTTTTCCCGATGACGCTAGCCCCGCGTGCGGAGCGGGTCAAGGTTTCGCGGTGCCAGATTGGAACGATTTAACGTTTGCCCCGGAGAACACGAAGGGATGCCGGCGGCCGAAGCCGCCGGCATCCCTTCGTCCGTCAGGACGCGTACGTGACGAGGCCGAGCTCGACCGGCGACACCAGCTGCGCGTGCGCGGGGCGCACCCGGACCGTGTAGCCGAACGTCCCCGTGACCGACAGCGGCAGCGCGGCGGTGAAGGCCGTCACGCCGTCCACGGGCTCGCCGGCGGGCGAGAGCAGGTGCACGGAGTGGTCACGGGCCAGCGCGTCGTCCTCGTTGGTGCGGCCGTACAGCAGCTCGACCGCGACGTCATCGGGCGACAGCCCGTCGAGCCGCACGTCGGCGCGGACCTCGAGCGTGTCGCCGGCCTGCGCCTGCTGCGGGATGCCGGATCCCTCGACGCTCGCGATCGACACCCGCTGCCAGGCCTCCCTGACGCGCGTCACGAACGCCGCCAGCGCGCGCGCCTCGGCGAAGCCGTCGGCCCGCAGTGCGACGTCGTGCTTCGCGGCCGGCACGTACAGGCGCTCGACGTAGTCGCGCACCATGCGGTCGCTCGTCGCCTTCGTGCCGAGATCGGTCATCGTGTGACGCACCATGCCCAGCCACCCGACCGGGATCCCGCCCTCGCGCTCGTAGAACTTCGGCACCAGCTGGTGCTCGATGAGGTCGTACAGGGCTGCGGCCTCGGCGTCGTCGCGCTCCTCGTCGTTCGACGCCGTATCGGCCGTCGGGATCGCCCAGCCGTTCTGGCCGTCGTACCACTCGTCCCACCAGCCGTCGAGGATCGACAGGTTGAGGGCGCCGTTGAGCGCCGCCTTCATGCCGCTCGTGCCGCACGCCTCCAGCGGGCGCAGCGGGTTGTTGAGCCAGACGTCGCAGCCGGGGTAGAGATCCTTGGCGAGCGTGATGTCGTAGTCCGGCAGGAACACGATCCGTCCGCGCACCTTCGGGTCGCGGCTGAAGCGCACGAGCTCCTGGATGAGGATCTTGCCCGAGTCGTCGGCCGGGTGCGACTTGCCGCCGATCACGATCTGCACCGGCCGCTCGGGGTCGGTGAGCAGCCGGGTCAGCCGCTCGGGATCGCGCAGCATGAGCGTCAGGCGCTTGTACGTCGGCACGCGGCGCGCGAACCCGATCGTGAGCACCTCGGGGTCGAGCAGGTCGTCGACCCAGGCCGGCGTGTGGCCGTTGGAGACGGATGCCGCCACCCGCCGCCGCGCCTCGGCCACGAGCTCGCCCTTCATCTGCTGACGCACGCCCCACAGCTCGGCGTCGCTCACGACGGCACGGTCGTTCCAATCGTGCGTGTCGGTGTGCGCGTCGCCCCATGCCCGCTCGCTCACGGCCTTGAGGGCG
Source organism: Microbacterium sp. (assembly GCF_051953575.1). GTDB lineage: Bacteria > Actinomycetota > Actinomycetes > Actinomycetales > Microbacteriaceae > Microbacterium. The sequence goes on from NZ_JBQCIP010000287.1 coordinate 12,427, forward strand.
GGATGCACCCACGTCGGCGCATGCACGCCGTTCGTGATGGACGTGATCGGCACCTCGTCGGTGTCGACCCCGGGCCACAGCATCCCGAACATGCCGCGGCTGACCTCGCCGTGCAGCAGCGAGACGCCGTTGGCGTGCTGACCGAGATGCAGGCCGAGCACCGCCATGTTGAAGACGCCCTGGTCGCCGCCCTCCCACGTCTCCAGGCCGAGCGAGATGGCGCGACCCGCGTCGAGGCCCTCGAAGAGGCCGCTCGTCAGGAAGTCCGCGATGAGGTCGCGGGGGAAGCGGTCGATGCCCGCGGGCACCGGCGTGTGCGTCGTGAACACCGTGCCCGCGCGCACCTGCGCGAGAGCCTCGTCGAACGTCAGCCCGTCGTGCGTGATGAGCTCCGACATCCGCTCGAGTCCCTGGAACCCGGCGTGGCCCTCGTTCGTGTGATACACGTCCGGGGTCGGGCGCCCGGTCAGGTCGCTGAACGCGCGGACGGCGCGCACGCCGCCGACGCCGAGGAGCAGCTCCTGCAGCAGGCGGTGCTCGCCGCCCCCGCCGTAGAGGCGGTCGGTGACACGGCGCATCTCGTCGGTGTTCGACGGCGTCTCGGAGTCGAGCAGCAGCAGCGGGATGCGGCCGATGTCGGCGACCCACACGCGGGCGTGCAGGCGACGGTCGCCGGGCAGCTGCAGCGCGATCTCGACCGGCGCGCCCTCGCGGTCGCGCAGCAGGGTGAGGCCGAGGCCGTACGGGTCGAGGAGCGGGTAGCTCTCGCGCTGCCAGCCGTCGTCGCCGATCGACTGGCGGAAGTAGCCCGCCCGATAGAACAGGCCGACGCCGGTGAGCGGCACGCCGAGGTCCGACGCGCTCTTGAGGTGGTCGCCGGCGAGGATGCCGAGACCGCCCGAGTACTGCGGCAGCGAACCGTCGACGCCGAACTCGGGGGAGAAGTAGGCGATGTGCACGGGCTTGTCGCCCTCGAGGCGCTGGAACCAGCGGTCGCCGTCGAGGTAGGCGGTGAGGCGCTCATCCTCTTCGCGCACCCGTGCGACGAAAGCGTCGTCCTCGGCGAGCTGGTCGAGGCGCTCCTGTCCGAGCGCGCCGAGCATGCGGGCAGGATTCGCGCCGATCTCGTCCCACAGTGCGGGATCCATCGAGGCGAAGAGCGAGTGTGTGGCCCGGCTCCACGACCAGCGCCAGTTGGAGGCGAGCCGGTCCAGGGGAGCGAGCGAGGCGGCGAGGACGGGACGGACGGTGAACGTTCGGATGGCCTTCACGCTCGCATTCTAGGGGGAGAAGCTGGAAGCGCTTGCA
>NZ_JBQCIP010000288.1:0-3560 GCF_051953575.1 Microbacterium sp.
CCAGAAGCTCAACGCGATGTCGAGCGAGTTCAAGGGCAAGAACGTGCTGCTGATCGACGACTCGATCGTGCGCGGCACGACCTCGAAAGAGATCATCCAGATGGCTCGGGATGCCGGAGCCAAGAGCGTCACGTTCGCCTCGGCCGCGCCGCCGGTCCGCTACCCGCACGTGTACGGCATCAACATGCCGTCTCGTCACGAGCTTGTCGCGCACGGCCGGACGATCCCCGAGATCGCCCAGGAGCTGGGCGCCGACTTCGTCGTGTACCAGGAGGTCGAGGACCTCAAGGCCGCGATCCTCGAGGGATCCGACCTCGACGACCTCGACATGAGCTGCTTCGACGGCCGCTACGTCACCGGCACCGTGAGCGACGAGTACCTGGCCTGGGTCGAGGGCTCGCAGGAGTCCTGAGCCCGGGCAGTCAGAGTCACAGGCACCGGCCCGCGGCGTCCCCCCGGAGGCCGCGGGCCGATGCGTTCCGTCAGGCCGTGACCTTCGCGCCCTCGAGCACCTCGAGGAAGGCCTTCATCCACGTGCCGTTGTCGGGCCACGCCCGGGCCGACACGAGGTTGCCGTCGACGACGCCGCCGCCGTTCTCGAACACGCCGCCGGCCAGTTCGACGTCGATCGCGAGCTCGGGGTAGGCCGACGACGTCCGGCCCTGCAGCACGCCGGCTGCGGCGAGCAGGAGGGGGCCGTGACAGGTCGCGGCGACCGGCTCGTTCGCCTCGAAGAAGTGCCGCACGATGCGCTTCGCGTCGTCGTTGTTGCGGATGTACTCGGGCGCCCGGCCGCCGGGCACGACGATCGCGACGTAGTCGGCGGGGTCGACGTCGGCGAAGGCGATGTCGGCGTCCCAGGTGTGACCGGGCTTCTCGGTGTACGTGTCGAAGCCGTCGACGAAGTCGTGCACCACGAACTGAAGCTTGCGCTTCTCGGGGGCGCCGATGTGCACCTCGTACCCCGCCTCCTGCAGGCGGTGGTAGGGGTAGAACACCTCGAGGGTCTCGGCGGCGTCGCCGGTGAGGATGAGGATCTTCTCTGACATGGCGGGTTTCCTCTCTGGACGTCAGTGTCGTGTCTCAGCGTCCGCCCGCGGCGCCCGGGGTCGCGAGCCGGATTCTCACGATGTGCGAAACGGCGCGGACGTACACTGACGGCATGAGCGCCACCCTGCGCGACACCGGCGGCATCCGCTCGGCGGATCGCGTGCTGCAGATCCTCCATGAGGTGTCGGGTGAGGCCGGGGGCCTGACCGCCGCGGAGCTCGCCGTGCGGCTGGAGCTGTCGACCGCGACGACCTACCGGCTGCTGGCGACGCTGCAGACGCACGACTATCTCGTGCGCGGCGCCGATGCCCGCTACACCCTGGGGCGGGCGGTCGACGGGCTCGGCAGGGCCGTGCGCTCGCAGCTCGTCGCGACGCCCGAGGTACGCGAGATCCTCGCCCGTATGCGCGATGCGGCACGCGCCCCCGCATACCTCACCGTCTTCCGCGGCGACGACATCGCTGTCGCGCACGTCGCCGACTCGGCCGCCCACCCGCGCATCGGCCAGCTGCACGTCGGATTCGCCGAGGCGGCGCACGTCACCGCGTTCGGCAAGCTCATGCTCGCGGCGCGCGACGACGCCGAGGTGCGGCGCTTTCTGGAGCGCCGAGGAGCCGCCGCCGTCTCACGCAGATCGATCACGGGCGAGCACGAGCTGCTCGAGCAGCTCGACGAGGTGCGCGCCCAGCAGATCGCCGTCGAGGTCGAGGAGTACATGCCGAAGCTCGCCTGCATCGCCGCGCCGGTCAAGTCGCGCAGCGGGCGGACCGTCGGCGCGGTGTCGCTGTCGACGACGGCAGAGGACTTCGCCTCCCGTGCCCACGAGCTCGAGCGCATCGTGCGCCGCGGCGCCTGGCACGTGTCGAGCAGCCAGTAGTCGCAGTCCCCGAAGGGGACGCGGATGCCGGAGCCCGGGCATCCTGCTCCGCCATAGGCTGGAGGGGTGATGTCGACCCCGCGCCCGCTGTGGCAGGGGAGGACCCTCGCAGTGGTGGGGATCGTACTGTTCGCGTTCTCGCTGCGCTCGGCGGTCGCTTCGCTCTCTCCGCTGTTCGACCACATCTCGGCCGAGTTCGACCTGCCGGCGGCGGTCATCGGTCTCATCGGCACCGCCCCGCCCGTCTGCTACGCCGTCTTCGGCCTGCTGACGCCCGCCCTCGAGCGCCGCTTCGGACTGGAGCGCCTCGCGGTCGCCGCGATGGTCGTCGTCGCGCTCGGGCTCGTGGCGCGCAGCCTCGCTCCCGACGCCGGCCTGCTGCTGGCGGGGACCGCGCTCGTCTTCGCGGCGGTCGGCACCGGCAACATCCTGCTGCCGCCGCTCGTGAAGCGCTACTTCCCCGACCGCATCGGGCTCATGACGACGGTGTACTCCACGACGATGGCCATCTCGACGGCGCTGCCGGCGCTCGTCGCGGTGCCCGTGGCCGATGCGTCGGACTGGCACTTCTCACTCGGGCTGTGGGCGGTGTTCGCCCTGGTGGCCACGATCCCCTGGATCGGCCTGGCGGTGCGTCACCACCGGGAGACGGTCGCGATCGGGGTTCCCGATGTCGCAGACGACGAGGACGTCGACGAGCCGAGTCCGCGCGTGTTCGGGCGCATGTGGCGCGTGCCGCTGGCGTGGGCGCTGCTGGTCAGCTTCGCCGCCTCGGCGACGATGGCCTACACGTCGTTCGCGTGGCTGCCCAAGATGCTCGTCGATGTCGCCGGGGTCACCCCCGCCGCGGCAGGCGGCCTGCTCTCGCTGTTCGGGTTCATGGGGCTGCCGGCATCCCTCGCCGTTCCGCTGCTCGTCACGCGGTGGAACGCGACCCGGCTGCTCATCGGCGTCGCGATCGCATGCGGGCTCGCCGGCCTCGCCGGGCTGCTGTTCGCTCCCACGTTCGCGCCGTGGCTGTGGGTCGCCCTGTTCGGGCTGGCCCCGCTGCTGTTCCCGCTCGTGCTCGTGCTGCTCGGGCTGCGGACGCGCACCCACGAGGGCGCGGTGGCGCTGAGCGGCTTCGTGCAGAGCATCGGCTACGGCATCGCGGCGCTGTTCCCGCTCGGCATCGGGCTGCTGCACGACGCCACGGACTCATGGACCGGGCCGATCATCGTGCTCACGCTCGTCGTCGTCGCGGTCATCCCCGCCGGCGCCGTCGCGGCACGTCCCCACACCGTCGAGGACGAGTGGGAGCGCCACCACGGCACGTGGTGACGCGGTGCGGGCGGTGCGTTACGCCTGCGACGACGAGAGCGGCGAAGTCTCGTCCTCGTCCTCGTCGCTGTACTGGTCCGCCCACTTGTCGACGTACTCGTCTTCACTGTGGTGACCGAGTTCGCGCTCGAGCGCCGAGTAGTTCACGCTGTACGTGTCGTACTTCAGCTCACGGGCGATCTTGGTGTGCTTCGCCTTCTGACGGCCACGCCCCATGCGAGACCCCCTCATTTAGAGTTGCGGGCATTTTGCGGGCTGTCAGCCTCGCAAACCCGGGCATTCACGAATCCGGCTTCGAACCGGTAAGAGTAGC
>NZ_JBQCIP010000289.1:0-13724 GCF_051953575.1 Microbacterium sp.
TTGCCGAAGACGTTCCAGTTCGTGAACGCCATGTAGAAGAGGATGACGATCGGCACGAGCGTGAGGACGCCGAAGCCGATGAAGTTGGGGAGGATGAAGCTCCACCCGATGAGGGTGTTGCGCAGGCGCAGCTTCGAGCGCGGGCGGCGCGCGGGCGGCGGCGCGGTGCCGGCCTCGGTGGCGGTGATGGTCGCCATGGCGGACCTCCAGAGGGGCCTGTCGGGAATGGGTGCTGGTGCGGTGCCCGGCCCGCCCGCGGAGAGCGGACCGGGCACCGGGTATCAGGACGGGATCAGTCGGTGCCGACCTCGTTGGCGACGCGGTCCTGCGCCTCCTTGATGGCGTCGGCCGGCGACTGCGAGCCCGACATGATCGCGGTGTGCATGTCGCCGAGGATGCCCTGGATCGCCGCAGCCTTGTCGGAGGTCGGGTTCTCGGGGTGCACCTCGTGCGTCGAGTACGCGAACTTCGACAGGTCGTCGGTGGGAGCGCCGTCGACCGAGAAGTACGTGTCGACGACCGCGTCGGTCAGCAGCGCCGGCGTGATGCCGATGCCCGCGAGCACCTGAGCGCCCTCCTCACCGGCGGCGAAGGCGAGGAACTCCTTCGCAGCGGCGACCTTGGACTTGTCGATCGCGGCGTTGATGCCCAGACCGGTCGGGTCGCCGAAGGTGACGGGGGTGTTGTCGAGACCGGTGGTCTTCGACGACTCCTGCGGGATCGGCGCGATGCCCCAGTCGAACGTGTCGGCGTCGCCCGACGCCTGCTGCGCGATCAGGGTCGCGACGAACCACGTGCCCATGGGCAGCATGGCGGCGTTCTGCTTGCCGAACTCGCCCTGGTAGGTGAGCTGGTTGGCCTTGGCGGTGTTGTAGTCGACCTGGTCGCCGGCGTCCTGCATCGCCAGCTGGCGCTCGTAGAAGGGCTCCATGTAGTCGTACTCGCCCTTGAGGATGTCGCTGTCGGTCTGGGCGTTCGCGAAGCCCTGGACCGTCGACTGCCAGTTGTGCAGGTACGCGCCCTTGGCGGCGCTGCCTGCGGCCGTCAGGCCCTTGGTGAGCGCGTCGGCGGCGTCGGCGTAGTCATCCCACGTCCAGGTGCCGTCGGGGTAGTCGACGCCGGCCTGGTCGAACAGCGCCTTGTTGTAGTACAGCACCCACGAGTCGTTGCGGTACGGGACCGCGTAGGCGGTGCCGTCGACCTCGTACGACTTCGCGCCGCTGATGCCGTCGGGCAGCTTCACGTCCGAGACGTCGAGCAGCTGGCCGCCGTTGACGAAGGTCGGGACGTACTTGACCTCCTTCTGCGTGATGATGTCGGGGGCCGAGCCGGCGGCGAGGTCGGCGGTGACGAGCGTGTTGTACTCGGCCGCGTCGTAGCCCTTGAGCTCGATCGTGACGTCGGGGTTCTTCTCGTGGAACGCGTCGGCGAGCTTCTGGAACTCGGGCGTCGTGTCCAGGCTCCATCCCGACATGGTGAGGGTGACCGGGCCGGACGACTCCTCGGGCGCGGCGGCGTCGTCGCCGTTGCTGCTGCAGCCGGCGAGGGCGAGCGTGGCGACCACGGCGATGCCTGCCGCGGCAGCGTATGAGCGCTTCATACTGGGGGTACTCCTTCGTGATTGCGGACCCTTCATCGGGCCCATCGGGTTCACCGGTCGGCGTCGGACGCGTCTCCGGAGTTCGCGAGGCGACTGGTGGTCGCCGTCCCGTCCGGCCAGGAGACCGTGACGGTGGTGTCGCCGTCGTCCGTGCGGACGTCGACGGTCGCATCGCCGGACGATGCGAGGTCTTCGGTCGTCAACTCGATGAGCGTGGCGATCCACGCACCGGGCACGACGGGGTACGTCACGACCGGCACGATCGCGACGGGTCCGAGCGGGCTGGCGTCGAGGCGCTCCTCGACGCTGCCGATGCCCGCTCCGAGGATCGACCGGATGCCGGAGCTCAGGCCGTCGGCGGTCGCCGAGGCCGAGACGTCGTCGGCACGCCCCTCGACGTCGCCGCCGGCGAGCGCCCAGCCGCCGACCCGCAGGTGCAGCGCGCCCGCGTCGACGCCGGGTTCGAGGGAGTCGACGCGCGCGAGCCGCACCTCCCACGGGCCGCGCAGCAGCGAGTGGACGGTCACGACGCCGGCGAGCTCCACGTCGCCGTCGAGGCCCGAGCCGTGGCGGTGCGCCGCCGGCCGCGGGGTGAGCCAGTGGGCGCGAGAGACGGATGCCGCGATCGCGACGCGGGCCGGGCCCTCGCTGTCCACCCGCACGTCGATGAGGTGCATGGCCGCCCGGTGGGTGGCCCGGCCGGCCGCGTCGACGAGGGCGACGGACTGCTCCAGCGGCTCCTCCCACGCGGTCCGGTTCGCGAGCGGGCTCGTTGCGGTCGAATAGCCGATGCGGGCGTACAGCGGCGAGTCGCCGACCAGCGCGCCGTCGGCGGCGTGGTCGCTGCCGTGGTTGGCGATGCGCACGATGCCGTCGGCCGCGGTGCCCGACACGGCCCACCCGGCCGACCGGACGACGCGGACGTCGTCGCCCGCCTCGGCCGGGAGCGGCTCGGTCGGCGCCGCCCACACCGGGTGGTCGGCGGGCAGCGAGATGCCGAGGAGCCCCTTGACGGCCCAGTACGGCGAGCCGGGGCCCGAGTACGACTGCGCGAGCTCGCGCCATTCGTGGTGCCAGCCCATCGTGAGGACGCCGTCCTCGCCCGGGGCGTCGCGCCCGACGAAATGCGCGACCACGGCGTTCGCGGCCCGGCGCAGCTGCCCGAGCGGCACCGACGGTACCTCGGCGATCGCGCCGACCCAGAACGGCGCGGCCGCGGCGAAGCGGTAGATGAGGCTGCGGCCCTGGATGAGCGGCGAGCCGTCGGCGCCCACGAGGGCCCGGGCGTCTTGCAGGTACCGATCCAGGCGGACGACGTCGCCGGCGGTACGGCCGCCGGCGAGCTCCTCGGCGCCCTGCATGCGCGACCACAGCACGGGGTAGGTGTGCAGGGCCCAGCCGACGTAGTGGTCGTACGAGCGCTCGAACCCGTCCGAGATCCAGCCGTCCTCGCGCACGAGCACGTCGTGCAGCGCCAGGTCATCGGCGATGTCGGATGCCGACCACGGGCCGCCGACCGAGCGCAGGAACGTCTGCACGACGATCCGGAACCACAGCCAGTTCGTCTTCGGGTAGGTGGCGTCGCCCACGACGGGAGCGAGGTAGGCGATCACGCGCTCCTGCGTGACGGCATCCAGCCGGTCCCAGATCCACGGACGCGTCATGTCGAGCACGAGCGCGAGCGATGCGGCCTCGACCTTGGCCTGAGCGTGCTCGTCCAGCCGCACCCAGCGGTCGGCGGCATCCGGGTCGACGCCCGTGACGATGCCCTGCCGGTAGAAGTCGGCGAGCTCCTCGGTGCCTTCGCCGCGGGCGCCCGCGATGCGGAAGCCGGCGAGCAGGAAGGTGCGGGCGAAGCCTTCGAGGCCGTCGACCGCGTGCCCGTAGCCGCCTTCGGCGCCCGGGAAGTGGATGCGGCCGTGGCCGGGCGACGCGTACGAGCGGGCGGTGGCGAGCAGGTGGTCCGCGAAGGCGATCCATTCGTCGCGGCTCCAGTCGGCGTCCACCGCGGTGCGAGCAGATGTGCCGTGGTGCTGGACCGTCACTGGGATCTCCCTTGATCAGATTTGTCGCCTTCCGCCCTCCAGAGAAGGCGAACGTTTGGGACTGTAGCAATCCATTTCGTTCATTGCAAGACTGTTTTGGATTCGTTATGATCGTTTGTGATCGCTTTGCGTGTACGGTGAATCGATGAGGAGGATCCCCCTGTGACCGTTTTGGATGGCGCGACCCGGCCTTTTGAGGGCCGTCTGGCCGAGACGTACCAGCGCCAGGCCGGCACCGACGCGTCCGGGTTCACGGCCGCGCTGGCCGCACTGCTCGCGGCGCCCGCGCAGGCGCTGCCCGTGGCATCCTCCGCCGATCGCACCGTCTGGGCGCCCGGTGGCGAGGCCGACGCCGTCTCGATCCGCGGGATCCTGGAGCGCGCCGAAGCCGACCTCGGCCGGCCCTGGCCCGTGCCGCTCGCCTCCGCAGCCGCGCGCCTGCACGACGACGGCGACCGCGAGGGCTGGGAGAGCGTGCTCTACGAGCGCCAGCGCCGCCTCTCGCGCGCCGCCGTGGCCGCCGCCGTCCTGGCCGACGACCCCGTCCACGGCCCGCGCTACCTCGCGGAGGTGCTCGACGGCGTCTGGCTGTTCTGCGAGCAGAGCTCGTGGTGCTGGCCCGCGCACGACGACGCCTTCCGCGTCCACGGCTCGGTGCTGCCCGTCGTCACCTCTCCGTACCTCGACCTGGGCGCCGGCGAGGTGGTGAGTCTGCTCGCATGGGTCGACCAGCTGATCGGCGACCGTCTCGAGGCCCGGTACCCCGGCATCCGCTCCCGCGTGCGCCACGAGACGCGCGTGCGCATCTTCGAGCCGTTCACCGAGCGCCGGGACTGGCACTGGCTGGGCCTGGACGGCGACGTCCACAACTGGAACCCCTGGATCCACGGCAACGTGCTCGTCGCCGCCCTCCGCCTGCTGGACGACCCTGCCGAGGCCGATGAGCGCGCCGCGATCGTCGCACTCGCGCTGGAGGGCATCGACCGCTACGTGTCGGTGCTGCCCGAGGACGGCGCCATCGACGAGGGCTACGCGTACTGGTGGAACGGCGCCTGCCGCGCCCTCGAGGCCCTCGACATCGTGCGGCACGCCACCGGGGGAGTGCTCGACGCGTCGGGGATCACCGCACTGCGCGAGACCGTCGCGTTCCCCCACCGCATGCACCTCGGCGGCGACTGGTACCTGAACCTCGCCGACGGCCAGGCCCGGGTCTCGGCGGCCCAGCCGTGGCACGCCCTCCACCGTGCGGCGCTCGCCGCGGGGGATCAGGATGCCGCCGCCCACGCCGCGTCGCACCGCGAGCCCGGCTCGCCCGCCGCCATCGAGCACCCGGGCTTCGGCCGGCTGCTGCGCGGCATCACCGACCGGGCCTGGCTCGCCGCCGCGCAGGAGTCGTCGCCCTGCCCGCGTGACGTGTGGCTGCCGTCGACCGAGGTGCTGCTGGCCCGGTCGCAGGGCGGCACCGCGCACGGGCTCGCAGTGGCGGCGAAGGGCGGTCACAACGGCGAGCACCACAACCACAACGACGTCGGGTCGTTCATCGTCGCCTCCGACGGCGTGCCGGTGGTGGTGGATGCCGGGCGCCCGACCTACACGCTGCAGACCTTCGGCCCCGACCGCTACGACATCTGGACGATGCAGAGCGGATGGCACAACGTGCCCGTGATCGACGGCCGCGAGCAGCCGGCCGGCGCCGAGTTCGCGGCATCCGGCGTCGAGGTCTCGATCGGAGACGACACCGGCTTCGCGGCCGAGCTGTCAGGAGCATACCCGGGGGTCTCGTCCTGGCGCCGCTCCGTGCGGCTGGAGCGTGCCGCCGGGAGGGTGATCGTCTCGGATGCCTGGACCCCGGGAACCTCGGCGCATCGCACCGAGGTGCGCCTGCTGCTCGCCGGCGACGTGCGGATCGACGGCGCCTCCGCCGTCGTCACCCCCCTCGACGGTGCGCGCCCCGTCCGCATCTCGTGGCCCGCGGGGGTCGACGCGTCGCTCGTCGTGCGCGAACTCGACGACCCCGTGCTGTCGAGCGTGTGGGGCGCGAGGCTCACGCGCCTCGATCTCGATGTCACGTCCCGCGACAGCGTCGCGGTCACGGTAGAACTGGACCAGACGAACGCGGAGGACGCCCGATGACCGACCAGACACCGGCACTGCTGGCCGCCGAACGGCGTGCGCACGTGCTGGCCTCGCTCGAGCGCGACGGCGCCGTGCGGGTCGCTCAGCTGATGGACGAGCTCGGCGTCGCCCCCGTCACGCTGCGGCGCGACCTCGCCCAGATGGAACGCGAAGGCCTGCTGGTGCGCGTGCACGGCGGCGCCGTCCCGGCCGCCGGCTCGCTCGACGACCTCGAAGCCTCGGCGGTGGCATCCGTCACCCGCGCCGGGTCGATCGCCATGCTCGTGCCGTCGCTGACGTTCTACTACCCCACCGTCGTGCGGGGCGCCGAGGCCGAGGCCTCCCGCCACGGCATGGGGGTCGTCGTGCGCGGCGCGTCGTACGAGCTTCAGGACGAACGCCCCGTGCTGGAGCGCCTCGTGCACACCGAGGGCGTCCGCGGACTCGTGCTCGCCCCCAACACCGACACCCCGCACGCGCAGGACGTGGTGCAGTGGCTCGCCGACAGCGGGGTGCCGAACGTCCTCGTCGAGCGGGATGCCGTCGTGCTGCCCGAGGGCAGCCCGGTCGAGAACGTCACCACCGACCACGCGCTGGGCGCCGTGCTCGCAGCGCGGCACCTCGCCTCGCTCGGCCACCGCCGCGTCGGGCTCATCATCGCCAGGGACTCGCCCACCTCGCGCAAGATCGCCGCGGGCTGGCATGCCGCGTGCGCCGAGCTCGGCTTGACTCCGGCCGATCAGTTCGAGACCAGCCTGCCGCCGCGCACCAGCCCGGACTTCTCGGCGGTCGTCGACTCGACCCTCGACGCCGCACTGTCCAACGGCGTGACGGCGATCCTCGTGCACTCCGACCCCGAGGCGATGGCGTTCGTCGACCTCGCCATGAACCGCGGCATCTCGGTGCCCGGCGACCTGTCGGTGGTCGCCTACGACGACGAGGTCGCCGAGATCTTCACGCCGCCGCTCACGGCCGTCGCCCCGCCCCGCGCCGCGGTCGGCCGCGCCGCCGTCGACCTCGTCGTCCGCCGCCTCGAAGACCCGGCGCGGCCCGTGCACCGGGTGGTGCTGAACCCCACGCTCAACGTCCGCGGATCCACGGCCCCGCCCCGCGGCGCCTGAGCGAACGGCGTCACGCGATCGGCTCGGCCGCCTCGCGCGCGGCGCGGGCCGACGAGCGCACCGCCCCGATGCTCGCCGCGATGACGAGGGCGATGCCGGCGATCTCTAGCCACGTCATGTGCTGCCCGAGGAAGATGAAACCCGCGAGCGAGGCCGTCGCCGGCGCGAGGCTCATCAGGATCGCGAACGCGGCGGCCGGCAGACGCCGCAGCGCGATCAGCTCGAACGCGTAGGGGATGGTCGACGACAGCACCGCGACCGCCGCCCCGAGGGCGACGATCTCGACGCGCAGCAGAGCGGTGCCGGCATCCACGATCCCGAACGGGAGCGACAGCAGCGCGCCGACGCTCATCGCCAGGGCGAGCCCGTCGAGCTTCGGGAACGCCCGCCCCACCCGCGCGGAGGCGAGGATGTAGAACGCCCAGCTCGCTGCGGCGCCCAGCGCGAACAGCACGCCCAGCGGGTCGAGGCGGTCCCATCCGCCGCCGCCCAGCGCGACGACGCCGGCGAGCGCCAGCAGCGCCCACAGCCAGGCCGACGCGCGGCGGGCGGCCACGATCGACAGCACGAGCGGGCCGAGCACCTCGATCGTGACCGTCACGCCGAGCGGCAGGCGCTCCAGCGCGAGGTAGAACAGGCTGTTCATCAGGGCGAGCACGAGCCCGAACAGCACCACCGACGACCAGTCCCGCCGCGAGTGACCGCGCACCCGCGGACGCGCGATGAGCAGCAGCACCGCCGCAGAGAAGACGAGCCGCAGCATCACCATGCCCAGCGGCCCCACCTGCGGGAACAGCAGCACCGCGAGCGACGCGCCCACCTCCTGGCAGGCGAGCCCCGCGATCACGAGCATGATGGCGGGAGTCGTGCCGCGGCGCGGGACCGACGCGGCGCCTGTGCCGGCGGTCACTCGGAGGCGGGCGGCGTGCACACCGCCGCCGACGCGATGGCCTCGCCGAACTGCTCCGCAGTCCACGGGAGTCCCGCCTCCGGCGCCGTCTCGCCCTCGGCCGCGGGCGCCTTCGACGCGATCGCGGCCAGCTGCCACGCGAGGTACTCGGCGACGCGGCCGTCGCCGGCGGAGTTGTTGAGCACGACCGCGACGGTCAGCCCCGTCTTCGGATCGGCGAACGCGGCGGTGAGGTAGCCCGGCATCTTGCCGTACTGGCCGATGAGCGTGCCCGCGATGAGCGCGCCGCCGTCTGCGGTGTACCAGGAGGGGCCGTCGGCCGACACCGGAAGCGGGTGCGCGAACCGGTCCTCGTCGTCGACGAGCGAGCCGCTGGCGAGAGCCTGCACGTACCGGCCGAGGTCGCGGATGTCGGTGACGACCCCGGCGTCGGTGAAGCCGCCGCTCGACGACACGCCGGTGAGGTCGAGCGGTGCCGCGCAGTCGAGGGCCCCCTCGGCGTTCGGCATGGACTGGCCGCCCTGGAGCGCGCCCGACGAGGGCAGGTCGCTCAGCGATGTGGCCGCCAGTCCGAGAGGGTCGGTCACGTACGTGCGAAGCAGGTCGGCAGCCGACATCTCGGTGGCGCGCTCCAGCGCGAGGCCGAGCAGCACGTAACCGGCGTCGGAGTCCTTGTAGGCGTCCCCGGGCGGGGTCGGTCGGGGCTCGCCGAGACCGAAGCTGGCGAGGTACCGCGGATCCCAGTTGCGCTTCGGGTTGCTGAGCCACGCGCCGTACAGCTGGTCACTGTACGAGCCGATGCCCGACGTGCCGTCGCAGAGCTCCTCCAGCGTGACCGCGGCGAGGTCGGGGACGCCTGACACGTACTCCGACACGGGGTCGTCCAGCTTTACCCTGCCGGCGTCGGCCGCGCCGTAGAGCGCGTCACAGGTCATCGCGCGCGTCACCTTGCCGGCACGGAACCGCTGGTCGGCCTTCACGTCGCCGCCACCGTCGGGCCGCTGGGTCCCGAGGCCCGCGATCCAGCTGCCGCTCCAGGGGGCCCAGACTCCGACGATGGCGCCCGAGGACCCTGACGTCCCCATGGCACTCGTGACGGCATCCTGCAGTCCCTTGACGACATCGTCGGGGAAGGCGACCTCGGTCTGGGGAGGCACATCGGGTTCGGCCGCGCTGCCGCCGAACGAGCAGCCTGCGAGGACGAGGGCCGATACGACGGCACCCGCGATCACCGCGATGGCGCGGCGACTTCTGGAGCGGGTCCGCATGCTCACCCCCCGATGATCGTGCAATGCATTCAAACACACCGGAGTCGTCCCTCGTGCACGGCGGTCCGTAGGGTGTCAGCATGATCCACAGATTCGACGAGGCGGTTGTCGCCGGCGTGCTCGGCCATATGAACGGCGACCACGGCGATGACAACGTGCTGATCGCCCGCGCTTTCCTCCCCGAGAACGGATATGCGGATGCCGTCGTCACGGCCTCGACGATGACCGGCTTCGACGGCGCCGGCGGGGTGTGGCTGGCGACGCTCGCCGACGGCTCGACGGTCGAGGTCGCCGCGCCGTGGCCGTCGGGGATGATCTCGGAGCGCCCGCAGGTGCGCCGCGAGATCGTCGCGCTGTACGACGAGGCGTGCCGCCGGCTGGGGATCGAGCCGCGGCCGCATTCCTGAGAAAGAACTTGTTAGGTTCGCCTTATCTTCAGTTAGCATGAAGGTATGAGCGACCCGATCCCGTTCTCCACCGCGCTCCGCGAGCGGTCCAGCCGTTCGCACTCGTCGAGCGAGCACGCCGGCTTCATGGCCGACCTCATGACGGGGGAGGGCACCCGCGAGGACTACGTCGCGCTCGTCGTGCAGCACTGGTTCATCTACGAGGCGCTCGAGCGCACGGCCGGCCAGATGCGCAACGATCCGGTCGCCGCGGTCTTCATCTCCGACAAGCTCACGCGGCTGCCCGCACTCGAGGCCGACCTCGAGTTCCTCGTCGGCCCGGACTGGCGCGAGCGCATCGAGCCGCTGCCCACCACCCGGCGCTACGTCGACCGCATCAACGAGGTCGGCGCGACGTGGGCGGGCGGCTTCGTCGCCCACCACTACACCCGCTATCTCGGCGACCTGTCCGGCGGCCAGTTCATCGGGCGCCTCATGTCGCGACGCTTCGGCTTCGAGACGAACGGCATCGGGTTCTACCTGTTCGAAGACATCGCCGACCCCAAGGCTTTCAAGGACGTCTACCGTGAGCAGCTCGACGCCGCCCCGTGGGATGCCGCCGAGCAGGAGCGCGTGATCGACGAGGTGCTGCTCGCGTACCGCTTCAACACCGAGCTCTTCGAGGACCTCGCGGCCGCCAAGGCCGCTGCCATGGGCACCGCCGTCGCCTGAGCGGGTTCAAACCGCGGGGCCGCGGACGGCGTCGCGCATGAAGCGCTGGACGTCGGCATCCACCTGGATGTCGCGCGGGCGCAGCGGGCGCGACAGGTACAGCCCGTCGAGCGAGGTCAGCCGCGACAGCGCCACGTAGGTCTGGCCGGGAGCGAAGGCGCCCGACCCGAGGTCGATGATGGCGCGGTCGTACGTCTTGCCCTGGGACTTGTGGATCGTGACCGCCCACGCGAGCCGCAGCGGGAACTGGGTGAATTCCGCGACGATGTCGCGGGTCAGCGTCTTCGAGCCGGGGTTGTACGAGTAGCGGTACTTCTCCCACACCGAGGGCTCGACGTCGAACTCCTCGCCCTCGACCTCGACCCGCACCGATTCGCCGGCGATGCGCGTCACCGTGCCGATCGTGCCGTTGACCCAGCGCGGCGGCTCGCCGAACGACCCCGTGTCGTTGCGCAGGAACATCACCTGGGCACCGACCTTCAGCTTGAGCTGCAGGTCAGCGGGGTAGGCGGCATCCCCTCGTCCGAAATCGCCGTTCACCTCGGCGACCGCGGTCTGCTCGCGGCCGATCAGCTCGTCGAGGTGACGGCGATTGATGTTGTTGACGATGTCGTTGCGGGTCGCGAGCGTGATGATGGGCTGCTCGCCGTCGGACGGATCCGGCGGGCGCCGTGCTCCTGTGTCGTTGAGCACCTGGGCGATGTCGGCGGTCACGCGTCCGTACCGCACGGCGTTGAGCATGGCCTTGAAGGCGGGATCGTTCTGCCGGTGGATGTCGATGAGCTCGCGGATGTTGAGCGCCGTGCCGTACGTGCCCACATCGAGGATGCCGTCGGTCGCGGCCTCGCCGACCCACACCTTCGCGTCGAAGAACCAGAACGAGCGGTAGTGGTCCTGGACGTAGCGCAGCTCGTCGCCGCGCGGCGGCACGGGCGCCAGCTGATACGGGTCGCCGAACATGACGATCTGCGTGCCGCCGAACGGCTCGGAGCGTCGCCCGCGCGCCTGCCGCAGCGCGCGGTCGATGGCGTCCATGAGGTCGGCGTTGACCATCGAGATCTCGTCGATCACGAGCGTGTCGATCGCGTTCAGCAGCTTGCGCGTCGCGTCGGACTGCGGCTCGTCGTGGCCGCCGATGATCCCGAGCGGCAGCTTGAACAGCGAGTGGATCGTCTGCCCCTCGACGTTGAGCGCCGCCACGCCCGTGGGTGCGCACACCGCGATCTGCTTGTTCGTGTGCCACGCCAGGTGCTGCAGCAGCGTCGACTTGCCGGTGCCGGCGCGGCCGGTCACGAACACGTGCTCGCGCGTGTCTTCGATGAGCCGGAACAGCGCCTCCTGCTCGGCCGACAGCGCGATGCCGGCTTGCGATGGCGTTGTGCTCACCGATTCATGTTAACGACCGGATGCCGCCACCCGGCCGGACCCGCGGCGATTGTGGACGGCATCCGGATCGTCCACAGGAGAACCGGGCGACACACAGTGGCCTCCCGGCCTGGGGTTTCTAGACTGGTCGCGTGGATCGGGCGGCACTGGACGCGGCATCCGGCGGTGCGAGCGCCCCGGTCTCCGACGCGACCCCCGGAACCGCCGCACCATCGGCGGGCGCCGCGCCTCACCGTGTGCAGCCGCCGGCGAAGAGGCGCCGCCGCCGCAGCCTCGCCCTCGACCTGACGATCCTGGGGGTCGTCGGCGCCGTGCTCGTCGCGGCCGTGTTCGCCGCGTGGGGCGTGATCGAGCGCGAGTTCTACAGCCCCTCGGCGTTCGTGGAGCGCTACGTCGGCCTGCTCGCCGACGGCCGCGCCGCCGATGCGCTGGCGATGCCCGGTGTGGCCGTCAGCTCCGCCGAGCTCGAGGCCGCGGGCCTGCCGCCGACCGCGTCGGACGCGCTGCTGCGCAGCGACGCACTGGCGTCGCTCGACGACGTGCGGGTGACCTCCGAGGTGACCGAGGGCGACATCACGCGCGTCACCGTCGCGTACACGGCCCGCGGCTATGACGGCACCACGACCTTCTCCGTCGAGCGCGCGGGCTCGGTCGGCCTCGCCCCGACGTGGCGGTTCGCGAAGAGCCCGCTCGCCGTCATGAGCCTCGGCGTCACCGGGTCGATGAGCTTCGACGTCAACGGCTTCCGGGTCGACAAGCGCCAGGTCTCGCCGGACGGGATGGATGCCGACCCCCTCGCCCCCGTCGCGCTGCTGGTGTTCTCACCGGGCCTGTACTCGGTCTCGGTCGACACGGCGATCTCGTCGACGCCCGGGGTCGCCGTGCTGTCGGACAGCCCGTTCCACGCGATCCCGGTGAAGGTCGAGGCCCGCGCCACCGACCAGTTCGTCAGCGTGGTCCAGCACAAGGTCGAGGAGTTCCTCACGCAGTGCGCCACACAGCAGGTGCTGCAGCCGACGTCGTGCCCGTTCGGCTACTTCGTGCAGGACCGCATCAGCGACCTGCCGACCTGGTCGATCGTCACGCAGCCCACGGTCGCGGTCGAGCCCGACGGCGCCGGATGGCGGATCCTCCCCGCCGAGGCGATGGCGCACATCGACGTCGACATCCGCTCGATCTTCGACGGCCGCGTCCGCCCGCTGAGCGAGGACGTGCCGTTCATCGTCAAGGGCTCCATCACCGTGCAGCCCGACGGGTCGGCGTCGATCGTCGTCACCGGCCCCGACACGCAGTAGCGTCAGCCGCCGATGCGGGCGTCGCGCTCGGCGAGCGCGGCCAGGCGGGCGTTGTACTCCTCGAGCTCGGCATCGCCCGTGCGGTCCGCGTGGCGGTCGCGACGCTTCGTCTCGCGGTCGTCGCTGCGGCTCCACTGGATCGCGACGGTGATCGCGAGGATGAGCGTCGGGATCTCGCCGATCGACCAGGCGACGCCGCCGCCGGTGTACTGGTCCTCCATCGGGGTCGCCCCCCAGGTGCGGCCCATCGAGCCGAACCATTCGGCGACCATGAGCCCCTCCTGCATCATGATCGCGATGCCGAAGAACGCGTGCATCGCCATGACGCCGATGAGCAGCAGCAGCCGCCCGGGGTAGGGCAGGCGGTAGGGCACGGGGTCGATGCCGATGAGCGACATCACGAAGAGGTAGCCCGTGATGAGGAAGTGCGCGACCATCCACTCATGGCCCAGGTGGTCGTACAGCGACCACCGGAACAGGTCGGTGAAGTAGAACACCCACAGCGAGCCGATGAAGATGCCGGCCGCGACGAACGGGTTGGTGAGGATGCGGGCGACCGGGGAGTGCACGGCCCACAGGATCCACTCGCGCCCGCCGCGCGTGCCGTCGTCGCGCTTGTGGATGGCGCGGGCGGCGAGCGTGATGGGCGCGCCCGGCACGAGCAGCAGCGGGATCGCCATGGTCAGCAGCATGTGCCCGACCATGTGCATGCTGAAGAGGTAGTCCTGGTAGACGTTGATGACGCCGCCGGTGACCCATACCAGCAGCAGCCAGCCCAGCACCCACATGATGGTGCGGTAGGCGGGCCACGCGTCGCCGCGGCGGCGCAGGCGCCACACGCCGACGAGGTAGAAGAAGATCGCGAA
>NZ_JBQCIP010000290.1:0-11478 GCF_051953575.1 Microbacterium sp.
GCTCGGAGAGGATGCCCTCACCCAGGTGATCGCCGACGCACCGGCGTGATGGCATCGGAAACAAGAAAACCCCCGCTCAGCGGGGGTTTCGATCTTGCTGGGGTACCTGGACTCGAACCAAGAACAACTGAACCAGAATCAGCCGTGTTGCCAATTACACCATACCCCAAGGCGTTTCCGCCGAAGCGGTGCCGAGGAATGAGTCTACGTCACCCCGGCACCTGCTCCAAACCGGGGCGCTACCCGCGCGCGTCGGAGCGATGCTCGACCAGCGCTCCGAGCCGCCGGATGGTCTCGGACTTGCCGAGGAGCTCCATCGACTCGAAGAGCGGCGGCGACACGCGGCGGCCGCTGAGTGCGACGCGCAGCGGACCGTACGCGACGCGCGGCTTGAGGCCCAGCCCGCCCTCCTCCACCGGAGTGATGAGGGCGCCCGCGAGGGCGTCCTGAACGGCCGCGGCCGAGAAGTCCGTCTCGGGCACCACTTCGAGCGCACCCACCGACGCCACGAGCACCTCGTTCGCGTTGGCCGGCAGCGACGCGAGGGCGTCGTCCTGGTACGAGACGTCGTCCGAGAACAGGAAGCCCAGAAGGCCCGGCGCGTCGCCCAGCAGCTGCATGCGCTCCTGCACGAGCGGCGCCGCCGCCGCGAGCATCGCCTGCTGCGCGGCCGTCGGCGGCTCGGACACGATGCCGGCGGCCGAGAGGTACGGCACCAGACGTGCGGCGAAGTCCTCGGGCTGCAGCATCCGGATGTGGTCGCCGTTGATCGACTCGGCCTTCTTCTGGTCGAAGCGGGCCGGGTTCGGGTTCACGTCGACGATGTCGAAGGCGGCGACGAGCTCCTCGAGCGAGAACACGTCGCGGTCGGGGCCGATCGACCAGCCGAGCAGCGCGAGGTAGTTGAGCAGGCCCTCGTGGATGAAGCCCTTGTCGCGCTGCAGGAAGAGGTCCGCCTTCGGGTCGCGCTTCGAGAGCTTCTTGTTGCCCTCTTCGCCCAGCACGAGCGGCATGTGCGCGAAGCGCGGGATGAAGGTCGTGACGCCGGCATCCACCAGCGCACCGTAGAGCGCGAGCTGACGCGCCGTCGACGGCATGAGGTCCTCGCCGCGGATGACGTGCGTGATCCCCATGAGCGCGTCGTCGACGGGGTTCACGAACGGGTACAGCGGCACGCCGCCGGCACGCACCAGCACGAAGTCGGGGAACGAGCCGGCGGGGAAGGTCACCTCGCCGCGGATCAGGTCGACGTACGTGAGGTCCTCGTCGGGCACGCGCAGGCGCCATGCGGGCTCACGGCCCTCCGCGCGGAAGGCGGCCTTCTGCTCGTCGGTCAAGTAGCGGTCGAAGTTGTCGTAGCCGAGCTGCTTCGCGCGCCCGTTCGCCTCGTTGCGGGCGTCGATCTCTTCGGCGGTCGAGTAGCTCTCGTACACGGCGCCCGCCACGATGAGCTTGTCGAGCACCTCACGGTAGATGTCGTGACGCTGCGACTGGCGGTAGGGCGCGTGGGGCCCGCCGACCTCGACGCCTTCGTCCCAGTCGATCCTCAGCCAGCGCAGCGCATCGAGCAGCTGCTGGTAGCTCTCTTCACTGTCGCGCGCCGCGTCGGTGTCTTCGATGCGGAACACGAGCTTGCCGCCGTTGTGGCGGGCGTACGCCCAGTTGAACAGCACCGTGCGGATGAGTCCGACGTGCGGGAGGCCGGTCGGCGACGGGCAGAAGCGGACGCGGACGTCGGCGCCGGTGGCGGTCGTGGTGCGGGGGTCAGGCGAAGAAGACATCGCCGTCAAGTCTAGTTCGCGGATGCCTCGCCGCCGGGGGCGGCCGCAGGACCGGCGACGAGCCGCGCCAGGGCCGAGAGCGTCGCCCGCACGGCGGGAACGCGATCGGCGCCGCGCGCGGTGACGGTGTGGATCGTGCGCTGCTCCCCCGCCGGCAGCGGCACGATCGCCAGACCCGGCAGCTGCGGGAACGACTCGACCGCCATGCGCGGCAGGGTGGCGACGCCGATGCCCTGCGCGACGAGGCCTTCGACGGCGACGAAGTTGTCGGTCTCGAACGCGATCCGCGGCGCGAAGCCGGCCCGTCCGCACAGCTCCAGCAGGTGCCCGCGGCAGCGGGGGCACCCTGCGATCCAGGAGTCGTCGGCGAGCGATGCGACGTCGACCGACGCGGCCCTGGCACCCGGGTGTCCCTTCGGCAGCACGGCGAGCATCTCGTCGACGCCGATCGACCGCACGTCGAGCCCGCGCGCGCTCGTCCCGTGCGGGTCGTCCCGGTCGCCCGGGTAGCTGAAGGTGAGCGCGATGTCGGTGCGGTCCTCGCGGACCGCGTCGACCGCTTCGGGCGGCTCGGCCTCGACGTAGGTGAGCGAGATGCCGGGATGCCGCACGGCCAGATCTGCCAGCAGCCGGGGCACGATCGTCGGCGAGGCCGACGGGAAGGCCATGAGCCGCACGCGTGCGGCGCGGAGCCCCTGGAGCTCGGCGAGCTCGCCGGCGGCCGCGTCCAGCGCGGTCGTGACCGCCGGCGCGTGCCGTGCGAGGATGCGGCCGGCGTCGGTGAGACGCACGCTGCGGCCGACGCGCTCGACGATGGCGACGCCGAGACGCTGTTCGAGGCGCTTGAGCTGCTGGCTGACGGCGGGCTGGCTGTAGCCGAGCTCGAGGGCGGCGCCGGTGATCGAGCCGGCGTCGGCGACGGCCTTCACGAGACGCAGCTCCCGCGCATCGAAGCCCGGGTCGTCGTCGAACACGTCCGTCATACGCTGAGCATAAGCTTCTGTTATGGGTTTCATGGAATACCTGCCATAGACGTGAGCAATCAGCCTCCCTCAGGCTGGTCCCATGTCCGCACTCGCCGTCTCATCCCCCGTGATCCGCGCCGCGCAGCGTGAGTTCCCGGGCGGGCGCGACTACCTCGCGGCCTGCACTGCCGGGCTGCCGAGCCGCGCCACACGCGAGGCGGTCCTCGCCGACCTCGACGCGTCCGCCGCCGGCCGCCCGGATCTCACGGCGTACTGCGCCGCCGTCGAGCGCTCGCGCGCGCTGTTCGGAGCCCTCGTCGGCGTCGGAGCCGAACGCATCGCCATCGGTTCGCAGACGTCCGTCGCCGCGGGCCTCATCGCCGCGTCGCTCCCCGACGGCGCGGAGGTCCTCGTCCCCGAAGGCGAGTTCTCGTCGATGGTGCTGCCCTTCGTGCACGCCGGACGCGGCATCCGTGTCCGCACCGCGCCGTTGGCCGAGCTCGCCGCGCACGTGTCGGCCGAGACGGCGCTCGTCGCGTTCTCGGTCGTGCAATCGGCGACCGGAGAGGTCGCGGATGCCGCGGCCGTCGTCGCCGCCGCGGCCCGGCACGACGCGCTCACGCTGTGCGATGCCACGCAGGCCGTCGGGTGGCTCCCGGTCGCGGCATCCGACTACGACGCCGTCGTCTGCCATGCCTACAAGTGGCTGTGCGCGCCCCGCGGCGTCGCATTCCTCGCGCTCTCGGAGCGTATGGCGGCCCGCATGACGCCGATCCACGCCGGCTGGTACGCGGGCGACGACCCCTGGTCGTCGTGCTACGGCGGCGAGGTGGATCTCGCCACCGACGCGCGACGGTTCGACGTGTCGCCGGCCTGGCAGGCGTTCGTCGGCGCGGCGCCCGCGCTCGAGTTGTTCGCCGCGATCGACGCGGCCGAGCTGCATGCCCACGCCACCGGTCTGGCCGCCGCCTTCCGGGCGGGCCTCGGGCTGCCGGCACCGGAGCGCGCCTCGGCGATCGTCACGTGGGACGACCCCGGGGGCTGCGATCTCGCCCGGCTCACCGCCGCGGGCATCACCGCCTCCGGCCGGGCCGGACGCGCACGTGTCGCCTTCCACGTCTTCAACGACGCCGACGACGTCGATCTGGCGCTCGCCGCGCTCGGCCGCTGAGCCGCCGGCACCGGCACCGGACTGCGTAGACTGCTGACGCGGGTCAGCCGGCCCTCGCTCCGACGGAGGCCTCATGACCCCCCACACCGACCGCACGGTGCTGCGCGGCGGCGTCGTGATCGATGGAACAGGCGGCCCGCGGCGCGACGCGGATGTCGAGATCGCGGGGGGTCTGATCGGCGCCGTCGGCGAGGTCGAGGCGCTCCCGGGAGACACCGTCGTCGATTGCCACGGCCGGTTCGTCATGCCGGGGTTCATCGACGCGCACGCGCACGTCGACGGTCTGATCTTCGATCCGGCCGTTCAGCTCGCGCTGCTGCGCCAGGGCGTCACCACCGTCGTCGGCGGGCAGGACGGCGTGTCGTACGCACCCGGCGACGGCGTGTGGGCGTCCCGCTACTTCGCCGCCATCAACGGCGCCCACCCGACGTACGCGGGCGGTGGGGTGGCCGAGCTCCTCGCGTCGTACGATCACGCGACGCCTCTCAACGTCGGCTATCTGGTGCCGGCGGGCACGGTGCGCCACGAGGTGATGGGGATGCGGACCGGACGCGCGGATGCCGCCCAGCTGGCCGAGATGCAGCGGCTCGTCGCCGAGGGGCTCGACGCCGGCGCACTGGGGCTGTCGACCGGGCTCGACTACGTGCCGGGGATCTTCGCCGACGCCGACGAGCTCGCGGCGCTGTGCGCGCCGGTGGCGGCTGCCGGCGGGGTGTACGTCACCCACATGCGCGGCGGGTACGAGACGAACACGGCGGCGGGTCTTCGCGAGGTCGTCGCCATCTGCACCGACGCGGGGGTGCGCGGCCACGTGTCGCACCTGCATGTGGATGCCGCGGACGCCGAGCGGCTGCTGGCCGAGGCCGCGGCATCCGGAGCAGATCTCTCGTTCGACATGTACCCGTACACACGGGGCTGCACGCTGGTGTCGATGGCCGTGCTGCCGCCCGAGTACAGCGCGCTCGACGTCGATGCCGCCATCGCACGCCTCGCCGACCCCGCCGAGCGGGCGCGGCTGCGCGCCGAGTGGTTCCCCCTCGTCGCCGACAAGCCGAGCCTCGGACCGGAGTGGCCGTCGATGATCCGCGTCGGACACACGCCGGCGGCCGACTGGGCCTGGGCGCCGGGCCTGACCCTCGCCGAGATCGCACAGCGACGCGGCACCGACGTGGTCGATGCCACGCTCGACCTGCTCGTCGCCGGGCGCCTCGAGGTGAACGCGGTGATGGCTGTGCGCGACGAACGCCCCGTCGAGAACCTCGCCCGGCTGTTCGCCCACGACGCGCACACCGGCGGGTCGGACGGGATCTTCGTCGGCGCCGTGCCGCACCCGCGCGCGGCCGGCTCGTTCGCACGTTTCCTCGGCACGTACGTCGGGCGCTCGTTCGACTGGGAGCGCGCAGCGGTGCACCTCGCCGCACGTACGGCCGAGCGCTTCGGCCTCACGGACCGCGGCGTCATCCGGCCGGGCGCCGCCGCCGACCTCGCCGTCGTCGACCCTTCGGACGCGATGGATGCCGCCACCTACGACGATCCGCGCGCCCTCGCCCGCGGCATCGACGACGTGTTCGTCGGCGGCGCCCACGTGCTCCGCGGCGGCGCGCTGACCGGCGCCCGCCCGGGGCGCGGGCTGCGGCATCCGCACGTCTCCACGGCCTCTACGAAAGGAACACCATGACCAAGGAAGCCGTCCTGATCCAGAACGCCCCCAAGCCGGCGGGTCCGTACAGCCACGGCGTCGCCGCCGCCGGCCTGCTCTTCACGGCGGGCTTCGGACCGCAGGATCCCGCCACCGGCGAGGTCGTCCCCGGCGGTGTGTACGAACAGACGCAGCAGGTGCTGCGCAACGTCCGCAGCGTGCTCGAGGCCAAGGGCGCCTCGTTCGACGACGTCGTCAAGGTGACCGCGCACCTGCAGCACCTGAAGCGCGACTTCGCCGAGTACAACCGGGCGTACGCCGAGTTCTTCGCCGAGCCCTACCCGGTGCGCACCACCGTGGGCTCCGACCTGTACGACATCCTCGTCGAGATCGACGTCGTCGCGGTCCTTCCGGAGGCGTGATGTCGATCGAGCGCGTCCTCGGCGCGGACGACAAGGGGCTCCCGGCGGATGCGGCCGGCCTCACCGTCACGGAGTTCCTCGCCCGCGAGCCCCGGCTCGCCGACCTGTGGACGCCGCTGCTCGTCCTCGACCAGGGCGCGCTCGACGACAACATCGCGTTCCTCGCCGGCTGGGTCGCCGCCCGCGGCCTCGAGCTCATGCCCCACGGCAAGACCACGATGGCGCCGCAGCTGTGGCGACGGCAGATGGATGCGGGCGCCACGGGCATCACGGTGGCCACGCCGTGGCAGCTGCGG
This sequence comes from Microbacterium sp., assembly GCF_051953575.1. Lineage (GTDB taxonomy): Bacteria > Actinomycetota > Actinomycetes > Actinomycetales > Microbacteriaceae > Microbacterium. The sequence goes on from NZ_JBQCIP010000290.1 coordinate 6,275, forward strand.
GTGGCGGTGGATGCCGGCATCCCGGCCGTGATGCTCGCGAACCAGCTCGCGCAGCCCGAGGCGATCCGGTGGGCATCCGAGGCGGCCGCCGGCACACGCATCTGGAGCTGGGTCGACGACCCGGCGGCGATCGACGGCATCGAGCGCGCGCTGGGCGCTGCGCCGTCGCGGCCGCTCGAGGTACTCGTCGACCTCGGTCGGCCCGGCGGCCGCACCGGTGTCAGATCCGTGGCGGCGGCTGTCGCGCTGGCCGAGCGGATCGCCGCGTCGCCCGCGGTGCGCCTGGCCGGCGTCGCCGGGTACGAGGGCGCCGTCGCGCACGGGCGCGGCGCCGAGGGGCTCGAAGCGGCCCGCGCGTTCGTCGACGAGATCCTCGCGGCCCACGATGCGTTCGCCCCCCTGTACGACGACGGCGACGTGCTCGTGACCGCCGGCGGCAGCGCCTACCCCGATGTGGTGGGCACCGCCTTCGCCGCGGCCGCCCAGAGTGATCGCGCGCGCTTCGTGCTGCGCTCGGGCGCCTACATCGTGCACGACCACGGCTACTACCGGCAGAACTCCCCGTTCGAGGGCGCCGGCCTGCGCCCGGCCGCCCGCGGGATCGCCCGGGTCGTGTCGCGCCCCGAACCCGGACTCGCGCTGATCGACGGCGGCAAGCGCGACTTCCCGTACGACGAGGGACTGCCGGTGCCGCTGTACGCGTTGACGTCCGGCGGCGAGCGGATGCCGCTTCCCGGCGCCGAGCTGAGCAAGCTGAACGACCAGCACGGGTTCCTTCGCCTGCCGGCGGAGACCCCTCTCACGATCGGCGACACGGTCGTGCTCGGGCTGTCGCATCCGTGCACCATGTTCGACAAGTGGCGCCTCGTGCCCGTCGTCGACACGCTCGACGACAGCACGTTCGACCCCTCGACGGCCGTGGTCACCGACCTCGTCGAGACCCTGTTCTGACGCGGCGGTTCAGCCGGGTCGGCCCGACACGAGCACCGCGCGGTGCGGCACCGTCACCCGCCCGTCGGCGCCGGCCCGCTCGCTGGTGACGCGGTCGTACGCCTGTGCCATGCGCGCGCGGGTGGCCGCATCCTGCGCGCGGTAGATGCAGCCGACCGTCGCCACCCCGCCCTCGACCCCGGCCCACAGCTCGGCCGGATCGAACGCGTAGTCCCACGCGACGATCTCTGCGCGCACGCCGTCGAGACCGCCCTCGCGCAGCATCGCCGCGACGCCGTCCGCGTCGCGGCCGAAGTCCTTCTCGGCGGGCAGCGTCCTGTCGGCCGGCCGGTCCAGCCCGACCGCATCGAGCATGGCGTCCCACATCGGCCGCAGCGGGCTCGTGACGCCGTACCAGATGGTCGCGACGACCACGCCGTCCGGCTTGGCGACGCGCGCGAGCTCCCTCGCCGATTCCCGCGCGTCGGGCACATGGTTCAGCACGAAGTTCGCGGTGACGGCATCCGCGGCATCGGCATCGATCCCGAGCCGCGGCAGCCTGCCGAGGCTGAACGACAGCCCCGGGTGCAGCCGGCGGGCGGCGGCGAGCATCGACTCCTCGGCGTCGACGCCCGCGGCGTCCCACCCTCGGGCTGCGGCCGCCGCCGCCACCGTGCCCGGGCCCGTGCCGACGTCGAGGAGGACTCGACCCGTCGTCCGTGCGGCCGCCTCGTCGAGCAGGGCGTCGACCGCGCCCGCGCACAGCGCCGCGAACGATGCCGCGTACGCGTCGCCGACGTCGGACCAGTCAGCCATCGGCGCGGGCTCCCCACGCGGCGGGGCGCCGTGACGCCCGCCAGCCGAGCGGTGCCATGAGAACCGACGCCACGACGAGCACCATCACCACCAGCGCAAGGCCGCCGTACCCGATCCAGCCCAGCAGCGCGCCTGCGGCGATCGCGCCCGCACCGCCCACGATGCTCATGGTGAAGTCGCTGATGCCCTGGCGCTTCGTGCGCAGCTCCTCGGACGAGGACTCGACGAGCAGGGTCGCGCCGGCCACGGTCGACGCGCTCCAGCCCAGCCCGAGCAGGACGAGCGCGACGGTCACCGCGAACGTCGAATCCTTGCCGAACGACGCGGTCAGCAGCGCGGCGGCCAGGAGCGCCTGCCCGACGAGGATCGTTGGCACCCGCCCGACGCGGTCGGAGAGGATGCCGAAGACCGGCGAGAGCGCGTACATGCCCGCGATGTGGAGGCTGATCGTCAAGCCGATGATCGACAGCGTCGCGGCCTCGGACTCGGTGTGCGTCAGGTGCGCGAGGTGCACGGGCGTCATCGCCATGATCGACACCATCGTTCCGTGCGCGGCCGCCACCGCGAAGATCGCGTACCGCGCCGCGACGGGTCGGTCGGCCCGTGCGATCGCCCGGCCTGTCGCCGGGGCCGCCGCGATCACCTGCTGCGCGAGCAGCAGCGGATCGGGGCGCATGAAGACGGCGTAGAGCACGATCGCGAGGGCCTGGGCGACGATGGTGAACAGGTACGGCCCGGTCAGCGCGGGCATGCCGAGCTCGTCGCCCAGCACCTCCCCCGGGCCGACGAGGTTCGGGCCGAGCACCGCGCCGATCGTCGTCGCCCACACCACGATCGACAGGTCGCGGCCGCGGGAGGCATCCGTCGCCAGGTCCGCCGCAGCGAACCGCGACTGCAGGTTGGCCGCCTGGCCCGCTCCGACGATGGCGAAGCCGACCAGCAGCAGCGGGAACGCCCGCATCGCGACCGCGAGGATCACGATCGCGACACCCGCCAGCGCCACCGCCATACCCGTCGTGAGCGACAGCCGGCGCCCGCGGCGGCGGGCGATGGCGGCCAGCGGCACGGCCGTGAGGGCGGTGCCGAGGGTGATGGATGCCGCAGCCAGCCCCGACAGGGAGTCGTTGCCCGACAGCTCGGCGGCGAGCACCGCGCCGAGCGACAGGGTCGCGCCGAACGCGAGTCCGCCGAGTACCTGGCCGAGCGACAGCACCCACACGGTGCGCCGCTGGATGCGGGCGATGTCGTCCGCTGCCGGGGCCGGGGCGACCTCGGGCTTCGGGTCGGGAGTCACGTGTCGCCCGCCGTGACGTCAGGCGTCACGAGCGCCGCGGTCCGCATCTCGCGCGGAGTTGCGCAGCGTTCCGAGCCCGGTGATCTCGACCTCGACGGTGTCGCCGGCGACGATCTGCCCGACGCCCGCCGGGGTGCCCGTGAGGATGACGTCGCCCGGGAGCAGCGTGAACGCGGCGGACGCGAACGCGATGACCTCGGCGAGGGAGAAGATCATGTCGCTGATCGGCCCCTGCTGGCGCACCTCGCCGTTCAGGCGCGTCGTGATCACCGCGTCGCCGGCGGGGTCGAAGTCGGTCTCGATCGCCGGCCCGAGCGGGCAGGACGTGTCGAAGCCCTTGGCGCGGGCCCACTGTCCGTCCGACTTCTGCCAGTCCCGCGCAGTGAGGTCGTTCGCGATCGTGTAGCCGAAGACGTACTCGAGGGCGCGGTCGGCCGGCACGTTCTTGGCGATGCGGCCGATGACCGCTGCGAGCTCGCCCTCGAAGCTGATGAAATCGGAGCCCGCCGGCAGGACGACCGCGTCGCCGGGGCCGACGACCGAGGTGTTCGGCTTGAAGAACAGCATCGGGGCCGCGGGCACGTCGTTGCCGAGCTCGGCCGCGTGGTCCCGGTAGTTCCGCCCGACTGCGACGACCTTCGATCGTGGGATGACCGGTGCGAGCAGGGCCACGTCGGCCAGCGGCACGCGCTCCCCCGTCGTGTCGTAGCCGGCGAACATCGGGTCTCCGGCGAGGACGACCAGCTCGCCCTCGTCGACGATCCCGTACCTGATGGCGTCGTTGTGACTGAAGCGCGCGATCCTCACGCACTCACCCTAGCCGTCCCCTCAGACGCACGAAGCCCCCGCGGGCGTCCGCGGGGGCTTCGTCGAGTCGGGTCGTCAGCCGTCGAGGCGGACCATCCAGCCGTGACGGTCCGCGACACGGCCGTACTGGATGCCGGTGAGCTCCTCACGCAGCGACAGGGCGAGCTCCGACGAGGCCTCTCCCTCGTGCACGATCTCGTAGTCGTCGGCGACGAGCTTGCCGATCGGCACGACGACGGCCGCCGTGCCGCAGGCGAACGCGCCGATGATCGAGCCGTCCGCCGCGCCTTCGCGCCACTCGTCGATCGTCACCTTGCGCTGCTCGACGGTGAGGCCGCGGTCCTGCGCGAGCTGCAGGATCGAGGCGAGCGTGATGCCCTCCAGGATCGAGTCGGACTCGGGCGTGATGAGCCGGCCGTCGTTCGTCACGAGCACGAGGTTCATGCCGCCGAGCTCTTCGATGTAGTCGCCGTCGAGGAAGAGCACCTGCTGGCAGCCCTTCTCGTACGCCTCCGCCTGGGGCAGCAGGCTCGACGCGTAGTTGCCGCCGGTCTTGGCAGCGCCCGTGCCGCCGTGGCCGGCACGCGCGTAGCGCGTCGACAGCGCGATGTTGACCGGCTGCACGCCGCCCGTGAAGTACGCGCCGGCAGGGCTGGCGATGAGGTAGTACGCGACCTTCTTCGCCGCGCGGACGCCGAGGAAGGCCTCCTTGGCGAACATGAACGGACGCAGGTACAGGCTCGTCTCGGGAGCCGTCGGAACCCAGGCGCCGTCGACGGCGATGAGCTCGCGCAGCGACTCGAGGAAGTACTCCGCGGGCAGCTCCGGCAGTGCGAGGCGCCGCGCCGAGCGCTGCAGGCGAGCTGCGTTGCGGTCGGGGCGGAAGGTCCAGATCGAGCCGTCGGCGTGACGGTAGGCCTTCATCCCCTCGAAGATCTCCTGCGCGTAGTGCAGGACGGCAGCCGCGGGGTCGAGCTGGAAGGGGCCGTACGGCTTGACCTGCGCGTCAGCCCAGCCGCCGTCGGCCGTCCACGTCGCGACGACCATGTGGTCGGTGAAGGTCTTGCCGAAGCCGGGGTCGACGAGGATCTCGGCGATCCGCTCGGAAGGCGTGGCGTCCTCTCGGCGCGTGACCTCGAACGTCAGGGCCTCAGCCTTCGCGGCATCGGTGGACATGGCACTACCTCCAGAGCGATCAGCGGTGATTCGACGTCAGGCTATCGCCCACATCGTGAGACGCAGAAGTAACCCCACCCGCCCCAGCCGGGCGTATGCCGTCCGGTTGGCGCGTGCGTGCCGCCGGCAGTGCCGCGCCGCTCCGTGGGCGTATGCCGTCCGGCCGGCCCGGCACGTCGGG
>NZ_JBQCIP010000291.1:0-21197 GCF_051953575.1 Microbacterium sp.
CACACCCCGTCGCGTCGATCGCCCGGTCGTACGGGCCGCAACGCGTATGAGCATGTCACCGTGGAGGCTGCGCCTCCTCATCGTCTCGCTGCTGACGGTCGCGATCCTCGGAGCGCTCGACCACACCATCGTCGCGACCTCCCTCGCGACCGTCGCCGGCGAGCTCGGCGCCCTCGCCCAGATGGGCTGGGTCGTCGTGGGGTACACGCTGGCGAGCACCGTGCTGCTGCCCATCCTCGGCAAGCTCGGCGACGCCGTCGGCCCGCGCGCGGTGTTCCTCGTGTCGCTCGTGCTGTTCCTGGTCGCGTCGCTCGCGTGCGGGTTCGCGCACGACATGCTGCAGCTCGTCGGCGCGCGCGTCGTGCAGGGCATGAGCTCGGCGGGCCTGCAGCTCATGTCGCAGACGATCGTCGCGCGCGTCACCACGCCGCTCGAACGGCCGCGCTACCTCGCGATCATCGGCGCCGCGTTCCCCGTCGCGATCCTCGTCGGGCCGCTCCTCGGCGGCCTCATCACCGACTACTGGGGCTGGCAGTGGGTGTTCTGGGTCAACATCCCCTTCGGCGTCGCCGCGCTCGTCCTGGCGCTCATCGCGGTTCCGCGGCTCCCCGGATTCGGCCGGCGGCGGTTCGACACCGGCGGAGCCGTCACCTTCGCGATCGCGATGGTCGCCCTCGTGCTCGCGGTCACGTGGGTCGGCGACCCCGCCCGGGCGGCGGCATCCGTCGTCTCGTTCGTCGTCGCCGCCATGGCGTTCGCGGCGTTCTTCCTCCTGGAGATGCGGGCGGTCGAGCCGCTGATCCCGCTGCGGCTCTTCGCGAACCGGACGATCGCGGCCGGCACGGCACTGTCGGCCATCATCGGCATCGGCCTGTTCTCGATCACCGCCTACCTGCCCACGTACTTCCAGATGGCGTACCGCACGAGCGCGACGATGTCGGGTCTCGTCCCCATCGCAACGGTGTTCGGGATGCTGGTGTCCAACCTCGCCACCGGGTGGCTCGTGAGCCGCACCGGTCACTACCGCGTCTACTGCATCGTCGGCACGTCTCTCAGCGCCGCGGGCCTGTTCGCGATGTCGGTGCTCCCGGTGGGACTGCCGCTGTGGGTGCCGATGGCCGTCATGGCCGTCGTCGGGGTCGGCACCGGCGCCTTCATGAGCCTTGTCATCGCGGTGGTGCAGAGCGCCGCACCGCGCCGCGACATGGGCAGCATGACGGCGACCGTCAACCTCGTGCGCCAGGTCGGATCCACCGTGGCGACCGCGATCATCGGCGGCGTCATCGGCCTCGGGGTGGCGGCGCTGCTCCCGTCGACCCTCGACGCGGCGACGCTGACGCCCCGGGTCGTGCACGACGCGTCGGTCGACGTGCAGACCCAGGTCGCCGGGATCTACAGCGGCGTCTTCGCCCCCGTGTTCGCGGCGCTCGCCGTGACCTACGCCGCCGGCATCGTGGCCGCGGTCCTCCTTCCGGCCGGTCGGCTCTCGGACGAATCCGAATCCGAACCCGCGCCGGCCCCCAGCTCCGAACCCCTCACCGCGTGATCAGAAGAGGTACTCCCATGTCGCACATCCCCACCGTCGCTGTCGTCGGCTCCGGACCGATCGGCTCGGCCTACGCCCGTGTCATCCTCGAATCGAGTCCCGACATCCGTGTCGTGATGTTCGAGGCAGGCCCGCAGCTGACGGCGGTGCCGGGAGAGAGCGTCCGCAACATCGCCGATCCCGACGAGAAGGCGCGCGCCCGGGAGCGGTCGCAGGGCCCGCTGTCGGGCGAGTACCGCGAGAGCCTCGGCATCCCCGCCGGGGTCGTCGTCGAGGGCATGTTCACCGCGCGCCAGGGCACGCACCTGCTCGATTTCGGCGGTCCCGGATCGGCGCACGCCCCCACCTTCCCCGCGGCCGCCGCCGCCACGAACGTCGGCGGGCAGGGCGCGCACTGGACCTGCGCGATCCCGCGGCCGGCTTTCAGCGAGAAGCTCGACTTCATCGACGACGCCGAATGGGAGGAGCTCATCTCGACGGCCGAGGGCCTGCTGCACGCCCAGCACGCGGCGTTCGCCGACTCGCCGATCGGCACGGCCATCCGCGCCGTGCTCCACGACGAGTTCGGCGCCGAGCTGCCCGAAGGGTACGGCGTGAGCACGCTCCCGGTCGCCGGAGACCCGCAGCCGGACGGCTCGATGGTGTGGGCCGGCGCCGACACGGTCCTGGGACCCCTCATCGAGCCCGGCACGCCCGAGGCCGCGCGGTTCGAGCTGCGCGACCTGTCGCTCGTGCGGCGCGTCGAGCACGACGGCTCCCGGGCCACCGGCGTCACGGTCGAGGACCTGCGGACGAAGGAGGTCTCGTTCTTCCCCGCCGACGCGGTCGTCGTCGCCGCCGACGCCTTCCGGTCGCCGCAGCTGCTCTGGGCCAGCGGCATCCGTCCCTCCGCCCTCGGGCGCTACCTCACGGAGCACCACGTCGTCATCACGACGGTCGCCCTCGACGACGAGCGCATGAGCGCGCTCATCTCGGACGACGAGTTCGCCGCCGAACTGGCGCGCCGCGCCCAGAACGCGGCCGATCCGGTCGCGGCCGTCAACCGGATCCCGTTCTCGGAGCCGGACCACCCGTTCTCGCTCCAGGTCATGTACGCCGAGAACCCGCCGTTCCCGCTCGACCCCTCGCATCCCGCCGCCGGAAACCGGTGGGGCTACGTGAACATGGGCTACGGGGTGCGCAAGCACCCGCGCGTCGAGGACGGCGTGACCTTCGACGACGGCGAGCTGGACTACCAGGGCTTCCCTGCCATGACGATCGAGTACGCGCTGACCGAGGCCGAGCAGCCCGAGCTCGACGAGGCCACCGCCCGGCTGCGGCGGGCCGGTGCGGCCCTCGGGTCGTTCGTCGCCGAGCCGCGGCTGCTGCCCAACGGGTCGAGCCTGCACTACATGGGCACGATGCGCATGGGGCCCGTGGACGACGGCACCTCGGTCGCCGACCCGTTCTCGCGCGTCTGGGGGTACGACAACCTCGTCGTCGGCGGCAACGCCCTCATCCCGACGGCCAACACCATGAACCCGACGCTGACGAGCGTCGCGATCGCCGTCCGCGGCGCACGCGGGCTCGTCGAACAGCTGGCGACGGTGGGCGCCGCGGAGGCCGCACGATGACGGGGACGGACGCCGCGCTGCGCGCCGCGAACCGCGCCGTCGTCGAGGCGTTCTTCGCCTCGAACCTCGACGACCCGGCCGAGCGCATCGCGCTGTGGCATCCCGACGGGGTGAAGGAGCTGCCGTTCGCGCCCGCCGAGCTGCCGAAGACGCGCTGGGCGGGCAGGGACGACATCGTCGCGAACACCCACGCGAACGCCGGCATGTTCGAGAACGTCGTCCACACCGACCTCGTCATCCACGAGTGCGTCGATCCCGGGCTGTTCTTCGTGACGAGCCGCATGGTCGACGAGGCGCGGTTCCTGGGCGAGCCCTACCCGCAGTCGTTCGTGCACCTGATCCGCGTGCAGGACGGCGCGGTCATCCTGCAGCAGGAGTACTTCGACTCCCAGATCCTGGCGGGCGCCGAGGCCGCGGCGAGGGCGAAGGGGCGTACGCCGCTCGGGTCCTGAGCGGCGGGGGCTCAGCGCCCGGCGATGCGGTCGGCCATGAGCTTCGCGCCCGCCGACGACGTCGCGCCGCCGTCCACGGGCATCTCGGCGCCGGTGAGATACGACGCCGTGTCCGAGAGCAGGAACGCGACGGCCCGTGCGACCTCGTCGGCCTGGCCGACGCGTTCGAGCGGTGTCAGCGCCAGCTGCGCCGTGCGCATCGCCTCGGGTGCGCCGGCCGTCATCGGCGTCTCGATGAAGCCGGGGTGCACGACGTTGACGCGGATGCCGCGCGGCCCGAGCTCCGTCGCCGCGACGTGCGTGAGACCCCGCAGCCCCCACTTCGACGCCGTGTAGGCCACGGGGTAGTGCGCGTTGAGGGCCGCCGACGAGCCGATGTTGACGATCGACGAGCCGGGGCCCATGAGCGGGGCGAGCGCCTGGATGCCGAGCATCGGTCCCGTGAGGTTCACCGCGAGCACGCGGTCCCAGTCCGCGCGGGCGACGGCGCCCAGCCGGGCCCGGTGCGTGATGCCGGCGTTGTTCACCAGGCCGCGGAGCGGCTGGCCCTCGAGCACCTCGGCCAGGTGGGCAGCGAGTGCTGCCCAGTCGCCCTCGTCAGAGACGTCGAGCCGCCGGTATTCGACGCCCGCGACCGGGCCCGGAGCGGAGTCGGTCACATCGGTCGCGATGACGCGTGCGCCGGCCTCTGCGAGGATCCGTGCTTCGGCGGCGCCCTGGCCGCCACCGGCGCCCGTCACGACGATCGTGCGCCCTTCGAGTCCTGCGAACGTGGTCATGGACGCGACGCAAGCCCGCCGGACGGCGGGCAGGAACCCGAATCCGCTGATGCCCTCCATCGTCATCCGTGAACCGGCATCGGCACGGCCGCGCGAGGATGAGCGTATGGATTCCGCCCGTCTGCCCGAGCCTGAGATCGCCGACGAGGCCTGGCCCCCGCACTACCTCCGCCCCGTCGGCGGTGAGCGGCCGATCGCGCCGCGCGGCGCCCGCACCTTCGAGGGGCTCACCTACTCGCTGGTCCCGGGCTTCCGTCCGCTGCTGCTGGACGTGCACGTGCCCGAGAGCGCCGATGCTCCACCGGTCCTGCTCTGGATCCACGGCGGGGCGTGGCTGTTCGGCGATCGGCGCCTGCCGCCCGAGATGTGGCCGGCCGGTGCGCTGTTCCAGAAGATCGTGGACGCCGGGTTCGCGGTCGCCACGCTGGACTACCGCCACTCGCGCGAGGCGCCCTTCCCCGCGCAGCTGCACGACGCGAAGGCGGCGATCCGGTACCTGCGTCGGTTCGCGGGCGACCTCGGCATCGACGCCGACCTGCTCGTGGTGTGGGGCGAATCGGCGGGAGCCCACCTGGCCGCGCTCGTCGGCCTGACGGGCGGGCAGCCCGAGTGGGACGGCGAGGACGGCGTCCGCGCCGGCGACACCCGCGTCACCGCCGTCGTCGACTGGTACGGCGTGCACGACGCGGTCCACCTGGAGCTGCGTGCGCTGCCGGTCGACCCCGCGGCGGTCCCGCCCTCGCACGCGGTCACGTTCGGGCGCGAGCCGCTGCTGACCCTCACCGAAGGGTCCGAGCTCGGAGCGGACGCCGTCCGGCTGTGCTCGCCCATCACGCACATCCGGGCCGATGCGCCGCCGTTCCTGCTCGTGCACGGGGAGCTGGACGCACTCGTCCCCGTCGAGCAGAGCGAGGTCTTCGCCGACGCGATGCGGCGGGAAGGGGCATCCGTCGACTTCCGCCGCGTGCCCGGCGCCGACCACTCGTGGATCGGCGTCGACCCGCTCCCGCTCATGGACGAGGCGCTCGCCTGGATCGCAGAGACCGTGCAAGGGATGCCGCGAGCCTGACCGCCAGGAAGCCCGGGGGCCGCTCGACCCGCGGACTCAGCGTTCAGCGAGCACGCGGTCGAGCTTCGCGAACGTGCGGCGCCAGCCGTCGGCGTAGTCGTGCGCCGACGCGCCGCGGAGCTCGGTGTGCACGAAGCGCATCTCGGTGTCGGCCCCGTCGGCCGTCAGCCCGACGCTCACGCGTGACGTGTTGCCGGGTTCGCTCACCCACGACCACGTGAAGCCGAGCGCCGCGGGCGGCTCGACATGCAGGTACACGCCCTCCGAGGTGTGCTCGTCGCCCGTCGAGTCTCGGAACGAGACCTCGAAGCGGCCGCCGACCTGAACGTCGAGCGTCGCCGCGGTCACGGCGCCGTCGGGATCCGACCCCCACCAGCGCGCGACGATCTCGGGGTCCGTCCACGCGCGCCACACGGCATCGCGCGGAGCGCGGAACCTGTGCAGGATCTCGATGGTCTCGGGGGGCCGCTCGGTCATGCGGCACACAGTACCGTCCGCGGTGGGCGGCGTCTGCCCCCTCGCGTCAGGCGATCTCGCCGCCCGCGACCGTCTCGGCCAGGGCGTGCACGCGCGAGAGGTGGTGGGCGCCGTAGAAGTCGGCCGAGGTCAGGCGGGCGGCATCCATCGGCTCCTCGGTCGCGTGCGACGACACCGCGGCGACCGCGAGGCCGTGCATCCAGCCGCCCGCGAGCGTGCCGAGCAGCAGCAGGTAGGGCACGCTGACCGCGTACGCGTCGCGGGGCGAGTCGGCGAAGCCGAGCAGATCGGCGGTGGCGCGACGGGATGCCGCCACCGCCCGCTCGAGGCGGTCCGCGGTGCGCGCGGCCACCGGTCCGTCGAACCCGCGCAGCTGCGCGATCGTCTCGTCGACGTTCACGAACAGCTGCTCGGCGGTCGCGCCGGCGTCGCGGATCAGCTTGCGGCCGACCAGGTCGTTGGACTGGATCGCCGTCGTGCCCTCGTAGATCGGCGTGATGCGGATGTCGCGGTAGTGCTGGGCGGCGCCGGTCTCTTCGATGAAGCCCATTCCGCCGTAGACCTGGATGCCCTCGCTCGTGGTCTGCACGGCGTCCTCGGTGGTCCAGCCCTTGAGGATCGGCACGAAGAACTCCGCGAGGGCGGCGAGCGACGCGTCGTGCTCGGCTCGGTCGAGCAGATCGGCGGTGTACACGCCCAGGGCGCGCATCGCGAAGATCTTGCTCGACATCGACAGCAGCAGGCGGCGCACGTCGGGGTGCTCGGCGATCGGCGCGCGGCCGTCGCGTCCGAGCACGCGGCCCTGCACCCGGTCGGCGGCGTAGGCGGCCGCCTCCTGGTAGGCGCGGTCGGCGATGCCGGTCGCCTGGAAGCCCATGCCGGCACGCGCCGAGTTCATCATCACGAACATTCCGGCCAGGCCGCCGCCGAGCTCGCCGACGAGGTAGCCGGTGGCGTCCTCGTAGGCGAGCACGCAGGTCGGCGATCCGTGGATGCCGAGCTTGTGCTCGATCGAGACCGTGGCCACGGCGTTGCGCTCGCCGATGCTGCCGTCGTCGTTCACGAGGAACTTCGGTGCGACGAACAGCGAGAGACCGCGCGCCCCCTCGGGGGCGCCGGGGGTGCGGGCGAGTACGAGGTGCACGATGTTCTCGGCGGCGTCGTGGTCGCCCCACGTGATGAAGATCTTCTGGCCGCGGATGCCCCAGCTGCCGTCCTCGCGCTGCGTGGCGGTCGTGCGGATCGCGCCGAGGTCCGTGCCGGCATCCGGCTCGGTGAGGTTCATGGTGCCGGTCCACTCGCCCGAGACGAGCTTCGTGAGGTAGGTCTCGCGGATCTCGTCGGATGCCACCGCGTCGAGCGCGTGGATCTGTCCGACCGTCAGCAGCCAGCACAGCGCGAGCGCGGCGTTCGAGCCGTTCCAGATCTCGCCGAGCCCGGCCAGGACAGCACCGGGCAGGCCGTCGCCGCCTGCCGACACGGGGGCGCTGGCGGTGACCCACCCTGCCTCGACGAACGCCTGGAACGCCTCGGCGAACCCCTCGGGCAGGGTCACCTCGCCGTTCTCGAAGCGGGCGCCGACGCGGTCGCCGACGGTCTCGAGCGGGGCGAGGACGGATGCCGCGAAGTCCCCGGCGCCGGCCATGATGTCGGTCGCGTCCTCGGCTGTCAGCTCTCCGTCGGTCGCGCGGGCGACGAGGTCGAGGCCGAACGCCTCGCCGAACAGGAAGGTGTAGTCGGCGACGGGGGCGGTGTACGAGTTCGCATCGGCCATGACGGACTCCTGACGTTTCAGAATCGTGGGACTGGGGTTCAGTGTACGCGAGACTGAGTGTCAATTGCCTGAGATGGTGCGACCCCGGCCGCACGCGAAGTGCGACGCGAGGTCTGCGACGTCAGCGGTGCACGGCGTGCAGGTGCGCGGCGACGCGAGCCGCGAAGGCGGGGCAGCCGGCCGCGACGAGCGCGTCGGTGAGCGACGGAGAGGGGATGCCGTCCTGCCGGCGGCGCTCCAGGTCGTCCTGCCGGCGCAGCGTCACGGCGCGCACGCTCGCAGGTTCTTCGTCGTCGACGAGACACAGGACGTCGTCGGGAGCGGGGGCTCCGGTCGTCGCCTCGGCGATCACGACGTCGTCGAGCACGGCGCGCAGCAGCTCCGCGCGGCGCGCAGCGACGGCGGCGTCGGCGCCGGGATGGCGCGAGCGCCAGTCCTCGGTCGCCGTCCTGAGGGTGTCGTCGGAGGTGACCAGCCGGAACCCGCCGTCGGTCTCGTCGCGCAGCATCGCCAGCCAGCAGAACGGGGTTCGCGTGGCGAGGACATCGGCATCGACATAGACGCGCGGCACGGGGGGATGCGGCACGGGGACAGACTATCCAGCCGAGCCTGTCAGACGGCTCCGAATTCCTCGTCGAGGCGCAGCAGCGCTTCGAGCGCCTCGCGACGCTCGCTCGCCCGCGTGCGTCGCAGCGCAAGGACATCGGCGGTGCGCAGTCGGGCGTGGGTGCCCGCCTGTCGGGCGGGGAGCACCCCCTCGCGCACCATCTTCATCAGCGTGGGCCGCGAGACGCCGATCAGCTCGGCGGCCACGGTGGTGGTCAGCTCGTCCGGGAACGGCTGCACCGACACCGGGCCCCGGGCGAGGCCGGTCAGCACATGCAGCAGAAGGGTGCTGAGGTCGGGCGCCAGCTCGGCGGCGGTTCCGTCCTGCGTCAGCGCGAGGCCGCGTGCGCCCGGCTCCTGCGCTCGGCGTGCGAGCTCCGCCGCCTGCGCGCGCACCTCGTCATCGACGAAGACGGTTCCGTTCGACAAGAACACGCTCATGAGGCCCCCCAGCCTGCGACGCACCCGGGAGGCGCGCCGGTGGCATCCATGATATGCCCTTCCAGTTACATCTGAAGGCTTTGCAGATGCATCTGGAACGCGCTAGCGTCGGCCCGTACCGACTGCCGACGGATGGGACACGAATCAGGTGGATGCGGATGCGCTGAAGCGGACCTGGGCTCAGGTGGCGGCTCACGGGGACGCGGTCCCCGGGTACTTCTACGCTCACCTGTTCCTGGCCCACCCCGAGACGCGCGATCTGTTCCCGGTGGCGATGGCCGCCCAGCGCGACCGGCTCGTGAAGGCGCTCGGCCACATGGTCAGCAACGTCGACCGGGTCGGCGACGTCGTCCCGTACATCGAGGACCTCGGTCGGGACCACCGCAAGTTCGGCACCGTCGCGGGGCACTACCCCGCCGTGGGCGGCTCGCTGCTGGCGACGCTCAAGCACTTCCTCGGCGACGCGTGGACGCCCGAACTCGCCGCCGACTGGGCCGAGGCGTACGGGCTCATCGCGACCACCATGATCACCGCGGCCGAGGCGGTCGAGTCGCAGCCGGCCACCTGGTCGGGCGAGGTCATCGCGACCGAGCGCCGCGGCATGGACGTGGGGACGATCACCGTCCGCCCCGACGACCGCTACCGCTACCAGGCCGGACAGTCCATCGCGCTGGAGATCCCCCAGCGCCCGCGGCAGTGGCGCTACTACTCGCCGACGCACGCACCGCGCGCCGACGGCTCGATCACCTTCCACGTCCAGCTCGTCGCCGGCGGCCAGGTCAGCGGGGCGCTGCTGCGCGACGTGCAGGCCGGCGACCGGGTGCGCCTCGGCCCGCCCATCGGCGAACTGCTCACCCTGCCCTTCGACAGCGAATGGCCCGACCTGGTGCTCGTCGCGGGCGGCACGGGGCTCGCGCCGCTCCTCGCGATCCTCGACCAGGTCGACGCGCGCCACGCTTCGCGCGGCAGTGGCCCGCAGGTCGCGCTCTACCACGGCGTGCGGCATCCCTGGGGGTTCTACGCGAAGCCCGAGCTCGAGCGCTTCGCCGACGCGCCGTGGCTGACGGTGAAGTACGCGGTGTCGGACGATCCCTCGTACCCCGGTGCGCAAGGCCTGATCGGCGACATCGCCGCGGCGGACGGTCCGTGGGACGACCGGCTCGCGATGGTCTGCGGATCGCCGCGCATGGTCGACCACACGACCGCCGTGCTGCGCCAGGCTGGGATCGACGAGCACCTCATCCGCAGCGAGAAGTACGAAGACCCGTTCACCCAGCAACCCAGCGCTTCCGGCACGCGGGCAGTCACCCCGGAGCTCGCCCGCTCTGGTGCCGGGCGGGGAAACCAGTAGAGGGCAGAGACGAACATGACCCCGACTCAATCCGTATCGATCACGCCGGAGCTGCTGCGCAGCGTCTCGTTCGCCGAGGAGCGACACGGGTACTCGCGCAACGAGGTGCAGACGCTCCTCGCCGCCGCGGCCGACGCCCTCGAACTCGCGTGGCGCGACAACGACGCGCTCACCGCGAACGGCGTCAAGACCGAGGAGGGCGAGATCTCGAGCCGCGCGGTGCTGCTGCTCAGCAGCGCGCAGCGCATCGCCGACGACGCCGTCGCCGAGGCGGAGTCCTACGCCAAGGACCTCATCGAGACCGCCCGCAAGCAGTACCGCGAGATCATCGAGCGCGCCCAGCAGGTCGCGCACTCGATCGAGAAGCAGGCGGCCGCTCATCCCGGCCAGGCCGCCGCCGCGGTCCCGGCACAGGCGGACGGGGCTCCCGCTCCTGCTCCCGCGGCCGCCCCCGCCGCGCAGCAGCCGTGGGCGATCGACCGGTCTCCTGGGTTCGCGTTCGCGACGGACGACCTCGCCGCCGCCGGCCCCGCCTCGCCCGACGACGTGGTCCGCGCGCGCCAGTTCGCCCGCATGGCCACGGCCCAGGTGCACTCGCTCCTGGAATCGATCGAACGCGAGCTCGGCCGCCTCGGCGCGACCCCCGCGGCACCGCCGGCCGCCGCGCCGTCCGTGGCCGAGACGGAACGGACGGAGAACGCGGCCCGGCGCTCCAGCGACATCGAGTACTGACGCATCCATCCCACCCAGAACGGAACGCAATGACTGACACCACCGAAGCGACCCTGTACCAGCGACTCGGCGAGGGCGCCGGCATCGCGGCCGTCGTCGACGGGCTGTACACCCGCATCCTCGGCGACGAGACCCTCGCGCCGTACTTCACCGAGACGAGCATGGTCGACCAGAAGCGCCACATGGCGCTGTTCCTGGCGGCCGCCGCGGGCGGACCCGACGGCTACAAGGGCAAGGACCTCGGCGTCGCGCACGCGGGCCGCGGCATCACGGGCGACGACTTCGACCGCGTGATCGGCCACGCCGCCGACGCGCTCGCCGAGGCCGGTGTCGACGCCGACGCGATCGGCCAGGTCGCCGGTGCGCTCCTCCCGCTGCGCCCCGTCATCACCGACGAGGCTGCGGCCGAGCAGACCGCGTAGCGCTACGAAGAACCGGATGGATGCCGGCGGCCCGGCCGCCGGCATCCATCCGTCCTTTCACATCAGGGCGCCGGGTACGGGTTCTCTGCGAGCAGCGCCGCGAGGTGCGCGGTGTTGCGCGCCAGCGTCGCGGTGGCCGAGGCGACCTCGTCGGGCGTCGAGCCGAGGTCCTTGTAGTCCACGGTGTGCATCGCCTCGCCGTTCCAGTAGGTGCCCGCCTGCGACGCCACCGAGAAGCCGACGTCGGCGAGCGCCTGGTACAGGTCGGCGGTGATCTTGTGGGCGCCGTCCTCGTTGCCGACGACGCACGTGGCCGCGACCTTCCCGGCGAGGATCGGCCGGCCGGCGTCATCGGTCTCGGACAGCTCGGCGTCGAGCCGTTCCAGGACGCGCTGCGCGACGCTGGACATGTGGCCCATCCACGTCGGGGTACCCACGATGAGGATGTCGGCGGCCAGGACGCGGCGGCGGATGGCGGGCCATTCGTCGCCGTCGCCCATATCGGCGAGGACCCCGGGCCGCACGTCGTGGTCGACGACGCGCACCTGCTCGCCCGTGACGCCGTGCGTCGCGAGCGCGTCGAGCACCTGCTGCAGCAGCAGTTCGGTGCTCGACGAATCGGGTGAGGGCTTGAGGGTGCAGTTGAGCGCGAGAGCGGTGGTCACGGCGCCTCCGTCACTCCGAGATCTCGGCGACCGTCTCGCCGGTGTCGGCCGGCGCGAGTGCGAGCGCGATGTCGGCCTGGCTGATGATGCCCACCAGATCGCGGCCGTCGATCACCGGCAGACGGCGGACCTGGTGCTGCTTCATCATCTGCAGCGCCTCGCTGATGTCGTCCTCGGCGCCCACCGTCACGGGCTTGCCCTCTCCGAGCTCTCCTGCCTTCGTCGTGGCCGGGTCGCCCCCTTGCGCGAGGCATTTCACGACGATGTCGCGATCGGTCAGCATGCCCTTGAGCCGCTGGTCCTCACCGCAGATCGGCAGCGCGCCCACGTCGAGCGAAGCCATCAGCCTCGCGGCGTCGACGAGGGTGTCGTTCTCTCCCACGCAGCGAGGGGCCGTGGTCATGATGTCGCGTGCAACGGTCATGGTCTTCCTCCTTCGTCTCAGGTGACCGACGGTAGGCGCGGCGGGTGCGGTCCCCGCAGGGGGTTGACAGAACGGCGCTCACGGGAGCGCCGAGTACCGGCATCCGTTCGTCAACCCCCTCGCCGGACCGAGCTGACGACCGCAGGCTGGGACGGATGAACGGCGTCGCAGACCTTCGACTGGCAGCGGGAGACGTGCGGATCGGCACGTCGGGGTGGAGCTACGACCACTGGCGCGACGTGCTGTATCCGCGGGGGACCGGCCCGCGGCGGCTGGAGACGTACGCGCAGTCGTTCGACACCGTCGAGCTGAACTCCAGCTTCTACCACTGGCCGCGCCGTTCGTCGTTCGAGTCCTGGGCAGCCCGGGTGCCGCCCGGGTTCCTCATCGCGGTGAAGGCGCCGAGGGGTCTCACGCACGCGCGAAAGCTCGCGTCGGCCCAGGCGTGGTCCGACCGGCTCGCCGAGGGCAGCGCCGGGCTGGGCGAGGCCCGCGGGCCGCTCCTGCTGCAGCTGCCGCCCGACCTCGAGCGCGACGACGAGCGACTGGCGTCCGCGCTCGACGCGATGCCGCGGGAGTGCCGCGTCGCCGTCGAGCTGCGCCATGCGTCGTGGGTGGCCGACGACGTCTTCGCCCTGCTGCGGGATCGGGATGCCGCCTACTGCGTGATGAGCGGCGCCCGCATGCCGCTCGAGCCGGTGGCGACCACGGACTTCGTCTACGTGCGGTTCCACGGCCCCGACCCCGAGCGTCTGTACGTCGGCAGCTACGACGACGTGACGCTCGCGTGGTGGGCGGACCGCATCGCCGAGTGGCGGGGGGCGGGCCTCGCGGTGCTCTGCTACTTCAACAACGACGGCGGCGGCGCGGCGGTCCGCGACGCCCGGAGGCTGCGCGAGCTGACCGCACGGTGAGAGCAGACGGCTGACGCCGACGTCGGCAGCGGCCGCCGGCATCCATTTGTCGTTCAGTCCGCGAAATAGTGTCGCGCCTCGCGCACGGCGGTGCGGATTGCCGCAAGGATCGCAGCATGACCAGACCCATCCGCGTCACCGTGTGGGGCGAGAACCGCCACGAGCAGCACGACGAGAGCGTCGCCCGGATCTACCCGGACGGCATGCACAGCACGATCGCCGACGGCATCCGTGAGAACCTCGGCGACGGGGCCGTGGTCCGCACCGCGACGCTCGACGAACCCGAGCACGGGCTCACCGACGAGGTGCTCGCCCAGACCGACGTGCTCACGTGGTGGGGGCACATCGCCCACGGCGAGGTGAGCGACGACGTCGTCGAGCGCGTGCACCGGCACGTGCTGTCGGGCATGGGTCTCGTGGTGCTGCACTCGGGCCACTGGTCGAAGATCTTCCTGAAGCTCATGGGCACGAGCTGCACGCTGCGGTGGCGTGCCGAGCAGGACCGCGAGCTGGTGTGGACCGTCGACCCGACCCACCCGATCGCCCAGGGCGTTCCGCAGCCGATCGACATCCCGGCGCAGGAGATGTACGGCGAGTTCTTCGACATCCCGGCGCCCGACGAGCTGGTGTTCATCAGCTCGTTCAGCGGGGGAGAGGTGTTCCGGTCGGGCTGCACGTTCCGTCGTGGGCACGGCCGCATCTTCTACTTCAGCCCGGGCGACCAGGAGTACCCGGTCTACCACCACCGGGACGTGCGCCGGGTGATCGCCAACGGCGTCGCCTGGGCGCGCAGCGACCGGGCAGAGCGCGCGCTCCCGACGCTGCTGCGATACAACACCGGCGAGTTCTCCCACGGCCCCGACGACGCAGAGGCGGCTCCCGAGATCGCCGGGGCCCGCGCCGCGGCAGAGGCGGGCGGGGCATGACGTTCGCCACCCTGCCGGACGACGTGGAGCGCGTGCGGCTCGTCGTCGTCGGCGCGGGGCCGATGGGCCGCGCCTGGCTTCATACCATCGTCGCCGACGAGGGCGTCGAGCTCGTCGGGATCGCCGACCTCGCCGTCCAGGTGGCCGACGAGGCCGCCGCCGAGATCGGCCGCCCGGGCCTTCCGACGGGTGCGGACGGCGTCGAGCTCGCGCGTCGCACGGGCGCGCACGCCATCGTCGACGCGACCGTGCCGGCCGCGCACCACCCCGTGACGCTGGCGGCGCTGCGTGCCGGCATCCCCGTCCTCGGCGAGAAGCCCGCGGCCGCGACCGTCGCCCAGGCGCTCTCGCTCGCGGCGGCCGCCGAGCTGACCGGCCGGCTGTTCATGGTCAGCCAGTCGCGTCGGTACAACGATCAGCTCTTCGCGGCGCGCGAGCGGGCGCGCGGCCTCGGCCGGGCCGGCATCCTGTCGGTCGACTTCTTCCAGTCGCCGCACTTCGGCGGGTTCCGTGACGAGATGGCCAGTCCGCTGCTGCTCGATATGGCGATCCACCAGTTCGACATGGCGCGGTTCCTGCTGGGCGCAGACCCGGTGTCGGTGCTGTGCGACGAGTACAACCCGGCATGGAGCTGGTACGCCGGCGACGCCGCCGCGACCGCCGCGTTCGAGTTCGACGGCGGCGCGCGCTTCGTCTTCACCGGCAGCTGGTGCAGCCCCGGGGCCGAGACGTCGTGGAACGGGTCATGGCGGCTCTCGGCCGAGCGCGGGACCCTGCTGTGGGACGGCGACAACCCGTCGACGGTGGATGCCGTGGGCGTCGCGCCCCCGGCGGTCGAGGTCGCCGCGCCCGGTGACGGCATCGCAGGGTCGCTGCGCGAGTTCGTCGCCGCGCTGCGCACCGGCGTCGAGCCGATGGGCCGCGTGCACGCGAACATCCTGAGCCTCGCGATGGTGGAGGCGGCGATGCTCAGTGCGCGTACCGGCCGGCGCGTGACGCTCGACGAGATCCTCGATGCCTCGCTCGCCGCGGCGCTCGCCGCCGAGCGCGACGACGAGGTGCGTGCAGTGATGGCCGGCTGGAGGTCCGCGCGCGACGCGCTGCAGGCGTGAGTTCTGCGCCCCGTCCTGGGGGGGCCGAGGCCGCCGGCATCCACTCGCTCCACCGGTGCGAGGGTCGGAGGGGCGGCGTACGATCCCGAACGTGACCGACACCGACCGCGCCGCCGCGCTGCGCGCACTGCACTCCGGCCCGGGCTTCGTCATTCCGAATGTGTGGGATGCCGGAACCGCCCGCATCCTCGCGCAGGTCGGCTTCGCGGCCATCGCGACGACCAGCGCCGGCATCGCGTGGTCGTGCGGCGTGCCCGACGGCGGCGCGCTGAGCCCCGAGACGATGTTCGACCGCGTGGCCGAGATCGTCCGCGCCGTCGACGTGCCGGTGTCGGCCGACCTCGAGGCGGGCTACGGCGACACTCCCGACGAGGTCGGCGAGACGGTCGCCCGTGCCGTGGCACTCGGCATCGCCGGAGGCAACATCGAGGATGCCGCAGGCGGCCGGCTCTTCGACATCGAGACCGCCACGTCACGTCTGGCGGCAGCGCGGGATGCGGCATCCGCCGACGCGTTCGTGCTCAACGCCCGCACCGACGCGTTCTTCGTGGGCGGCGTGCACGACCCGTTCGCCGAGACCGTCGAGCGCGCCCGCCGCTTTCTCGACGCCGGAGCCGACTGCGTCTTCGTGCCGGGCGTGCGCGACGCCGAGACGATCCGCCGCCTCGTCGACGAGATCGCCGCCCCGGTCAACATGGTCGCGGGTCTCACGGCGCCGGTCATCGACGCGCGCACGCTGTTCTCGCTCGGCGTGAAGCGGGTCAGCGTCGGGGGAAGCATCGCGCGGGCCTCCTTCAGCGCCGTCGAGCGTGCCGGCCGCGAGCTCCTCGACAGCGGCACCCTCGGCTTCCTCGACGGCGCCGTGAGCTACCGGGATCTGCAGGAGCGCTACGGCGCCTGACGCCGTTGGTGCGGAGTCGGTCGCCCGGGCGGCCGGTGGATCGGCGTGTGCGGCATCCGGCTTCCGGATCGAGGACGAGAGCCGAGATGCGGAGCCGATCCGGCGTACCGGTCCGCATCTCGGCGAGGATCCTCAGTCGAGGGAGCCGGGAGGCTCCTCGGCTGAGGAGACCCTCTCGCGCCGGCGGCGCCTGCCCGCGTCGGCCGTCGTCTCGGCGGCACGCTGCTCGGCCTCCAGCCGCTCGGCCTCTTCGCCGCCGATCGCCTCACCGCGGGCGACGAGGCCCGCGACGTCCGACAGCGGGATCTGCTTCAGGAACAGCGCCAGCACGAACGCGACGGCGATGAACGGCACCAGGTACCAGAACACCGGGGCGAGCGCGTCGGCGTAGGCATTGACGATGCCCGTCTGCACCTCGTCGGGCAGCGAGTTCAGCACCGACGGGTCGATGGTCGAGGTCGCCTGGCCGGCCTGTTCGGCGGTGGCGCCGGCATCCGTGAACACCTTCGTCAGGTTCTCGGTGAGCCGCGTCGTGAACAGCGTGCCGAACACGGCCGTGCCGAGCGCCGCACCGACCTCGCGGAAGTAGTTGTTCGTCGACGTGGCGGTGCCGAGGTCCGACGCGGGCACCGCGTTCTGCACGACGAGCACCACGACCTGCATGATGCAGCCGAGTCCGACGCCGAACAGGAACAGGTACACGCAGATCAGCCAGATCGGCGTCGACGCGGTGAGCGTGGTCATGAGGACCATCGCGATGCCGACGATCAGCGTGCCGACGATCGGGAACAGCTTGTACTTGCCGGTCTTGGTGATGAGCAGGCCCGACGCGATCGAGGTGCCCATGACGCCCACCATCATCGGCAGCATGAGCAGGCCGGATGCCGCCGCCGACGTGCCCGACGACATCTGCAGGAAGGTCGGCACGAAGCCGAGCGCGGCGAACATGCCGATGCCGATCGCCATGCCGATCGCGGTCGCGTTGATGAAGATCGGGTTGCGGAACATCGACAGCGGCATGATCGGGTCGGCCGCGCGCGACTCGGTGAAGATGAACAGCCCCGCTGCGGCGACGAGGCCGGCGCCCCATGCCCACGTCGCGCCCGAGTCCCAGCCGAAGTCGGCCGAGCCGCCGAAGTCGGTGAAGAAGATGAGGCACGTGGTCGCGGCCGACAGGAACACCACGCCCAGCCAGTCGATGGGCTTCTCGGCCTTCTTGTCGGGCAGCTTCAGGGCGAACACGGCGACGAAGAAGGCCGCGATGCCCACCGGGATGTTGATGTAGAACGCCCACTGCCACGTCAGGTGGTCGACGAAGAAGCCGCCGAGGAGCGGGCCGGCGACGGCGGCGAGGCCGAAGATGCCGCCGAGCGGGCCGAGGTACTTGCCGCGCTGGTCGGCGGGCACGATGTCGGCGATGATCGCCTGCGACAGGATCATCAGGCCGCCGCCGCCGAGGCCCTGGATGGCGCGGAACACCACGAACATCCAGAAGTCGGTGGCGAACGCGCAGCCGATCGACGCGAGCGTGAAGATCGCGATGGCCGCCATGAACAGGCGGCGCCGGCCGAGCACGTCGCCGAACTTGCCGTAGATCGGCATGACGATCGTGGTGGCGAGGATGTAGGCGGTGGTGATCCACACCTGATGCGAGACGCCGCCGAGCTCGCCGACGATCGTCGGCATGGCCGTCGACACGATCGTCTGGTCGAGGCTCGACAGCAGCATGCCCGCGATGAGCGCGGAGAAGATGATCCAGATGCGGCGCTGCGTGAGCAGGAACGGCGCATCCCCGCCGGGCTTGGCGGTGGGGACGGTGGCGGTGGTCATTCGGGTCTTTCCTGTCGTGCGTCCGGCGTGGTCAGCGCGGTCTGGGTGCTGAAGAGGTCGCGCGCCGCGCCGATGCGCCGCTCGAAGATCTCGAGGAAGGTGCCGGCGTCGCCGGCGCTGAGGAACTCGCCGGCGGCCGAGCGGACGACAGCGCCCACGACCTGGGCCGCCACTTCGGCGCGCAGGTCGCCCGGCTCGAGGCCCTCGCGCTGCACGATCAGCTCGGCGTCGTAGCGTTCGCCCTCGACGCCGAGTTCGAGCATGCGGGCGAGCAGGCGGGGCTCCTTGTCGACCGCGCGGAAGAGGTCCTGCACGGTGTCGGGGGCGATGTCGAGGGCGCGCCACCGCTCCTCGGCGAGCACGGCGAGGTCGGTCAGCAGGTTCGGTGACAGGCCGGGCGCGTCGGAGCCGCCGGCGACGAAGCGGGCGACGGCGTCGGCATCCGATCGCTCGAGGGGGACGCCGAGCACGGCGTCGTCCTTCGAGGCGAAGTAGTTGAAGAAGGTGCGGCGCGAGACGGCGGCCTCGGCGCACAGCTCTTCGACCGTGAAGCCGGCCAGGCCGTGCTCGGCCGTGAAGCGGCGCGCGGCCCGGATCAGCGTGCGCGTCGTGTCGGCGCGACGGCGCTCTCGCGGGCTTTCTGCACTATCAGTCACATCATGCAGTTTTGCACTAACTTACTAATCGTGCAAAACCGGTGCGCTCGAGGCGCGCGGGTACAGCACGGGCAGCACGTAGGTGCGCCGCACCGGCCGTCGCGCCCCGCCCTCGAGGCGATCGACCATCATCTCGACGGCGAGCCGGCCGATGTCCTGCTTGGGCGGGCGCAGCGCGGTGATCGGCGGGTCCGCGCTCTCGGCCACCTCGTCGTCGTAGGCGACGATCGCGAGGTCTTCGGGGATCGCCCAGCCGTGGTCGAGCGCATACTGCTCCAGCAGCACGGCCTGCGGGTCGTTGTGGATGAGCAGCGCCGTGGTCGCCGTCTCGCGGCACTGCCGCAGCACATCGGCGACGAGCTCCTCGCGTGCGGCCCCGTCCAGCGCGTCCAGTGTGGCGTCGACGTCCACGTCGCAGTCGAGCCCCAGCTCGGCGATCGCGCGGTCCCAGCCCCGTCGCAGCTGCCACGACGTCGGCGAACCCTCGGAGGTGAGGATGCCGACATGCCGGTGCCCGAGCGATGCCAGATGTGCCGCGGCCAGCGAGCCGCCGAACACGTGGTCGGTGGTGACCCACTCCAGGCTCGTCAGCGCGAGCGCCGACGGCACGCGGCGTTCGGCGAGCACGACGGGGATCGGCAGGGACTCGAGCCAGTGCAGCAGCGCCCGCCCGTCGGGGCCGAGGGTCTCGGGCGCGACGATGAGGCCGTGCAGGCCGCCGGACTCGACGAGCGAGGCGATCTGGCGGCGCTGGTCGTCGACCGCGTAGCTCGCGCCGCGCAGGATCAGCTGCACGCCCAGCTCGGTCGCCGCCGCGCGGGCGCCGATGATGACGTGCGGCCAGTAGTAGCTGAGCGACGGGACGATCATGCCCACGCGATAGCGGATGCCGCGCCCCGCCGATCCCTGGACGCTCGTGTCGAGCCGGCTGCGCAGCGTCGCGCCGCCGTGGACTCTCGTGACGAGGCCGCGATCGGCGAGGAGGCCGATGTCGCGGCGGATCGTGAGCTCCGAGACGCCGAGCTCGCGGGCGAGATCGGCGACGCGCACAGAGCCGCTGCGGCGCAGCTCGTCGAGGATGTGCTCGCGGCGCGAGAGGCCGAACGCCGGCGGCTCAGAGGGCTGCTCCATGATCGACTCAGCGTACAGATGTGTTCGAATGCGTTCAAGCATGAACGAGTCTGTTCGATTCGATTCCGGCATCGCTCGCGCGGCGGCAGGATTTCGCTGCGGGCACGAGGTCGTGCCCCGATACGCGTGCCAGCGCCCCGAAGGAGAAGTGCACATGCCGCAGGCAAGGATGCCGCGTCCCGACAACGGACCGAAGACCCGACGGATCCCGAGAAGCACCATCGCGGCGGTGGTGACCGCGGCCGTGATCGCCGCACCGCTCACCGTGCCGGCGATGGCTCAGGCCGCGGGGGCCGACCCCGTCACGGTCACCGTGACCGGCGCCGACGTCGCCGCGGCGGCGATCAACAAGAACGGCCTGACGTTCAAGGGCTTCGGCGTGCTGTCGGCCAACTCGACCAGCGCGCTGCTGCTGGACTACAAGTCGCAGCATCCCGACAAGTACTGGGAGCTCATCGAGACCCTGTTCGGCGGCGACCACCCGATCATGACCACCGTCAAGATCGAGATGGGCAACGACCGCAACACGTCGACGGGCCCGAACGCCTCGACCATGCGCACGCGCGACGAGTACCCGAACGTGCTGCGCGAGCCCGGCTTCCAGCTGGCGGCCGACGCCCAGCTGGTCGCGCACGGCGACATCCACCTCAGCCTGCTGCGCTGGAACCGTCCCGCGTGGGTGGCGAACGACGCCGACCAGTACGTCTGGTTCAAGAACACCGTGCTGGCCGCCTACCGCGAGTACGGCGTCATGGTGGACTCGATCAACCCCGACACGAACGAGACCGGCAGCCCGAACATCCAGCTGTACAAGGACTTCGCCGGCTGGGTGAAGAACGACGCCAAGGGCTACGAGGGGGCCACCGCAGGCGACCCGAACAACGGCTTCGCCACCCAGGAGGAGGCCGACCTCTTCCACGCGATCCGCACGGTCGCCGCCGACACCGTCGGCACGCCGCCGCTCTCGTTCGGCAATGCGATGACCTCGGCCACAGACCCGTCGCTGCGTGATGCCGTCGACATCGTCGGCTTCCACTACTCCAGCGCCGACGACAGCGCCGGGAACATGAAGAAGATCGCCGAGCAGCTCGACCAGGAGGTGTGGAACTCCGAGGGCCAGTCGACGTTCTCGAGCTCGGCCGACCGTCCCAACAACAACGCCTCCGACGAGCAGGGCGGCTTCGGCACGCAGTTCGGCGGCACGAACAGCGCCCTCGAGATGGGCAACTGGGTCACCACCGGCTTCTCCGCGTCCCGGCGCACGCTGAACATCTTCCAGCCGGTGATCGGGTCGTTCTACGACGGGTTCCAGTACTCCTCCAAGGAGCTCGTGAACGCCCGCGAGCCGTGGTCGGGGTGGCTCTACTACGACGGCG
>NZ_JBQCIP010000292.1:0-13002 GCF_051953575.1 Microbacterium sp.
GTCGCCTGGCTGAAGGCGATGGCCTGGGACCTCCGCAGCAACATCGAGGCCGAGACCGAGCGCGCCGTGCTCGCGTCGGACTTCACCCAGGAGCAGATCGACGAGCTGTACCCGGGCTACCCGTTCGACCGCAATCCGGTCATCGTGCCGAAGATCTCGACGGTGCCCGCCGTCGGCACCGCGCCCGACACGACGGGCGAGGGCGAGACGGATGCCACCACGTCGTCGATCGAGTGGACCCAGGTCGACAGCGTCATCGAGGCCGTCGGAGAGCTCGTCGGCGACGCCGGCGAGGGCATCGGCTCGAACTCGTGGGTGGTGTCGGGCGCCAACACCGACACCGGCAAGCCGCTGCTGGCCAACGACCCGCACCTGGGCGCATCGCTGCCGAGCGTGTGGCACCAGATCCAGCTGAAGTGCTCCGACGTCACCGACGAATGCCCCTTCGATGTCGCCGGCTTCTCGTTCTCGGGCCTGCCCGGCGTCGTGATCGGCCACAACGAGCGCGTCGCCTGGGGCTTCACGAACCTCACGACCGACGTCACCGACCTCTACCTCGAGAAGATCCAGGGCGACTCGTACTGGTACGACGGCGCCCTCGTACCCCTGCAGACGCACACCGAGACCTTCAAGGTCGCCGGCGGTGACGACGTGACGCTCGAGGTGCGCGCCACCGCGAACGGGCCGATCGTGTCGGGACTCACCGACGACTTCACCGAGATCGCCGAGCACCCGTACGTCGGCAGCGGTGGCACGGTGACCCCGCCGCCAGCCGACACGCCCGAGGGCGAGTACGCCGTGAGCCTGCGCTGGACCGCGCTGCAGCCGGGCACGACGGCATCCGCCATCTTCGCCCTCAACACGGCCAAGGACTTCGACGACTTCCGCGGCGCCGCTGCGCTCTTCGACGTGCCGGCGCAGAACCTCATCTACGCCGACGTCGACGGCAACATCGGCTACCAGACGCCGGGCAAGCTGCCCATCCGCGGTGCCGCCGACGGCTCGATGCCCCAGCCGGGCTGGAGCTCGGCGTACGCGTGGCAGGGCTACATCCCGTTCGAAGAGCTGCCCGTCTCGTACAACCCCGAAGAGGGCTACATCGTCACGGCGAACAACGCGATCGTGGGCAAGGACTACACGTACTTCCTCACCAACGACTGGGACTATGGCTGGCGCGCGGCGCGCATCACCGAGCTCATCGAGCGGGCGATCGCGAAGGGACCGGTGACCGCCGATGACCTCAACGCGATCCAGGCCGACAACTTCTCGTTCATCGGCATGCGCCTGACCGCCGCGTTCGCCGACATCGAGACGGGCGACCGGCGCACCGATTCGGCGCTGAAGCTGCTGCAGGAATGGGACGCCCAGGCCGGCGCCGACTCGGCCGCCGCCGCCTACGCCAGCGTGCTGTGGGACACCCTCGCGCAGAACGTGTTCGTGAAGGGTCGCGAGAACCCGGCGCCGCTGGCCGGCCCGGGGCGCCTCTTCCTCGTGATGGACTCGCTCCTCTCGGACGACGCGTCGCCGTGGTGGACCAACGACGAGCTCGGCGTCTCGGGCATGCGCGAGATGCTCAAGCGATCGGCGATCGACGCCTACGAGCGCCTCGCCGATGTGCAGGGCGACAGCGAATCGCGATGGAACTGGGGCGAGCTGCACGCCCTGCCGCTCAACAGCGGCACGTTCGGCGAGTCAGGGATCGCGCCGATCGAGTGGTTCTTCAACCGGGGCCCGTTCCCTGTCGGGGGCGGCTCGTCGGTCGTGAACGCGACCGGCTGGGACCTCGGCTCGGGCGACTTCTCGACCATCACGGTGCCGTCCATGCGCATGATCATCGACCTCGACGACTTCGACGCCTCGCGCTGGAACCAGCTGACCGGCGAGAGCGGCCACGTCTTCCACACGAACTACACCGACCAGGTGGCGTCGTGGCAGAAGGCCGAGCTCACGCCGTGGGCCTACTCGAAGAAGGCCGTGGCGGCCGAGACCACCGACACGCTGGTGCTCAAGCCCTGACGCCCCGTTCCCGTCATCCGCAGAAGCCCCGGTCTCGTCGAGACCGGGCTTCTGCGTGAGGGGCGAGGCGGACCGTTGACACATTCGTCTAGACGAATGTATTCTCGGCGCATGACCGAGATCATCGAACGCACCGTCACCGCCTCGCCCGCTCGCGTGTGGGAGCTCTGGACCACCGCCGAGGGCATCTCGTCGTGGTGGGCGCCCGAGGGCTTCCGCACCGACGTCACGAAGATCGAGGTGCAGCCGGGCGGCGAACTCGTCTACACGATGACCGCGACCGCCCCCGAGCAGATCGCCTTCATGGAGCAGTACGGGATGCCGCTGACCACCGAATCCCGCAAGCACTTCACCGAGCTCGACGAGCCGCGCCACCTGGCGTACCGGTCCGTCGTCGACTTCGTGCCCGACCACGAGCCGTACGAGCAGCTCACGGTCGTCGAGCTGTCGCCGGTCGAGGGGGGTACCCGCATCGTCATGGAGATGGAGCCGCTGCACGACGACGTGTGGACCGAGCGGCTGGTCGCCGGCCGCGCGAACGAGCTCGACAACCTGGCCGCCCTCCTGGCGCAGGACTGACCGCGTGGAGGCTCCCCAGGTCCAGCCGCAGCTCGCGACGATCGCAGAGCCGACGCGCTTCCGCATCGTCCAGCTGCTGTCGACGCGCGCGTGCACGGTCGGTGAGGTCGCCGAGCATCTCGGCGCGCTGCAACCTCAGACGACCAAGCACCTCCAGGCGCTCGAAGCCGCGGGCGTCATCCGAGTGCACAGGCTGGGGCGCCGACGCGTGGCGCGGCTCGATCGCGGCGCGATGTCTGCGCTGTCGGAGTTCTTCGGCGGCCTGGCGTCACCCGCGGGCGACGACACCGTGCTCGACGAGTACGAGGCCGCGATCGTCCGCGAGGCGGCACGGCCCGTGGCCGACGACGGCGCCCGCACGCTGGAGTTCGACCGGCAGCTGGCCGCGACCGTCTCGGATGTCTGGCGTGCGTGGACCGAGCCGGAGCGCGCGGTCCGGTGGTGGGCGCCGGAGCATTTCGAGGTGGATTCGTGGGAGCTCGACCCCCGCCCGGGCGGTGCCGTCCGGTTCGTGCTGCGCGAGGGCGCCGGGGCGACCTATGCGTCGACGGGTGTGGTCGACGAGGTCGAACCTGGTGCGCGTCTCGTCTTCCGCCTGGCTCCCGTGGGAGCGGACGGCCTGCCGCTGTTCGCCGCGCGGCACACGGTGACGCTCTCGGGCTCGGGCGAGGCGACGGCGCTGCGCCTGCGCATCGACGTCTCGGACGTGCGCGCCGAGGCCGATCCCGCCGTCGCCGGCCTCGAGCCGGGGTGGACGCAGCTGCTCGACGCGCTGCGCCTCACCGTCGAGAGCTGAGCGGGACCGCGCCTCTCACCAGTCCCCGTCGGAGCCCAGGTCGAGACCACTGAGGTCGAGACCACTGAGGTCGAGACCGTCGAGGTCGACGGTCCTGCCCGGATCGGCCACCGCGCTGGATTCGCTGCCGGTCGATGCCGAGGTCGCCGGCGCGGTGAGCACCAGGCTCGACGCCCACACCAGAGCCGCCGTCGCCAGTGACGCCGCGAGCAGCACGGCCGTCCACGTGCGCCCCGACCAGGAGGAGCGGTCGGCCGGAGGTGCGGCATCCCTTCGTGGCGCCCGAGGAGCGACGGCCGGGACCGCCGGCACGCGGCCCGGAGCCGACGACTCCGCCCCCTCGTCCACGAGCAGGCCGACCAGCACGTCGAGCTGGCCGGGGGTCAGCTCGTCGAAGGCCGCGGCGAGCTCGGGCGTGAGTGCCGAGCCGCTGTCGCGCAGCGCGACGAGGTAGCGCGCGAGCGCCGCCTCGTCGGCGAGCTCGAGGCGCCGGTCGACGTTCACGGCTCGCTCCGGACGATCGCGTGCCCCGCGGCGGTGAGTTCCCGCGCCATGTAGGCCGCGTACCAGCGGGGCCAGTCCTCGTCGTACACACCGCCGAGGTCGTCGCGCTCGTGCACGCCGTGCGCCGCCGCGGTGCTGATCAGCAGCTCGCGCAGGAAGGTCTCGGTGTCGGCCACCGGTGTCTGATTCGACATCGTCGTGCTCCGTCTCGCCAGTGCGATCAGCGGCCCGGGGCCCGCGTGACGATCTGCTGCAGCACCCAGCCATTGCCGTCGGGGTCGGCGAAGGACGCGTACGTGCCGTAGCTGTCGATGGCGGGGTGCGGACCGGCGACGCGGTTCTCGGTGCCAGCCCAGTGGAAGATGCCGTCAGCGTCGTGCCACAGCTCACTGACCTCGGCACCACCGGCGATGAGCTCCTGGCGCGCGGCTGCGATGTCGGCCGTGATGAGGTGCAGCCCCTGCGTGGAGCCGGGCTCTGCCGTCGTCAGCTTGTCTCCGAAGATGATGGATGCCGCCGACCCGGGCGGAGTGACCTGCACGACGCGCAGCCCCCGCTCGGAGCGGAAGTCGGCATCGAGCCGGAACCCGATCCCGTCGTAGAACGCCTTCGCACGATCCACGTCCGAGACGGGGATGACGACGACTTCGAGCTTCAGGTCCATGATCTCTCCTCAGGTTGCGACCGGATCGTCACCGGTTTGAATGGTGACTACTCTGCACCCGAGATCGTCACCTGTCAAACCGGTGACGAAATCCGACCCTGCCTGACGTGTCACCTGTCAGAATGGTGATGTGATCCACGCCTTCCCTTGCGGCACGCTCGCGCTCGACTTCGTCGGAACGCTGCGCGCGCGCCGCAACGACGAGCCCACCGAGAAGCTGACCGCGCCGACCGACCTGGACGCGTGGTTCACCGAGTCAGGGCTGGCGCCGCGGGTCGAGGCATCCGCTCCTGCCGATCTCGACGCGGCCCTCGAGGTGCGCGAGGCGATCTACGCCCTCGTCTGGGCGCGCCTGCACGATCGTGCGCTGCCGTCCGACGCCGTCGCCACCGTCAACACCCTCGCCGCCGAACCGCCGCTCACGGCCGCCCTCACCGACGACGGCTGGGCCCGGTCGGGCACGCCGCGGCAGGCGCTGTCACACCTGGCGCGCGAGGCGGTCGAGATCATCGGCGGCGACGACGCCGCGCTGCTGCGCGAGTGCTCGCGCCCCGAATGCACGCAGGTCTACCTCGACACGTCGCGCGGGCATCGCCGCGAATGGTGCTCGATGGCCACATGCGGCAGCCGCATGAAGGCGAAGGCGTATCGGGAGCGCCGTAAGGCCGACGTGGCCTGACCGGCGGGTCAGCGCAGGCGTTCGGCGAGCGCGACGGTGATCCCCTCGGGGCCGCGGACGTACGCCATCAGCCAGATCCCTTCGTACTCGCCGATGCCGCCGATCAGGCCGTAGCCCGCGTCGGCCAGCCGCGCGACCTCGGCCCGGAGGTCGTCGACCTGGAACGCGATGCTCCGCAGCCCGAGCTCGTTCGCCATGGCGGCGGGTGACCCCTCGACCGGCTCGGGCCGCACGAAGCTCGACAGCTCGACGCTCGTGCCGCCGCCGGGGGCGTGCAGCATGACGATCTCGGTGCGCGAGTCGGGGATGCCGCACACCGTGTCGAGGAACTCGCCCTCCACGAACGTGCGGCCCTCGACCTCGAGGCCCAGCGCGACGAAGAACGCCGCCGCCGCATCGAGGTCGCGGACCGTCACGCCCACGTGGTCGAAAGTGGTGATCGGCGCCATGGCGTGGCCTCCTGTGCTCATCGTCCCGTGCGCTGCACGTCGGAGCCTACGGCCACACCATGGCGCCCGTGGAGTCGCCGGGGTTCTCACCCGCCGAGGTCTGTCGAATACGGCAGCATCAACCACACTCCAACGCTCGGACAGGCGTCAGGTATGAGCACGTCGTCGGGCACGTGCTCGCCCTTCCTGTAAATGTGCGCGGCCTGCATATGGATCTGGTCGCCGACCGCGAACGTTGGTTCGTCGAGTTCGAGAATGTCAGGGGTGACGACCGAGATGTTGCCATCCGCATCAAGCGTGCTCCCTAACGGCACAGCGAGAATCATGGGCGATTCGTCGTACCCGGGTAGCTCAACTCCGACGCAGCCGTCGCCGAGATCGATGACATCTGCTGGTTGAGCGATCGCTAGAACGCCTTGAGGTTCCGGATACACCGCTACCTGCACGGCTCCGTTGTCGAGAAACTCCGGGGAGCCAGCGCAGGACGTCAAGACACCTGCCGCAAGCAGCAGGACGAGAGCACCCCACGGCCGCATGGTCACCCTGTGAAGACAACCGTGTTCAGTAGGTTCACAGCGCCAATTCTCGTAAAGAAGGACCGGGTGGCGCCACCGACAGGGCCGTAACCATTCGAGATGCCCTTCGCGCCGTTCCCGTAGAACCACGGTCCACCGCTGTCGCCTGAGGCAACAATGTTCTCTGTCGATGCGTAGAGGCCGCAATAGCCCGCATTGCAATAACCGGTGCCGTACACCGTGCTGCAGTTATAGCCGGTGGTCCGCCCGTACTTGCAAACCACCGTACCTACCCCAGGATTGAGGCCGCTGTCCGCGTATCGAAACGCCCCAGGGCTGTATTGAAAGGCGTTGGAGGGCGACCCCGACGTGGCCGCAGACCATCGCAGGTCTCCGCTACCCGAAGCAAGCACAGCTACCGGGCTGAAGTTGGCGCCGTCGTAGATCGAGATCGCCGGGCAGTGTGCAGCTCCCGGTGATTCCGTACGTCGACCCTGAGCGAACGACGAATGCGGCCGTGCAGCTGCCGGTGATCATTCCGCCGCGGTACGCGAGACCACTATCCAACGACCCGACTGAACGCAGTTCGATCGACCCGGCGTAGTCACCCGCCCGGCGGTCCATCTGCAGTGACTCATCGAGGCTGCCGACGTACTCGATGACGACCTTGCCTGTCTCAGAGTCGCTCCAGCCAACTGCACTGGTTACCTCGCGTGAATTCCACACGGCTTGATAGGCACTTTCCACCGCGGCCTCTCGCTGGAGGCGTGATGGCAGGTCCGCGATCTGTACCTGAACATCCGCGGACTTGGACAGCAGTGCCGCAGCCGCAGCGTCGGCAGTCTTGGTGAGCACAAATTCGCCGTGGGGCTTCGAGTCGGGGTTCCAACGGGCCTCCACGAGAGCATTCGCGTCGATGGAGTCGATCTGTGCGACGAGCCGTGAGAAGTCCTCCTGGCCGGCGTACTGCTCGACAACTTGGTCGACAGGGAGGTTTCGCTCCTTGGCGAACGTCGCGAGGTCCTCAAGCTGGGCACCGCCGTCAGATGGCTCGGCGACGACAGGGGTCAACGGTTCGGGTCGCGGCTCTTGCGCTCCCGCACTCGAGGCCACGAGGCTCAGCGCCAGCCCGATTCCTGCCACGCTTCCTACAACGGTCTTCAGCATCCGAACTCCTTTGTACGGTTTCGGGCGTCATGCGAATCGACGCCCTGCTATGTAATGTCCGGCACCTCCCGATGTGGGACACCTCAGACCAGGACGTTCGATCGACCCTTACTCGACGAGCTTGCCGACGACCGACACCTCGCGCATGAGCGCAGCGATCTCCTCCGGGATCGGCGGGATCGCCTCCCGCACGACACCCGTCTCGGGCGACCAGACCAGGTTCACCTGAAGCTCCGGATCCAGGTCCGGGTAGTCGCTGCGGTTGTGGCATCCACGCGTCTCACGCCGTTCGAGGGCGGCCTCGAGGGTCGCGCGGGCGGCGAGCGCGGCGGACTTGAGGTCGAACGCGTGGGCGAGGTCGTGGTACCCGGCGATGTCGGGGTGCACGCCGATGTCGGCCATGCGCGCCTCGATGGCGTCGAGCTCCGCCAGGCCGGCGCGCAGGCCGGCTTCGTCGCGCACGACGCCCGCGTGCTCGGTCATGACGTCGCGGATCGCGCGCTGCAGAGCGCGGACGTTCTCGGTTCCGGATGCCGCCAGCAGCTCCGCGATCTCGCTCCGGGCCGTCTCGACCGAGGCCGCAGAGCGCTTCTGCGCCGGCAGGGCTGCCGAGTACGCCGCCGCGGCCTGCCCGACGATGCGGCCGAAGACCAGCAGCTCGATGAGCGAGTTGCCGCCCAGGCGGTTGGCACCGTGGAGCCCCGACGAGGCCTCGCCGATCGCGTACAGGCCCGGCACGTCCGTCGAGTGGTCGGACGAGCGCACCCACACGCCGCCCATCGAGTAGTGCGCCGTCGGCGCGATCTCGATCGGCTCCTTGGTGATGTCGAGCATCTGCAGCTCGAGCATCGTCTGGTACACGCGCGGCAGGCGGGTCATGATGACCTCGCGCGGCAGGTGCGAGACGTCGAGCCACACACCGCCGTTGGGAGTGCCGCGCCCCTCCTTGATCTCGGTGTAGCAGGCCAGCGCGACGCGGTCGCGCGTCGACAGCTCCAGGCGCTCGGGGTCGTACTTGTGCATGAAGCGCTCGCCCAGGCCGTTGCGCAGGATCCCGCCCTCGCCGCGCGCCGCCTCGGAGATGAGCGTGCCCGCGGCGTTCTCGGGCTCGATGATGCCGCTCGGATGGAACTGCACGAGCTCGGGGTCGCGCAGCCGGCCGCCCGCCTCGACCGCGAGGCGGAACGAGTCGCCGGTGTTCTCGTCGCGGCGCGACGAGGTGCGCCGCCAGATGCGGTTGTGGCCGCCGGCGGCCAGGATGACGGCATCCGCGTGGATCAGGTATCGGGTGCCGTCCTCGAGGTCGAACCCGTACGCGCCGAACACGGCCCCCTCGTCGCCCACGAGGATGCGGGTGACGTACACGGTGTCGAGGATCGGCACCTTCAGCTGGGCGGCGCGGTTGATGAGCGTGCGCTGGATCTCCAGCCCGGTGTAGTCGCCCGCGAACGCGGTGCGGCGGTAGGTGTGCGCGCCGAAGAACCGCTGCGAGATGCGGCCGTCTTCCTCGCGCGCGAACGGCATGCCGTAGCGCTCCAGATCGTCGATGCCCTGAGCGGCGCCCTTGGTGACGACCTCGACGGTCTCGGGGTTGGCGAGCAGGTAGCTCTCTTTGAGGGTGTCGGCGGCGTGCTGCTGCCACGTGTCTTCGGGGTCCATGGTGGCCAGCGACGCGTTGATGCCGCCGGCGGCGAGAGAGGTGTGCGCGTCGGACTTGGGACGCTTGCCGAGGGCGAGCACGTCGACGCCCGCCTCGGCGAGCTCGATGGCCGCGCGCAGGCCGGAGCCGCCGGTGCCGATGACGAGGACGGTGGTGGACAGCTGTCGTTCTGAGGGGATCACACGACGACGGTAGGTCGATCCTTTGGATTACTCCAATGCATAATCCTGGTCATATCGATGCGCATAGGCTATGGGTGTGAATCTGGAGCAGCTCAAAGCGTTCGTCGAAGTGGCTCACGTGGGCAACTTCACCCGTGCGGCAGAGCGACTGCATCTCGCCCAGCCGTCGCTCAGCCGTCAGATCACCTCCCTCGAGCAGGACCTCGGCATGGAGCTGTTCCACCGCGCCAGAAGCGGCAGCACGCTGACCGTCGCGGGCGAGTCCTTGCTCCCCCTCGCCCGCCGCATGCTCGCCGACGCCGACTCGGTGCGCCGCGAGCTGGCCGAGCTGGCAGGTCTGCAGCGCGGCCGCGTGCGGCTCGGTGCCACCCCGACACTCTGCGTGAGCCTCGTGGCCGAGGTGTTCACCGCCTTCCACGCCGCGCACCCCGCCATCGAGCTGCAGATCTCGGAGCACGGGTCGCGACGGCTGCTCGAAGAACTCGGGGCCGGCGAGCTCGACCTCGCGCTCGTCACGACATCGGATTCCGCACCACCCGAACGCTTCACCGTGACCCCGCTGCTGGTCGAGGAGCTCGTCGTGATCTCGTCGAGCGCCGCGGCGCCGGTGACCGACGGCGACTCCATCGGACTGGCCGAGGTCGCCGCGCTCCCCCAAGTCGTGTTCAGCCGCGCCTACGACCTCCGCGCCGCGACCGACGCCGCCTTCCGCACCGCCGGGCTGACTCCGCGTGCGGCGGTGGAGGGCGCCGAGATGGATGCCGTCCTGCGATTCGTCGAGCGAGGCCTCGGGGTCGCGATCGTCCCCGCGATGGTGCTCGTCGAGCGACCCGGCCTGCGAGCCGTGCGACTGCGCAACTCGACACTCACCCGCACGATCAGCCTGGCTCGGCCCGCCGACATGGCCCCGACGACCGCTGTCGCCGTCATGCAGCGCACGATCGCACGCACGGCCGTCGACCTCGCGGCGGCCGCCGGCAAGACGATGCGCCCGGCCGGTGTCGATCACGGCGAGGCCCGATCGTCATTCCGGTGAGAGGCCGTCCGAGACATACTCGTGACGGAAGGCACCGACGGAGGACGCCATGACTCGCACGACCGGACCGCTCGACATCCGCTTCACCGCCACGCTCGGCAAGGTGCGCGAAGGCGACACCTGGACGTGCGTGCAGCTGCCGGACTCCGCGACGATCTTCGGCACCCGCGGCCTCGTCAAGGTGGCGGGCACGGTGGACGGCGAGCCTTTCGAGGGCGCCTTCATGGCCCTCGGTGACGGCACCCACAAGCTGCC
The DNA here is from genome assembly GCF_051953575.1 of Microbacterium sp. Taxonomy (GTDB): domain Bacteria; phylum Actinomycetota; class Actinomycetes; order Actinomycetales; family Microbacteriaceae; genus Microbacterium. Next base: position 10,503 of record NZ_JBQCIP010000292.1, read on the forward strand.
GATCGCGTCGGGCGTCCGCCGTGCGATCGGCAAGACCGACGGCGACGAGGTCGAGGTGCACCTCACCGAGCGCCGGTCCTGACGCGGCCCACTGACGCACCTCAGTTGATGATCGCGCCCCGCTCGTCGGCGGCGAGCTCGGCGAGTCGGTCGCGCCACTGCTGCAGCGCCTCGGGCGTGAGCCGCGTCCAGTCGTGCACTTCGCCGACGACCCGCAGCGGCTCCGTGCTCCGGTACGAGCGCGTCGGGTTACCCGGGAACTTCTTGTCGGTCACGTTCGGGTCGTCCTCGAACGGACCGGTCGGCTCAACGAGGTAGACCCGCGGTTCGCCGTCGCCGGCGGCCAGCTCCGCCGCGAGCCCCGCCCCGTCGCGGAGCGCGGTGAAGTAGATGTGGTTCATCACGATCTCGGGGCGGTAGTTCGAGCGGAACCCCGCGGTCAGCAGCTCGCCCTCGTGCAGATCGGCCTTCGTGCCGTGGAAGAACGGCCCTTCATCCAGCGGTTTCGTCACCGGGCCAGCCTAAGCGGCTCACCGCTCGCGCGCCTCACCCGCCCGACGCGGGGGGCGTGCGCTTGGACTCGACGAGCTCGTCGACGTACAGGGACACCTCGTCGATCGTGCCGTTGCGGTACGCCTGGCGCCCGACCATATGCGCCGACAGCGGCGCGGTGGCCAGCTGGATGAGCACCACCGGCACCAGGAAGGCCACCACCGGCCACGACCGCAGCGACAGGGCGATCGCCAGGCAGATCAGGATGAGCCCCAGCACTTGGGGCTTCGTCGCCGCGTGCAGGCGCGTGGGAACGTCGCGGAACCGCAGCAGGCCGATCGCGGCGGTCAGACACAGCAGGGCCCCGATCAGGATGAGGACGAGGGCGGTCACATCGAGCGCGGCATCCATCAGCGTTCCTGGTCCCTTCTCGCGACGAACCGGGCGATCGAGATCGACCCGAACACGCCCACCGCCGCGATGATGAGCAGCACCGGCAGCGTGCGCGTGTGGTGGTTGATCGCCATCTCGGCCCCCAGCACGCACATCACCTCCGTGAGGAGGACGTCGGATGCCACGGCCCGGTCGAGGATCGAGGGCCCGATGACGATGCGCCACAGCGTCAGCAGGGCGGCGATCCCGAAGATCACGTAGATCGCGATCAGCATCACGTTCATCGCGAACCTCCTCCGGCGACGGCGGAACGCGCGGTCGCGGCATCCTTCATCGCCTGCAGCTGCGCGCGCGAGCCGACGGCGCGGACGATCCGCTCCTCCCAGTGGTGCACGCTCGCCCGCTGCTTCTCGACGTCGGCGTCACCGCGCACGCCGATGACGTGCAGGTACAGGATGCGGCGGTCGCGATCGGTCTCGACGATGAGCGACCCCGGGATGAGGGATGCCGTCACGCCCACGTGCGTCATGATCAGATCGTCGTCGGTCACGAGCGGCACCGCGATGATCGCCGTGCCGGGCCGGTGGCGGAAGTCGAGCACCTGCCAGGCGACCGTGAGCGAGCCCTGCACGACCGCGACGAGGAACTCGACGACGAACACGAAGCCCCACCACAGGTTGACGCGGCCCGAGAGCTCGACCGGCGGCAGGCGGAACACGCGTGTCACGACGATCGCGGCGACGAGCCCGGTGAAGAAGGCGAGCCACGTGAACTGGCCCCACAGCAGCATCCACAGCGCGATGAGCCACACGAAGAACGGCAGCTGGCGCCACGTCGTGGTGGCTGCGCGGCGGAGGCGGCTCTGGGGCAGGTCGGGGCTCATGGCGCCTTCTCCGTCCCGGCCGAGTCGTCCTGCAGCTGCGTGAGCGACACCGGCTGCAGCAGCGCCTCACCGATGCGGTTGCAGACGTCGTACAGCGGTCCGGCGAACACCGTCAGCGCCACGGTGATGGCCACCATGCCGGTGGTCGCGGCCGTCATGATCTTCGGGATCACCCGGCGCTCGGTCTCGACGGCCGCCGCCGGCGACGCGCCGAGGTACGAGATGCGCGCCTCGGTCTCGGCCGAGTCCTCGTCCTCGCGCCAGAACGACAGGTTCCATGCGCGCATGAGCGCGTAGAGGGTGAGCAGCGAGGTGACGATGCCGCCCACCATGAGCACGATCATGATCGGCGTGCCGACCTGGGCCGCCGCATCGAAGAGCGCGTACTTGCCGATGAAGCCCGAGAACGGCGGCAGGCCGCCGAGGTTGATCGCGGGGATGAAGTACAGCACGGCGATCACGGGCGCGGCCTTCATGAGGCCCTTGACCCGCAGGATCGAGGTGGAGCCCGCTCTACGCTCGACGAGGCCGACGGCCAGGAACAGGGTCGTCTGCACCACGATGTGGTGGACCATGTAGTAGATCGTCGCGCCGATCGCGGCGGGCGTCGCGATCGCGAGGCCGAAGATCATGTAGCCGATGTGGCTCACGAGCGTGAACGACAGGATGCGTTTGAGCTCGGCCTGCGCCACCGCGCCGAGCACGCCGACGATCATCGTCGCGAGCGCGACG
>NZ_JBQCIP010000293.1:0-5819 GCF_051953575.1 Microbacterium sp.
CGCCGCCCGCGGGAGTACGCAGCACCATCGGTGTCATCCGATCATCGCCGGTCGATTTCCGGCATTCACGCTCAGGAGGAGCATGCCGACCACGGCACCCGCCCAGACGGCGCAGCGTCGCCGCAAGTCCTCGTCCGCACGCCGCGACGACGAGGCCCCCATCATCCCGATCCTCGCCCGCAAGGTGCGCGAGGTCGAGGCGAAGGCCCAGCGCGGCAAGCTCGGGCCGACCAACCGCGTCAAGTTCCAGGTGATCGCGTTCCTGGTGCGCGAGGAGCGCGCCCGCGTCAAGGGCGACACGTCGCTCACCGACGCCGCCCGCGCCGAACTGCTCAAGCGTCTCGACGGTGTGGCCACGATCCTGGCGAAGACCGCCGCTCGCGACACGTCGCTCATCCAGCTGCTCGAGGTCGACCAGGCCACCTCGCCGGTCGCACGCCGCATGCGCCGTGACTGGCTGCTCGAGTCCGGTGCGGAGCTGCCGCCGGACGAGCTGATCATCACCGACGTCGCCCCCGCCGTCGCGACCGTCGTCCCGGCCGCACTGGCCGAGCGCCAGGTCGTGCCGCCGCAGGTCGAGGCACGTCGCGAGTCGAACCCGTTCCTGGCGCCCGACCTCACGATGCGCGCACCCAAGCAGACGCCGCGGCGTCGCCTGGACAGCTGGGAGCTCATGGGCCCGCTGTACAAGGCGTTCGAGACCGGTGCCGGCGGTGGGAGCGCCACCATGGAGCTCCCGCCCGTGCCCGAGTTCGACCGGCTGTCGCCGCGCGGGCTCGAGGTCATGCCGCACCAGTCCCGCTTCCTCGAAGCCGTGCGCGCGGGCCACCGCACCTTCCTGCTCGCCGACGAGCCGGGCCTCGGCAAGACGGCGGAGTCCGTGCTGGCGGCATCCGTCGCCGATGCGTACCCGCTTCTGGCGGTCGTCCCCAACGTCGTGAAGATGAACTGGGCCCGCGAGGTCGAGCGGTGGACGCCGCAGCGCCGCGCCACCGTCATCCAGGGCGACGGCGAGGACATCGACGCGTTCGCCGACGTGTTCATCGTCAACTACGAGATCCTCGACCGCCACCTGTCGTGGCTGAGCTCGATCGGGCTCAAGGGCCTCGTGGTCGACGAGGCGCACTTCATCAAGAACCTCACGTCGCAGCGCTCGCAGAACGTGCTGGCGCTGGCGAACCGCATCCGCGAGCAGGTCTCCAACCCGCTGCTGCTCGCGCTCACGGGAACGCCGCTCATCAACGACGTCGAGGACTTCGACGCCATCTGGCGCTTCCTCGGGTGGACCAACGGCGAGAAGCCGGGCCCCGTCCTCATGGACAAGCTCGACGAGACCGGGCTCACGCCGGCCGACAAGGCGTTCTACCCCGAGGCGCGCGACGCCGTCATCTCGATGGGCATCGTGCGCCGTCGCAAGAAGGACGTCGCCACGGACCTGCCCGACAAGCTCATCGCCGACCTGCCGGTGGAGCTGGACGACGAGTTCGGCCGCTCGATCCGCCAGGCGGAGCGCGAGCTCGGAGAGCGTCTGGCCGCGAAGTACCGCCGCATCATCGAGGCGCGCGGCGACCGCGGTCTCGCGCCCGGCGAGATCGACGACGACATCGTCCGGCTCGTCGCCCACAACGAACTCGAAGAGTCCAAGGCCGCCGGAACCGGCTCCGAGAACGTCTTCACGATGGTCCGCAGGATCGGCCAGGCGAAGGCGGTGCTCGCCGCCGATTACGCCGTGCAGCTGCAGCGCTCGGTGGGCAAGGTCGTGTTCTTCGCGAAGCACATCGACGTGATGGACGCCGCCGAGGCGCACTTCGCTCAGGCGGGCCTCAAGACCGTCTCCCTGCGCGGCGACCAGGCGTCGACCGCGCGCCAGCAGGCGATCGACGCCTTCAACAACGATCCCGAGGTCGGCATCGCGGTCTGCTCGCTGACCGCCGCCGGTGTCGGTGTGAACATGCAGGCGTCGTCGAACGTCGTGCTCGCCGAGCTGTCGTGGACGGCCGCCGAGCAGACGCAGGCGATCGACCGCGTGCACCGCATCGGCCAGGACGAGCCGGTCACCGCGTGGCGCATCATCGCCGCGCACACGATCGACACCAAGATCGCCGAGCTCATCGACTCGAAGCAGGGCCTCGCCGCCCGTGCGCTCGACGGCGAGGCGGTCGACCCGCAGTCGAGCGATTCCGTGCAGCTGTCGGCGCTCATGCACCTGCTGCGTCAGGCGCTCGGCGCGGCCTGAGCCTCGTGGACCGGATGCCGCGACCGCGCCGTGTGGCAGGTCGCGGCATCCGGCACTAATGTCGGGTGAGGCAGCGTCGCCGTCCCTCTTCACCCGACAGCGAGGAACACAGCATGAAGATCGGCATCCTGACGAGCGGCGGCGATTGTCCCGGACTCAACGCGGTCATCCGTGGCGTCGTGCTCAAGGGCACGACCACGTACGACCTCGAGTTCGTCGGCATCCGCGACGGATGGCGCGGCGTCGTCGACGGCGACTTCTTCCCGTTGACCCGCCACGAGGTGAAGGGTCTGTCGAAGGTCGGCGGCACCATCCTCGGCACCTCGCGCACGAACCCCTACGAAGGACCCCGCGGCGGGGCCGAGAACATCGCGAAGACGATGTACGGCCACCGTCTGGACGGCATCATCGCGATCGGCGGCGAGGGCACGCTCGCCGCCGCCAACCGGCTCTCCAACGACGGCATCAACGTGCTCGGCGTCCCGAAGACCATCGACAACGACCTGCGCGCCACCGACTACTCGTTCGGGTTCGACACCGCCGTCAACATCGCCACGGATGCGATGGACCGCCTGCGCACGACCGGCGACTCGCACCAGCGCTGCATGGTCGCCGAGGTGATGGGCCGTCACGTCGGCTGGATCGCCCTCCACGCCGGCATGGCCGCCGGCGCGCACGCGATCTGCATCCCCGAGGTGCCGATGTCTCTCGAAGAGGTCGCCGACCTCGTCACCCGGGCCCACGACCGCGGCCGGGCGCCGCTCGTCGTCGTGTCGGAGGGCTTTACCCTCAAGGGCATGGACGAGGCGTACAGCGACAAGGGCCTGGACGCGTTCAACCGCCCCCGCCTCGGCGGCATCGGCGAGGTGCTCGCGCCCGAGATCGAGCGCCTGACCGGCATCGAGACCCGCTCGACCGTCCTCGGCCACATCCAGCGCGGCGGTTCGCCGTCGGGCTTCGACCGCGTGCTCGCCACGCGCCTCGGCCTGCACGCCGCCGACGCGGTCGTCGACGGCGCCTGGGGCCAGATGGTCGCCATGCGCGGCACCGACATCGTGCGCGTCCCGTTCGCCGAGGCCCTGGGCGAGCTCAACACGGTGCCCCTGTACCGCTACGAAGAGGCCGCCGCCCTCTTCGGCTGATCGACGTCGAGAGAGTGGATGCCTCGGCCGCGGCATCCACTCTCTTGCTGTGTGCGGTGCTCCGCCTCAAGCCGGTGCGTCCGCGACGCCGAGGACGTCGAGCAGCCAGGCGAGCTCGAAGGCCCGCTCGCGCCACGCGTTGTAGCGGCCCGAGACGCCGCCGTGGCCGGCGACCATCTCGCACTTGAGGAGCGCGTCGGCGCCGACCTCGCGCAGGCGCGCGACCCACTTGGCCGGTTCGACATACAGCACGCGGGTGTCGTTGAGCGAGGTCACCGCGAGGATGCGCGGGTACTCGACGTCCGCACGCACGTTCTCGTACGGCGAGTACGACTTCATGTACGCGTACACCTCGGGGTCGTGCAGCGGGTCGCCCCACTCGTCCCACTCGATCACGGTGAGGGGGAGCGACGGATCGAGGATCGTCGTGAGCGCGTCCACGAACGGCACATCGGCCAGGATGCCGGCGAACAGCTCCGGGGCGATGTTGGCGACCGCGCCCATGAGCAGGCCCCCGGCCGAGCCGCCTTCGGCGACGAGCTGCGAGGCCGTGGTGTAGCCGTGGTCGATGAGGTGCAGCGCGCTGTCGACGAAGTCGGTGAAGGTGTTGCGCTTGGAGAGGAGCTTGCCGTCCTCGTACCACTGCCGGCCCATCTCGCCGCCGCCGCGCACGTGTGCGACGGCGAACACGACGCCGCGGTCGAGTTCCGACAGGCGCGGCACCGAGAAGCCGGGCTCGATCGAGTGCTCGTACGAGCCGTAGCCGTACAGGTGCACGGGCCGCGGCGCGACGCCCGCATCGCCGAAGGACCGCTTGTAGACGAGCGAGATCGGGATCTGCGTGCCGTCCTGGGCGGTCGCCCACACGCGCTCCTGGGCGTACTCGGCCGGGTCGTAGCCGCCGAGCACGGGCTGGCGCTTGCGCAGGTGCAGCTCGCGGGTCGCGACGTCGAGGTCGTACACGGTGCCGGGCGTGACGAAGGAGCCGTAGCCGAGGCGCAGCAGCGGCGGAGCCCACTCCGGGTTGCCGCCGGTGCCCACCGAGTACAGGGGCTCGTCGAACGCGATCTCATCGACGCTGCCGTCGGCGTACGAGAGCATGCCGAGCCGTGCGAGACCGCCGCGCCGGTACCCCACGACACCCCAGTCGCGGAACGTCGAGACGCCCAGCAGGCGCTCGCCGGGACGGTGGGGGATCACGACTTCCCGCGCTCCGGACGGGTCGGATGCCGCCACCCGGACGAGCTCGAAGTCGAGGGCTCCGTCGTTGTGGAGGATGAACAGCACGTCCTCACCGTCGATGACGGCGTGCTCGGAGTCGTACTCGACCCCTTCGGTGCGCGGCCACACCACCCGCGGCTCGCCGCGCAGGTCGTCGGCATCCAGCAGCCATTCCTCGCTGGTGATCGACGAGCCGAGGCCGATCACGAGGAACCGGTCGCTGCGGGTGAATCCCGCGCCCACCCAGTACTTCTCGTCGGGTTCGTGGAAGAGCTTGGCGTCGTCCTCGACGGGCGTGCCGAGCTCGTGCAGCCACACGGTGTCGGGGCGCCATGCGTCGTCGACGGTCGTGTAGACGATGAAGCGGCCGTCGGGCGAGAACGTCGCGCCGGCGAACGTGTCGGGGATGACGTCGGGCAGGTCTGCGCCGGTCTCCAGATCGCGCACGCGCACGGTGTAGCGCTCGTCGCCCGCCACATCGACGCCGTAGAGCATGAGACGCGCGTCGTTCGACACCTCGAAGCTGCCCAGCGAGAAGAACTCGCTGCCTTCGGCCTCGACGTTGCTGTCGAGCAGGATCTGCTCGCCCGGAACCTCCGTGTCGGCGCTCAGCGAGGGCGGCGTCCAGTCGTCGGGCGAGGCGAGGGGAGCGCGGCACTGGATGCCGTACTGCTTGCCTTCGACGGTGCGACCGTAGTACCACCAGTCGCCGCGGCGGGTCGGCACCGACAGGTCGGTCTCGAGCGTGCGTCCCTTGATCTCGTCGAAGATGCGCTCACGCAGGCCGTCGAGGTGCGCGGTGCGCTGCTGGGTGTACGCGTTCTCGGCCTCGAGATGTGCGATGACCTCCGCGTCTTCTTTGGCGCGGAACCATTCGTAGCGGTCTTCGACGTCGTCTCCGTGGTGGGATCGGACGGTGGCGCGCACCGGCGCGACGGGGGGACGGATGCCGTCGTCAGGCGTGGACGGGGCGGGAGCGGAATCGCTGAGAGTCACCGTTCCACGCTAACTCCTGGGCAGAGTGGATCGACAGTTTCGGCGATGTAGGATTCTCGTGGCCGGTTGCCGGTTCCTTACGTCCTGGTGAACTCTTCGTTCGTCGCGCCGATCCCGTCGGCACTTCCTTTTCCCATCCCTTCTCGGAAAGCGAACGGTGGAAACCGCAGCCCTGATCGTCGTTCTGGTCATCGCTCTCGCGCTCTTCTTCGACTTCACGAACG
>NZ_JBQCIP010000294.1:0-12258 GCF_051953575.1 Microbacterium sp.
CCGCGAGCGCGTCAAGGTGGTGCCGCGCGACGAGCAGGTGCAGATCTCGCGCGGAGCCCTCGTTCCGTGACGTACGTCATCGCGCTCCCGTGCGTCGATGTGCAGGACCGCGCCTGCATCGACGAGTGTCCCGTGGACTGCATCTACGAGGGTGACCGTTCGCTGTACATCCACCCCGACGAGTGCGTCGACTGCGGTGCGTGCGAGCCGGTCTGCCCGGTCGAGGCGATCGACTACGAGGACGACCTGCCCGACGAGTGGCCGGACTATTACAAGGCCAACGTCGAGTTCTTCGACGACATCGGCTCGCCCGGCGGCGCCGCCAAGGTCGGCGTGATCCACAAGGACCACCCGATCATCGAGGCACTGCCCCCGCAGGGAGAGGGCCATGACTGACACACCCACGACTGAGGTCGACGTCGTCATCGTGGGCGGCGGTCCCGCGGGGCTGTCGGCGGCCCTCAACCTGGGGCGCGCACGCGCCTCGGTGGTACTGGTCGACGCCGGACGCCCGCGCAACGCGGCGACGCTGCGCTCGCACGGCTTTCTCACGCGCGACGGCGTGCCGCCGCTCGAGCTGCGCAAGCTGGCGCGGGCCGAGCTGGGCGCTTACCCGAACGTCCGCATCCTCGACCGCACGGTCGTCACCGCGCTGCAGCAGCGCGAGAGCGGCGACGGGCGCTTCATCGCGGCGCTCCACGGCCGGGGCGCCGGCATCCCTCCCGCCGTCTCGGCGCGGTCGGTGCTCGTCGCGACGGGACTGCGCGAGACGCTGCCCGACATCCCGAGCCTGCGCGCCTTCTACGGCATGACGGTGTTCAGCTGCGCGGCGTGCGACGCGTGGGAGCTTCAGGACCGTCCGCTCGCCCTCATCGGCGAGACTCCCGACCTCGCGGCGCGGGCGCGCCTCATCGCCCGGTGGACCGACCGGCTGACCGTCTTCACGAACGGATCCGACGCGGTCGACACGGTCGAAGAGGCCGAGCTGGCGGCATCCGGGATCATCGTCGAACGCCGGCCGATCGACGACCTCGAGGGCGATCGCGGCGACGTGTCGGCCGTGCGCCTGGCCGACGGCACGCGCATCGAGATCGAGGGCGGCTTCGTGCGTCCGCAGTGGCATCCGGCGCTGGACTTCCTCGGCGGGATCGAGCTCGACCGCGACGAGTTCGGCAATCTGGTCACCGATCGGTCGGGACGCACGTCGGTCGCGGGGCTGTATTCCGCAGGGGATGCCGCCTCCCCGGGTCCGCAGCAGCTCATCGTCGCCGCGGGCCAGGGCGCCCGTGCGGCCGCGGTGCTCGTCCACGATCTGATCGGCGTGCGCACCGCCCACTGACCGATCGGGCCGGCAGCATCCCGGCCCCGCCGGGTCCGGCGCGCCCTGCGGCCGCACCGGACCCGATCCCTAGTGCGTGCGGCTGGCGGGCACGCGGTTCATCGTGCAGACGAACTGCTTCACGACGCCGTGGTCGACGAGGTCGCCCGCGGCGAGCGCCGCCCACACCTCGTCCGCCGCATCGAGCACGCCGTCGTGGTCGAGGTCGCCCGAGGCGAGCGCCGCCGCGTAGCCGTTCGGGGCCGAGACGGCGTGCACCTGCCAGCGGCCGCCGTTGAAGTCGGGGTCTCCGGGCGCGGCGTCCGCGACGCTCGCCTGCAGTCCGCCGAAGTTGTAGATCACGTCCCAGGACTGTGCGGGCGCACCGGTGTGCGACAGGTCCGTGGGCGAGGCGACCGTGCGCCACAGCGCGTGGTCGGCATAGATCACGCCGTTGTCGGTGACGCCGCCCGAGCCGGCGGCGAAGGCACCGCCCGTGGCCGACAGCGACATGGCGGCGGCCAGGACGCCGACCGCCGCAGCGGCGACGCGGGCCCGCGAAGACGTAGTACGAGGCATGGGTTCTTTCCTCTCCCACCGGCCGGGCGGCCGGAACGTGCTCAGTCAACGCCCGCCCGTCGGCGGACTCCATGACGGGGCGCTCACGGGGTTCTTACGAACTCCTTTCGTCCGGCCGCCAGGGGCGCCTCCGCCGGTGCACCGCCCCGCCGACGCGCCTATCCTGACGACGTGAGCACGGTCCTGGTCGTCGACGACGACGAGAGCGTCGGCGACGTGGTCGCCGCGTACCTGGAGCGTGCGGGCATGGAGGTGCGTCGCGCGACCGACGGCATCGACGCCCTCGAAGCGGCGGCCGCCGAGCGACCCGACATCGTGGTGCTCGATCTGATGCTGCCCGGTGTGGACGGCCTCGAGGTGTGCCGGCGGCTGCGGCGGCGGCAGCCCGGCATCCCGATCGTCATGCTGACCGCCCGCGGCGAGGAGGACGACCGCATCCGCGGGCTCGAGGTGGGCGCCGACGACTACGTGACCAAGCCGTTCAGCCCGCGCGAGCTCGTGCTGCGCGTGCAGTCGGTGCTCCGTCGCGCCTCCAGCGACGAGTCCGCGGCACCCGCGGCCGGCCTCCCCGAGTCGAGCGTGGACGGCGACCTCGTGATCGATCGGCGTGCCCGCCGCGTGACCCTCGACGGCCGCGAGCTGACCCTGACCGCGCGCGAGTTCGACCTGCTGTCGTGGCTCGTCGCGCACCCGGGCGACGCCGTGCGCCGCGACGATCTCATGCGCGAGGTGTGGGGATGGGACTTCGGCGACCCGTCGACCGTCACCGTCCACGTCAGCCGGCTGCGCGACAAGATCGAACGGGATCCCGCCTCGCCCCGACGGCTGGTCACCGTGTTCGGCGTGGGGTACCGATGGGATGCCGCCCCGTGAACGTCTCGACGAACGCCCTGCTGTTCTCGGCCGGGGCCGCGGCGGTGGCCGGGATCGCCGGCGCGGCCCTGGTGCTCGCGATCGCCCGCGTCCGGGTCGTGGCCGCGGCGATCGCTGCCCCGCTCGTCGTGGTGCTCTCGATGGCGGCCGGCGTCGTCGCGGGCGGGGCGTCGATGCTGCTCGCGTCGGACGACCTCGCCGGACTGCTGCTCATCGTGCTGGCGAGCGTGCCGGCGGCGGTCGCGGCGGGCATCGTCATCGCGTCCCGCATCCAGCACGCCGCGCGGAAGGCGGCAGAAGCGGCCGCCGATGCCGAGGCGGCCCGACGCGTGGAGGGCCAGCGGCGCGACCTCGTCGCGTGGATCTCGCACGACCTGCGCACGCCGCTGGCCGGCATCCGGGCGACCGCCGAGGGCATCCATGACGGGGTGCTTCCCGACGTCGCGGCGGCCGCGGCGACGATCCAGCGGAACGCCGAGCGCATGAGCGACATGGTCGACGACCTGCTCACCCTCTCGCGCCTGCAGGCACCGTCGGTGACGCTCGAGCGGAGTGAGGTCGACATCGGCGACCTCGTCTCAGACACCGTGGCCTCGCTCGCGCCGATCGCGAGGGCGGACGACGTCTCGCTCTCGGGCGGTGCGCCGACCGGCCTGCGCGCATCCGTCGCCCCGGCGGAGTTGAGACGGGCCGTCGCCAACCTCGTGGCCAACGGCATCCGTCACTCCCCTCCGGGCGGCCGCGTCGAGGTGACGGCGGCGCGACGCGACGGTGCGGTCGTCATCGCGGTCGCCGACACGTGCGGCGGGATCGCCGAGGCCGATCTGGCCCACGTGTTCGAGACCGGCTGGCGCGGCAGTGCTGCGCGTCGCACGGATGCCGGCGCCGGGCTCGGCCTCGCGATCGTGCGGGAGGTCGCCGAAGCGCACGAGGGAACGGCGAGCGTCCGCAATGCCGCGGAGGGATGCGTGTTCGAGATCGCCCTGCCGCTGACGGCAGGCTGACACGCGGCCGGCCGACGTAACGGTCAGGCCTCGTCGGGGTGGCCCCTCTCCCAGGCCTCGCGGCCGGGGGTGAGCATGTCACGGACCTGGGCCTCGTTCGTCGTCGCCGGCGAGACGGTGTCGGGCCAGCCGGCGATCTGCTGCTCGGCCCATTCCGTCCACCGCAGGATGTGGTCGTAGTGGCCGATCATGAACGTGTTCGCGAGCGCGAACAGATGCCGCCGCTCGGGGAACGTGCCGCCGGTGGCGCTGATGTACGCGGCGTAGCGCGCGAACATCTCGCGGTTGGCGAGCGCGCTCTCGCGGGTCTGCTGCAGCGTCGCCCGCAGGTCGTCGAGCGATCCCTGGTCGGCGAGGAGCACCCGCACCATGCCCTCGAACTCGACGCTCGGCGGCCGCGGCGGAGTGCTGAGCCATGCGGCGAGCGCCTCGCGCCCGGCGGGCGTGATCGAGTAGATCGTGCGTGCGCGCTTGCCGGTGTGCTCCTGCCGGGTATCGACGTATCCCAGTTCGGAGAGACGGCCCAGCACCGCGTACCGGCCGCGATCGGCCGATGGCCAGAGCTCCGCCACCCCTCGCCCGAGCTGTTCGGCCAGCTGATAGGCCGACCAGTCGTGTGCGCTGAGCAGGCCGAGGGTGAGGTACCCCGTCGTCGACAGTTCGCGGTCGGGCAAGGCGTGTCCTCATTCCGTGGGGCGGACAAGAAACAGTAGCGCGCTCACGCCGATTCGAGCCTATACTGCGAATTGCAGTAAATCGGCGGACCGGCCGTGGGGGCCCGGCACCGCCGCCGCGGCGGGCGCGCCTGGGGGCCGCCCGCCGCGCACCCCTCCTTGCCGAGGACTCAGCGGCGCGTCTGCTCGGAACCCGACAGCCGCTGAGCCAGATAGATCGGCACGATCGAGACGATCACGAGCACGACCGCGATGACCGAGACGATCGGCGCCTGGTTCGGCCGGAACATGTTGTTGAGGATGAAGATCGGCAGCGTCGTCACTCCCGACCCGGCCGTGAAAGTCGTGACGATGATCTCGTCGAAGCTGAGGGCGAAGGCGAGCAGCGCGCCGGCGAGCAGCGCGGACCGCAGCTGCGGGAACGTCACGAGGCGGAAGGTCGTCCAGACTCCCGCACCGAGGTCGGCCGAGGCCTCTTCGAGATTCGTGCCCGTGCGGCGCAGCCGTGCGATCACGTTGTTGAACACGGTGACGATGCAGAACGTGGCGTGGGCGATCACGACCGTCCATATCGACAGCGGCACCCCCATGATCGTGCGGAAGAAGTTGTTGAGCGCGATACCGGTGATGATGCCGGGCAGCGCGATCGGCAGGATGATCAGCAGAGAGATCGCGTCGCGGCCGAAGAACTCGAAGCGCTGCAGCGCGAGCGAGATCAGCGTCCCGAGGACCAGTGAGATGGCGGTCGCGGCGAGGGCGATCCCCACGCTGGTCGCCACCGCCTCGAGCGCGCCCACGCTCTGGAACGCCTTGCCCCACCACTCCAGCGTGAACCCCGGCGGGGGCCACGTGAGCGAGGTCGAGGTCGAGAACGAGTTCACCAGGACCACGAACAGCGGCAGGTAGACGACGAGCAGGATGAGCGCCGTCACGATGCCGAGCACCGTGCGGGCCGTGCGCGAGAGTCTCATCGCGGTGTCCTAGAGGTTGTTCAGGGCGCCGGTGCGGCGCACCAGTGCGAGGTAGCCGAAGATGATGACGATCGGGATCAGCGCGATCGCAGCGGCCAGCGGCAGGTTGTTGGCCGCGCCGACGTTCGTGTAGACGAGGTTGCCGAGCATCTGGCTCGCTCCGCCGACGATGTTGACCGTGATGTAGTCGCCCAGCGACAGCGAGAAGCTGAAGATCGTCCCGGCGATGATCGCGGGGAACGCGAGCGGCAGCACGACGTGCGCGATGGTGCGCCATGAGCGTCCACCGAGATCCGCGGATGCCTCCAGCAGCGAGTCGGGCACCCGCTCCAGGCCCGCGTAGATCGGCAGGATCACGTAGGGCAGCCACAGGTACGAGAGCGTGATGATCGTCGCGGTGAGCCCGTAGCCCGGCGTCTGCAGCCCGAACGGCTCGAGGATCCATTGCAGGATCCCCTCCTGCGACAGGACCGACCGCCACGCGTAGGCCTTCACCAGATAGCTCGCCCACAGGGGCATCAGCACGGCGATCACGAGGAAGCGCTGCATCCTCGGCGTCGCGACCTTCGCCATGTAGAAGGCGATCGGCAGTGCGATCGCCACGTCGATCACGGTCACCAGAAGCGCCACACCGACCGTCCGGAGAGTCACCGTCTGGTACAGCGCACCCGTGAGCACCGTCACGATGTTGTCGAGCGTCCAGTCCGTGGCGATCTCGCCCGTGAAGCTGTCGACGGTCCAGAACGCCGTGACCAGCAGCAGGACCAGGGCGACGATGTAGACGATTCCGAGCCAGAACAGCGGCGCGGTCAGCAGGAAGGCGAGGCGGGTCCGCGGGTGCACGGTCAGCCACGCCGAGACGCGGCGCGCGGGCGTCGCGCGGGGCGCCTCGACCATGCGAGCCGTCGGCGGGGCGGTCTGGGTGTCGGTCATCGATCTCTCCGGAAGTGGGGCCTGGTCATCGGTCCCGGCACGCCGAACCCGGGCTGGGCCGGTCCCGGGGCGGCGGTCGGGTCCGCCGCCCCGGTCGTGTGCGCGGGCGTCAGCCCTTGATCTCGGCCCAGGCGGCGGTCCAGTCGGCATAGTCGACGCACTTCACGTCGGTGCGGCCGTCGACGCAGTCCTGGATCGGCGTGGTCCAGTACCAGATCTTCGACGCGTAGTCGGCGTCACCGGCGTGGTACGCCTCGCAGTCGTCGCGGTAGTCGCACGCCGCCTGGCTGGACGGCGCCTCGCCGAAGTAGGCGGTGGCCTGGGCATTGACCTCGGGGCTGGCGATCCAGTCGAGCCACGCGTATGCGCAGTTCGGGCTCTTCGCCTTCGACGAGATCATCCAGGTGTCGGACCAGCCGGTGGCGCCCTCGTCGGGAAGCACCGCCGCGGTGTGGGCGCCCTCCGCCTCGAGCGAGTTCTGGATCACCTGCCACGTGGTGCCGGCCACCGAGTCGCCGGTCTCGAAGGCCTGGATCTCTTTGAGGTAGTCCGACCAGTACTCGCCGACGTGCTGACGCTGCTCCTTGAGCAGGTCGACGGCGGCCTGGAACTGGTCCTGGTCGAGGGCGTACGGGTTCTCGATGCCGAGGTCGGGCTCGTGCGCCATCAGGTACACCGCCGCGTCGGCGATGTAGATCGGCGAGTCGTACGCGGTGATCTTGCCCGAGTAGGCGTCGGCCCCGTCGAAGACCACGTCCCACGACGTGGGAGCGGGCGAGACGACGTCCGTGTTGTACAGGAGCAGGTTCGCGCCGTACCCGTGGGGCACGCCGTACGACTGGCCGTCGACCGAGTTCCACTCCTTCTCTTTGAGGAAGTCGTAGACACCCGCGTAGCTCGGGATGAGGTCGGTGTTGACGGGCGCGACGTCGCCCGCCGCGATCAGGCGCAGCGTCGCGTCGCCCGAGGCGGCCACGACGTCGTAGTCGCCGGTCTTCATGAGGTTGACGGCCTCGTCGGAGGTGCCGTAGGACTTCGCCGTGACCTGACAGCCCGTCTTGTCCTCGAACCCCGACACCCAGTCGACGGACGGGTCGTTGCTGCCGTCCTCGACGTAGCCGGGCCACGCCAGGATCGACACCTGGCCCTCGAAGTCGCCGAGCTCGGTCGCTTCGGCGGACGGCTGGGGGCTGTTCCCGCTCGACGTGCCGCAGCCGGCCAGGACGGCGATCGAACCCGCCGCGAGCGCGGTCGCGGCGAACCGCGCTCCGCGTGACATGCGCATCATGGTGCTTCCTCTCTGTACAGATCCCCGAAGGGATGCTGAGGTGCTGTGTGCTCCGGGGCGACGGGTCGCCCAGGTCTGAGCGGCGCCTCAGGCGCCGGGTGGGATGAGCGAGACGACGTCCTCGTCGCGCCACGTGACGTGGACGCGGTCCCCGCGCTCGTCGTCGGGGCGACGGCTGCGATCGTTGCGCTCCAGAACGGTCACCCTCATGCCGGCGTCCAGATCGATGACCCGCCGGATGCCGCTGCCGACGTAGATCGACTCCACGACGGTCCCTTCCGCCGAGCGCTCGCCCGGCGCGGTGGCGGCCGAACCGGCGAGCGTCAGCTTCTCGGGCCGGATCGAGTGCTCGCCGGAGCGGCCGATGAGCGTCGCCGACCGCTCGGCGTCGAAGAGGTTGGAGGTGCCGACGAAGTCGGCGACGAAGCGCGACGCGGGTCGCTCGTACAGATCCTGCGGGGTGCCCAGCTGTTCGATCCGGCCGTCGTGGAACACGGCGATGCGGTCCGAGAGCGTCAGCGCCTCTTCCTGGTCGTGCGTCACGAAGATGAAGGTGATGCCGAGGTCGCGCTGGATCTGCTTGAGCTCGACCTGCATCTGCTCGCGCAGCTTGAGGTCGAGGGCGCCGAGCGGCTCGTCGAGAAGCAGCGCCTTCGGCTGCACGACCGTCGCACGCGCCAGCGCCACACGCTGGCGCTGGCCGCCCGACAGCTGGGAGGGTTTGCGCGAGGCCATCTGGTCGAGACGCACGGCGGCGAGCGCCTTCATGGCGAGCTCGCGCCGACGACTGCGGTTCATTCCGCGCACCCGGAGCCCGTAGGCGACGTTGTCGAGCACGGTCATGTGGGGGAACAGGGCGTAGTCCTGGAACACCGTGTTGACGTCCCGGTCGAACGGTGCCTTCTTGCTGACGTCCTGGCCGAACAGCTCGATGGTGCCGCCGGTCGGCTGTTCGAAGCCTGCGATGAGGCGCAGGACGGTGGTCTTGCCCGACCCGGACGGGCCGAGCATCGAGAAGAACTCGCCCGCCGCGATCTCTAGATCGACATGATCGACGGCGGTGACGGCGCCGAACTCCTTCGTGAGTCCGGTCAGCCGGATGGCGGGCTGTTGCGCGGTCATGGACGTCTCCTTCGATGTCGATGGAAGTTAATCATATGGATCCATATGTCAAAAGAGGGACGCCCGTGTTACCGTCGTGTCACGGTCCTGGAGGACGGGCTCCTCCGCTGGCGCATCCGGGGGTCTCATGCCGCACGCGACGGGAAGAGTCGACGCCGCACGCGCCGTCGTCTTCGCCCCCCTCGACGGCACGGGCCGCGCCGAGCTCGTGGAGCAGCGACTTACCGACGCCATCGTCACCGGCGTCCTGCCCGACGGCGAGCGCCTGCCCAGCGAAGCGGATCTGTCACGCAGTCTGGGTGTGGCGCTGGTGACCGCCCGCGAGGCGCTCGAGGTGCTCCGCGACAAGGGCATGGTCACCACACGCCGCGGCCGCGACGGCGGCAGCTTCGTCACCTTCGACCGTGAGTCCGCGGCACGGCTGCTCGAGCGCCGCCTGCGCGAGCACTCCCGCATCGAGCTGCGCGACTTCGCGTTGCACGCCGGCGCGATCGCCGGCACCGCGGCCGAGGTCGCCGCCAGCCGCGCCAGCGACGACGACCTCGAGACGCTGGTGCGCATCGCGGACTCCGCCGACCTGCACACCGCCGGCGGCGCTCGCCGGGCGGTGAGCCGGTTCCAGCTCGAAGTGGCCGCCATCAGCCAGTCGCCACGGCTCGTCCACGAAGAGATGCGCCTCCAGGGCGAGTCCGGCTCACTCCTGTGGATGTGCCTGCGCGAGCAGGAGTACCGCGACCGCAGCGCCGACGTGCGAGCCGCGGTCATCGACGCCATCCGCGAGGTCTCGCCCGAGCGGGCTCGCGGGGTTACCATCGCACACATCAGCGGCGCCCTCGAATGGCTCATCGACGAGCGGGCGCGTATCGACGCGCGCACCGAGGCGCCGGCATCCGACCCGAAGGATCACACATGAGCACGGTCACCACCCGTTCTCCCGCCGACGTGGCCTTCCACGTCGCGGCCACATTCGACGGGATCTTCGCCCTCATCGACGGGTGGCGCGCGCTGCTGGAGGGCGGGCTCACGGGAGCGTCGACCCTCGACAGCGCGACCGTGGATGCACTCGTCGAGACCTTCGCGATCCCGACCGTCACCGGGGAGTCCCTCCTCACCGGCGCCGGATTCGTCGCGGCCCCCGGTGCGCTCGCCGACGCCCGGTGGCATCTCGCGTGGTGGCTCGCGACGACGGGCGCTCCCCGCGGTGCTCGGCGTCTCGCGACGATCGACGACCCGTCTCACGAGCAGTTCCGCGACTACACCGCACTGGAGTGGTGGCGCGTGCCCGCCGCCACCGGAGTGCGTCACCTGACCGGACCGTACGTCGACTACGTGTGCACCGACGACTACACCGTCACCGTCACGACCCCGGTCATGCAGGGCGACGTCATGATCGGCGTCGTGGGTGCGGATGCGCTCGTCGATCGCCTGGAGCGGGTCCTCCTGCCGGTGCTGCGGAGCGGAGACTCGCCCTCGACGCTGGTCAACGCATCGGGACGCGTCGTGACCTCGACCGATGCGCGCCGCGAGCCGGGCTCCATGCTGCGCGATGCCGAGCTCATGGCCGCGGTGCGGGCGCTGCCGCCCGCGCCCGCGACGCTGAGCGACGGCACCTCGGTGCTCGCGTGCGGCGACACGTCGCTCGCCCTCGTGGTCGGGCGCTGAGGGTCCACTGCCTCAGGCAGGATGGGTGCGATGCCAGCGCCGACCGACCCCGCAGCCGACGAGCTCCGCGCCCTGCGTGCCCGCGCTTACGGCCCCGACGCCGACATCCACGCCGACCCCGCCGCCCTCGCCCGCCTGCAGGAGCTCGAGGCGCAGAACCGGTCCGCCGCGACGCCCGCGGCCGAGGAGCGGACGCCGCTCCCCCTGTCAGAAGAAGCGGGGACGGATGCCGCTGGCCCGACGACGGCGCCGGTCGATGACGTCGCGACGGACGATCCCGCCCCGGCACCCGCCGCGGCGGACGGCGACGCCCCGGGCGCTGCGACGGCGCCGGAGGACGGCATCCCCTCCGCCGATGCGGCGACGGAGCACCCCGCCGCCACCCCGCCGTGGTGGCGGCGACGGCGTGCACGGTGGGCGGGATCGCTCGTCGTCGCGCTGGTGCTGGGCGTCGTGCTGACGCTGTCGGTGCAGGCGATCACGTCGGGCAGGGTCGCGACGCTCGGCGTCGACCGCAACGCGGAGTGGCCGACCGATACGTTCGGCGCACGACCGCCGGACGCGCTGCAGTTCGAGGAGTTCCACGGGCTGTCGGTGCTGAGCCTGGGTCAGGCATTCGGCGGCGGACTCGACCAGGTGTGCATCTCGGTGCAGTCGACGCCCAACGGCTCCGACGGCGTCGGCGCGTGGGGCTGCGGCACCGTCGACTTCCCCGCGGCGGCGGCGTTCACGGTGCCTGGGAACTCTCCTCAAGAGCTGCGCGACGTCTTCCCGGTCGGCACCTCGCTGAAGTTCGTGCTCGACGGCGACCAGGTGCACGTGTACGCCAAGGAGCCGTCCCCGATCGGCGGCAGCTGAGCGGGTCGCGGTGATTCAGGCGCCGCGGCTGCCGGCATCCAGGACTCCCACGTCGGTGCGGTGGAAGTTCTGGAAGGAGCGGGATGCCGTGGGGCCGCGCTGACCCTGATAGCGGTTGCCGTACGGGCCCGACCCGTACGGGTTCTCGGCCGGCGACGACAGGCGGAAGTAGCAGACCTGCCCGATCTTCATGCCCGGCCACAGCTTGATCGGCAGCGTGGCGACGTTCGACAGCTCGAGCGTGACGTGACCGGTGAATCCGGGATCGATGAAACCCGCGGTCGAGTGGGTGAGCAGGCCCAGGCGTCCGAGCGAGGACTTGCCCTCCAGTCGGGCGGCGACGTCGTCGGGCAGCGTGATCTGCTCGAACGTCGAGCCGAGCGCGAACTCGCCGGGATGCAGGATGAACGGCTCATCCGGGTCGACCTCGATGAGGCGCGTCAGCTCGGGCTGATCCTCGGCCGGATCGATGAACGGGTACTTGTGGTTGTCGAACAGCCGGAAGTAGCGATCGAGCCGCACGTCGACGCTCGACGGCTGCACCATCTCGGGATCCCACGGGTCGAGCCCGATGCGTCCCGCGTCGATCTCGAGCCGGATGTCACGGTCACTGAGCAGCACGGGGCCAGCCTAGCGGCGCGGATCGGATGCCTCGTCTCGGCGCTCGGCTCGGCCTCGCGGCATCCGCTCTGTTATCCGGTCCAGGCGCCGCAAGGCGCCGGGCCAGCTTAGCAAACCGCCACCGCCACTACGCTGGAGGCGTGCTGCTCAGTGACCGCGACATCAAGCTCGAAGTGAGTGCCGGCCGCATCGGCCTCGAACCGTGGCAGGTCGAGATGGTGCAGCCCTCCAGCGTCGACGTGCGCCTCGACCGGTACTTCCGGCTGTTCGACAACCACAAGTACCCGTTCATCGATCCGTCCGAGGACCAGCCCGACCTCACGCACCTCATCGAGGTCGCACCCGACGAGCCGTT
>NZ_JBQCIP010000295.1:0-6428 GCF_051953575.1 Microbacterium sp.
GGGCGCGTCGTGAAGGGCGTCAACTTCCAGAACCTGCGCGACATGGGAGACCCCGTCGAGCTCGCCCGCGAGTACTTCCGGCAGGGCGCCGACGAGATCACCTTCCTCGATGTCACCGCGACCGTCGACGAGAGGTCGACCACGTACGACGTCGTGCGCCGCACCGCCGAAGAGGTCTTCATCCCGCTCACCGTCGGCGGGGGAGTCCGCAGCGCGGACGACGTCGCCCGCCTGCTCGCCGTCGGCGCCGACAAGATCGGCGTCAACTCGGCGGCGATCGCCCGGCCTCCGCTGCTGGACGAGATCGCCGACCGCTTCGGCGCCCAGGTGCTGGTGCTGTCGCTCGACGTGAAGCGGTCGCCCGAGACGGCCTCCGGCTTCGTCGTCACGACCCACGGCGGCCGCACCGAGACCACGCTGGACGCCCTGGAATGGGCGCGCGAGGCCATCGAGCGCGGCGCCGGCGAGCTGCTCGTCAACTCCATCGACGCGGACGGCACCAAGGAGGGCTTCGACCTCGAACTCGTGAGCCTCATGCGCGAGGTCTCCAGCGTGCCCGTCATCGCGTCGGGCGGCGCCGGCCGCGCCGAGGACTTCGGTCCCGCGATCGAGGCGGGCGCCGACGCCGTGCTGGCGGCATCCGTCTTCCACTCCGGCCAGCTCACCGTGGGCGACGTCAAGCGGTCACTCGTGGCCGACGGCATCCCGGTGCGGGAGGTGGCGGCATGAGCCTGCCCGTCGAGGAGCGCATCTCGCGCGTCGCGTTCGATGACGACGGCCTCGTGGCCGCCATCATCCAGCAGTGGGACACCCGCGAGGTGCTCATGCTCGGATGGATGGATGCCGAAGCCCTGCGCCGCACGCTGACGGAGGGCCGCGTGACCTTCTGGTCGCGATCGCGGCAGGAGTACTGGCGCAAGGGCGACACGTCCGGACACATCCAGCTCGTCCGCGGCGCGAGCCTCGACTGCGACGGCGACGCGATCCTCGTCGAGGTCGAGCAGGTCGGAGCGGCCTGCCACACCGGCACCCGCACGTGCTTCGACGGCCGTGACCTCGAGGCCGAGCGAGGACCGGAGCTGCCCGCGTGACGCGCCGCGCCCGCCTGCTGTCCGTCGTCGTCATCGTGCTGTGCGGCGCGATCGGCATCATCTCGTCGACGCAGACGTGGCTCACCGTCGAGCTCGCCGACGGCGCCCACCACACCCTCGACGTGCCCGGGGCGTCCGCCGTCCCCGTGCTGGCACCGCTGAGCCTCGCCGTGCTCGCGCTCGGCGCTGCCCTGTCGATCGTGGGGCTCGTGCTGCGCTACCTGTTCGGCGCCCTGGCGATCCTTATCGGCGGCACCCTGGCGTGGCTGACCGCGCGCGTCGCGTTCGAGCACCCGGTCTCGGCGGTCGCCTCCGTGGTGACCGAGTCGACAGGCATCGCGGGCGAGAAGTCGGTGGCCCAGCTCATCGCGACGATCACGGCGTCGGCGTGGCCGGTCATCACTCTCGTGGCGTGGGCGGTGCTGATCGTCGCCGGCGCGTTCGTCCTGCTGACCGCACGCGGGTGGTCGGGGACGGGCCGCAGGTACCGCACCGAGGACCCGGCGAGGTCGGCCGCGCCGGCCGGTCCGCGCCCTCACGACGCGGCCGGATCGCACGCCATCGACGACTGGGACGACCTGTCGCGTGGCGAGGATCCGACCGCCTAGACCGCTAGACTGGCGGCATCCCGCCCGGCATCGCATCTGCCCGGAACCACAAGGAGATCTCCATGAGCAACAACATCGCCGACCCGGGTCACGGACACTCGCCCGCCGCCTGGACGGCCGTGGTGATCATGCTCGTGGCGGTCTCGTTCGGCACGCTGTTCTTCTTCCTCGACATGCCCGTTCTGGTGTGGGCCTCGGCGGCTCTCCTCGTGGTCGGCCTTCTCGTCGGCTGGGGCATGAAGCGCGCCGGCTACGGCGTGGGCGGCTCCAAGGTCGCTGCGAAAGAGCACTGAGCGTGCTCGCCGACCTGACGGCCGGCGCGGTTGAGGATGCCGAGGCCCGCGCCTCGGAGCGGCCCCTGGCGGCCGTCGAGGCCGCAGCCCTCGCGCAGCGCCCGGCTCTGGACGTGCTGTCCGTCCTCGCTCCCGCCGACCGTGTGAAGATCATCGCCGAGGTCAAGCGCGCGAGCCCTTCGCGCGGCGACCTCGCCGACATCCCCGACCCCGCCCTCCAGGCCCGCCGGTACGAGGAGGGCGGCGCGTCCGCCATCTCGGTGCTCACCGAGGGTCGCAGGTTCAAGGGCAGCCTCGCCGACCTCGAAGCCGTCAAGGCGGCGGTGTCGCTGCCGGTGCTGCGCAAGGACTTCATCGCGACGGAGTACCAGATCCTCGAGGCCCGTGCCGCCGGCGCGGACCTCGTGCTCCTCATCGTCGCCGCGCTCGAGCAGGACCTGCTGGCACGGCTCCACGCGCTCGTGCTCGAGCTCGGGATGACCCCCCTCGTCGAGACCCACTCCGCCGACGAGGTCGACCGCGCCTCGGACCTGGGCGCGAAGCTCGTCGGCGTCAACGCGCGGGACCTGTCGACGTTCCAGCTCGACCGCGACCTGTTCGGGCGCCTCGCCGACCGGATCCCCGCGGACGCCGTGAAGATCGCCGAGTCGGCGGTGCTCGCCCCCGCCGACGTCGCGCACTACCGCGCGGCCGGCGCCGACGTGGTCCTGGTCGGCGAGGCGCTCGTCACGAACGACCCCGTATCCACCCTGCGCGCATTCCTGGAGGCCGGAGCATGAGTCTTCGCGAGGCATCCGGACCCTTCTTCGGAGAGTTCGGCGGCCGGTACATGCCCGAGTCGCTCATCGCGGCCATCGACGAGCTGACGGCGGAGTACGAGTCCGCGAAGGCGGACCCCGCGTTCCAGGCCGAATTCGTGCGGCTGCTCAACTCCTACGCCGGGCGCCCCTCGCCGATCACCGAGGTGCCGCGGTTCGCCGAGCACGCGGGCGGCGCACGCGTCTTCCTCAAGCGCGAGGACCTCAACCACACCGGCTCACACAAGATCAACAACGTGCTCGGCCAGGCGCTGCTCACCAAGCGCCTCGGCAAGACCCGGGTAATCGCCGAGACCGGCGCCGGACAGCACGGCGTCGCCACGGCGACCGCTGCGGCCCTCTTCGGCTTCGAGTGCACCATCTACATGGGCGAGGTCGACACCGAGCGCCAGGCGCTCAACGTGGCCCGGATGCGGCTGCTGGGCGCCGAGGTCGTGCCCGTCACGACCGGATCGCGCACGCTCAAGGACGCCATCAACGACGCGTACCGCGACTGGGTGGCGAGCGTCGAGAACACCAACTACATCTTCGGCACGGCCGCGGGGCCCCACCCGTTCCCGGCGATGGTGCGCGACTTCCAGAAGGTCATCTCCGAAGAGGCACGCGCCCAGCTGCTCGACGAGGTCGGGCGTCTGCCCGACGCCGTACTGGCATGCGTCGGCGGCGGCTCGAACGCGATCGGCATGTTCGACGCGTTCCTCGACGACGAGGGCGTCCGGCTCTACGGCGTCGAGGCGGCGGGCGACGGCGTCGACACGCCCCGGCACGCGGCATCCATCGAGCGCGGCCGTCCGGGCGTGCTGCACGGCGCGAAGACGTTCGTGCTCCAGGACGAGGACGGGCAGACGATCGAGTCCCACTCCATCTCGGCGGGCCTCGACTACCCGGGCGTCGGCCCCGAGCACTCGTGGCTCGCCTCGATCGGGCGCGCCGAGTACATCCCGGCGACCGACGACGAGGCGATGCAGGCGCTGCGTCTGCTGTCGAGGACCGAGGGCATCATCCCCGCCATCGAGTCCGCCCACGCGCTCGCGGGCGCACTGCGGATCGGGCGGGAGCTCGGCCCCGACGCGATCCTCGCGGTATCGCTGTCCGGCCGCGGCGACAAGGACATGGACACCGCCGCCCGCTACTTCGGACTGTACGACGAGGGAGCGGATGCCGCGACCGCCGCTTCGGCACCGCACGACGACGCCGCCCATGGCGAGGGGGAGAAGCTATGACCTCGCGCGTCGCCGCAGCGATCGAGGCGGCCCGCGCCGAGGGGCGCGGCGCGTTCGTCGGCTACCTGCCGCTCGGTTTCCCCGACCTGCAGACGAGCATCGACGCCGCGGTCGCCCTGGCCGAGAACGGCGCCGACATCCTGGAGCTCGGACCGCCGTACTCCGACCCCGTGATGGACGGCACCGTCATCCAGGAGGCCACGCAGGCAGCGCTCGCGGGCGGCTTCCGGCTGCGTGACACCTTCACCGCCGTGCGGGAGATCACGCGCCGCGTCGACGTCCCGGTGCTCGTCATGACGTACTGGAACCCCGTGCTGCAGTACGGCGTCGACCGCTACGCCGACGAGCTCCTCGCCGCCGGCGGCGCCGGCCTCATCACGCCCGACATCACGCCCGAGGCGGCCTCGGAGTGGATCGCCGCGAGCGAGCGCACCGGCCTCGACCGGGTCTTCCTCGCCGCGCCCACCTCGACCGACGAGCGCCTCGACCTGATCGTGCGCAATTCGACCGGATTCGTGTACACCGTCTCGACGATGGGCATCACGGGCGAACGCGCCGAGCTGGATGCCGCAGCCCGCACGCTCGTCACGCGCCTACGCGCGCACGGGGCCGAGCACGCCTGTGTCGGCATCGGCATCTCGAACGCCGAGCAGGTGGCGGGCGTCCTGGAGTACGCGGACGGCGCGATCGTCGGCACGGCGCTCGTGCGCGCCCTGCGGGACGGCGGCCTGGACGGCCTCGGCGACACCGCACGCGCCCTCGCCGCGGGCACAGTCCGCGGCGCGAACTAGACTTCTCAGGTCGGCGCCCGGCGCCGGCATCCCACGCACGGATCCAGCAAGGACACGGTTCTCACATGATCAACGCCGCCGCGCGCGTCGTCGCCAGCATCCCGAGCCCGCCGATCAGCTACTTCGACCTCGGCCCCCTGCGGATCCACATCTACGCGCTGTGCATCATCGCGGGCATCATCGTCGCGGTGCTGTGGACGAACGCCCGCCTCACCAAGCGCGGCGCCGAGCCGTGGGTGGTGATCGACATCGCCCTGCTCGCGGTGCCGCTGGCGATCATCTGCGCCCGGATCTACCACGTGCTCACGCACTGGGGCTTCTATTTCGGCGAGGGTGCGAACCCGATGTCGGCCTTCTACATCTGGGAGGGCGGCATCGCGATCTACGGCGCCCTCATCGGCGGCGCGATCGGTGCGTGGCTCGGCTGCCGCTGGACCGGCATCCGCTTCTGGACGTTCGCCGACGCCCTCGCGCCCGGTCTGCTGCTCGCCCAGGCGATCGGCCGCTTCGGCAACTGGTTCAACCAGGAGCTCTTCGGCTGGCCGACCGACGCCCCGTGGGGCCTCGAGATCGACTACC
The DNA here is from genome assembly GCF_051953575.1 of Microbacterium sp. Taxonomy (GTDB): domain Bacteria; phylum Actinomycetota; class Actinomycetes; order Actinomycetales; family Microbacteriaceae; genus Microbacterium. Next base: position 5,404 of record NZ_JBQCIP010000295.1, read on the forward strand.
CGAACCCGGCGTGGCCCATCGGACTGCCCGAGGGCACGCTCTTCCAGCCCACGTTCCTCTACGAGGTCATCTGGAACGTCCTGGGCGTGCTGGTGATCGTCTGGGTCGGCCGCCGCTTCCGACTGCAGTGGGGCCGCCTGTTCGCCGTGTACCTCGTCTGGTACAGCGCCGGACGCATCGTGTGGGAGTCGATCCGCATCGACCCGAGCGAGATCATCCTCGGCCTGCGCAGCAACGTCTGGGCGGCGATCTTCGGCGTCGTGCTCGGAATCGTCATCTTCTTCGTGCAGAAGCGCCGTCACCCGGGCCTCGAGCCGTCGCCCTATGTGTCCGGCCGCGAGTGGACCGCCGGACAGGCTGTACAATCTCAGAACACCGACGACTTCGTCGACGTCAGCGAACCCCCGACGTCCGAGGCCGAAGGGGCTACCGCCACAAGCACTCCTGCCAGCAAATGACGCTCCGCTCGCTCTGAGCGGGCGTTCCAGGGCCGACGTCGTCCCATCTTGACTATCAACGTGAGGACGGTAGGTATGGCTTCGAGCCCCCGTCACAGCGCCTCTGCGCAGGCGCTCACCCCCGCTTCGTCCGGCCGCGCCGGATTCCCGCAGAAGCAGGGGATGTACAACCCCGCTTTCGAGAAGGACGCGTGCGGCCTGGCGATGGTCGCCACGCTGCGCGGCGAGGCCGGACACGACATCATCGATCTGGCGCTCACGGCGCTGCGCAACCTCGAGCACCGCGGTGCGATCGGCTCGGACGCCGGCACCGGCGACGGCGCGGGCATCCTGACGCAGATGCCGGACGCGTTCCTGCGCGCGGTGGTCGGCTTCGTGCTGCCCCCGGTGGGGGAGTACGCGGCGGGCATGGCCTTCCTGCCCCGCGACGCCGACGAGCGCGCCGCGCAGAAGGCCGGGATCGAGCGGATCGCGGCATCCGAGAACCTCACGGTCCTCGGCTGGCGCGAGGTCCCCACCGTCGACGACAACCTCGGCAAGCTCGCGTTCGAGGCCCGTCCGGTGTTC
>NZ_JBQCIP010000296.1:0-31840 GCF_051953575.1 Microbacterium sp.
CAACCGTGCCGACTACGACGGCTGGCGCGACGAGTACGGCTGCGCCGGGTGGGGCTACCGGGACCTCCTGCCCTACTTCCTGCGCGCGGAGGACAACGCGCGGGGGCTGAGTGCCTATCACGGCACCGGCGGCCCGCTCGCGGTCCAGGACCTGCGGCACAAGTCGGCCCACGCCGCGTCCACGCCCCAGAACCCAGACCTCGTCACGGCCCATTGGAGCAACCGGACGCGCAGCAAGCACGCCGCCCCCCGCGCGGGGGGGGGGGGGGGGGGGGGGGGGGGGGGGGGGGCCGCCCCGCCCCCCCCCCCCCCCCCACGCCGGGTCAGACCGGACGCGCCGCGGCGAACAGGTTGGCGGGGTCGTAGTAGAGCTTCAGCTGGCGCAGGCGCGCACGCGCCGCACCGAACCCGAGCGTGCGGTCGGCGCCGGGCGCGTCGATGAAGGTGAGCGCGAGCGCGTCGATGTGCCAGGCGGCGAGCGCGTCGACCGCCGCGTGCACGGCGGCCGTCGCCGCAGGAGCCGCCTCGGGCACCGGCACCATCGCGACCGCGTGCAGCGCGTACTGGCCCGCGAGCGAGGCCACCGCGCCGCCGGTCTCGGGGCGCCGGTTGAGCGCACCACCCAGGTGGCGCAGCTCATGCACGAACAGGCCCGGCTCGTCGGCCGCGGCCACGAACGCGTCCACGGCGTCGGCCGGCAGCTCGTCGAGCATCGCGTGCCACGTCACCGCGGGCGAGGGCTCGGGCGGGTCCATGTGGACCTGCACGAGCGCGGGCGCGGGGATCCGGGCGAAGGTGTCCATCTCGGGCTGCAGGGCGCGCAGCGGCTCAAGCAGAGCGGATGCCGCAGCATCCGTCTCTTCGATCGCGCCGTCGATCACCACGAGCGATCGGCCCGAGAGGAATGGCGGCAGCTCGGGCAACGGCGGGAGGTGCAGGATGCGCAGCGCCGTGGTGGCGGTCTCGGGAGCCGTCCGGGTCCAGCGCGCCCAGGCGTGGGCGACCTCGCTCGCGTGGGAGGCGTCCCACAGCAGCATGCCGGCGAAGATGTCGGCGATCGGCAGCAGGTCGATCTCGATCGCGACGACGACTCCGAAGGCGCCCGAGCCGCCGCGCAGCGCCCAGAACAGGTCGGCGTGCTCATCGGCGCTGGCGCGGACGACCGTGCCGTCGGCGGTGACGACCTCGACGGCGCGGACCGTGTTGACGGCCAGTCCGTACGCGCGTCCGTAGAACGACAGTCCGCCGCTCAGCAGATATCCGACGACCGACACGTCACCGGCGCTGCCGTGCGGGGCGGTGAGCCCGTGGGGCGCAGCCGCCTCGAGGACGTCGTTCCACAGCGACCCGCCGAGCACGCGGGCGGTGCGGGCGGCCGCGTCGATCTCGACGCCGCGCAGACCCTTCAGCGACACGATGACGGTGTGGGCGAGGTCGGTCTCACTGAGCGCTCCGGCGGCGTGGCCGGTGGACTGCGGCGCGATGCGCAGTCCCGACAGCACCGCGGCGCGCACGACGTCGACGACGTCGGCCGCCGAGCGCGGTACGGCCACGGCGAACGGGTTCTGCACGACGGCGAGGTTCCACGGCGTCCGCGCGGCGTCGAACCCGGTGTCACCGGGCAGGAGCACCTTGTCGCCCAGGGCGGCGCGCAGCTCTGCGGCTGCCGCGCCGACGGCGGCGTGAGGGACGTCGATGGCGAGATCGTTCAACGACATGGGATGCCTTTCGGTCGGGGTGCGACTGCGCTCCCTGCGCAGCACACCCCGTGATGGAGCGGCATCCCCCGCTCCTGATACACGTCAGCCGTCGAAGTCCTCGGGCTCGACGTCGTCGAGGAACTTCTTGAACTCGTCGAGTCGTTCGGCGGCGTCGGTGTCGGTGAGCACATCGGGCACGCCCGCCTCGGCCATCACCTCGTCGGCGACCCACATCGCCGCGCCGACCCGCGACGCGAGCGCGATCGCATCGGACGGCCGGGCGTCGACCACGCGGTCGCCGAGAGCGGTCGACAGGGTCACCTCGGCGTAGAACGTTCCGTCGTCGACGCGCGTGACCTCGACCCGGGTGGCGACCGCGTCGAGCGCGAGGATGATCGAGCGGATCAGGTCGTGCGCGAGCGGCCGCGGCACATCGGCGTTCTCGACGGCGACGAGGATCGAGGTGGCCTCGAGCTGACCGATCCAGATCGGCAGCACGTAGCCGTCGCCCGGCATCTGATCGACCGGCTTCAGCAGCAGGACGTGCTGTCCCGACGCGTCGAGGGCGACGCCGGCAACACGGACCTGGACCATGCACACATCGTAAGCACGGCGCGCGCACCCGGACAGGGGTGCACACGCCGTGCGGGTCGATGTGTCGACGTCAGACGACGCGCACGGGGACGGTGCTCGTCGTGGCGGGCACGTCGGTCCGCGAGGTGCGCGCCGCAGCCCGGGTGCGGCGGGCGGCGACCGCCGCGACGACCATCACGACGAGCCCGGCGGCCGAGATCGCCGCGCCGATCCACACGGGGGCCGTGTAGCCGAGGCCGGCACTGATGCCGACGCCCCCGGCCCACGCGCCCAGCGCGTTGCCGACGTTGAACGCTCCGATGTTGGCGCCCGAGGCGAGGGTCGGCGCACCCCCGGCGTAGTCCATGATGCGGCTCTGCAGTCCCGGCACGGTGCCGAAGCCGAACGCCCCCATGAGCACGAGCGCGACGACGGTCGCGACTTGCGATCCCGCGAGCAGGGCGAACGCGACGAGCACGACGACGAGTGCGGCGATGAAGGCGACGAGCGTCAGATCGAGGCGGCGGTCGGCGAGGCGGCCGCCGAGCCAGTTGCCTGCGACGAGCCCCGCGCCGAACAGCACGAGCAGCCACGGCACAGCTCCGGCCGCGAAGCCGCTGACCTCGGTGAGGGTGTAGGCGATGTAGGTGAAGGCGCCGAACATGCCGCCGAAGGCGAGCACGGTGACGGCGAGCGAGAGCCAGACCTGCGTCGAACGGAAGGCGCGCAGCTCGCGCCGCAGGCTGATCTGCTCCTGGGGTCCCTTGGCGGCGGGGACGAGCGCTGCGATGCCCGCGAGAGCGAGCACGCCGATCGCCGAGATCACCCAGAAGGTCGACCGCCATCCGAACTGCTGGCCGATGAAGGTGCCGAATGGCACGCCGAGCACGTTGGCCGCGGTGAGACCGGTGAACATGATCGCGATGGCGCCGGCGCGCTTCTCGGGCGCGACGAGGCTCGCCGCGACGACGGAGCCGATGCCGAAGAACGCGCCGTGCGAGAGTGCGGCCAGCACGCGCCCCGTCATGGCGAGGCCGTAGTCGGGCGCGATGGCCGTCAGCACGTTGCCGGCGATGAAGAGCACGACCAGCCCCAGCAGCACCGGTTTGCGCGGCAGGCGCGTGGTCGCCGCCGTGAGCCCCAGCGCACCGACCACCACCCCGAGCGCGTAGCCCGAGATGAGCCACCCCGCTGCCGCCTCCGTCACACCGAAGTCCTGGGCGACCTGGGGCAGCAGTCCCATGATGACGAACTCGGTGAGTCCGATGCCGAATGCGCCCATGGCGAGGGCGATGAGTCCGAGTGGCACGGGGGTTCTCCTGTTACACTGAGGTTTAGTTGCGCACGCGGGATATTGCGTGAGCGAGATACATAGTTGCACACGCTGGATATTTGCGCAAGCAAAGATCCCGCGCGGCATCACTCAGGAGGACGCCATGGGCATCGCAGACGACGCCGTCGAGGTGCGCGCGCAGGGCTGGCGCACGCTCGCCGCGCTGCACGGACTCATCGACGCCGAGCTCGAGCGCGCTCTGGCGGCATCCGTCGATCTCTCGGTCGTCGAGTACACGGTGCTCGACGCGCTGAGCAGGCAGGACGGCTGGCACATGCGCATGCAGCAGCTCGCCCGCGCGACGGCTCTCAGCCCGAGCGCGACCACGCGGCTCGTCAACCGCCTCGAAGACCGCGCGCTCATCACGCGCATCCTGTGCGCCGACGACCGCCGCGGCATCTACACCGAGCTCACCCCCGCGGGCCGCGCTCTGTACGAGCGGGCGCACCCGATCCACGACCAGACGCTCGCGCGGGTACTCGCCGAGGCCGCGCAGCAGCCGGAGCTCGCGCCCGTGGTCGAGGTGCTGCAGGCGGGCGTCGTCCAGCCCGTCTGACACCGGTCGTCCGCATCCATTCACCGGAATGGATGCTGCCAGCGTACGGTTGCAGACGACATGGAACGATTCGGAACCCTCTCGTTCGGCCACTACGGCCCGCTCGGCGGCGGCCGCCAGCTCACCGCCGCGGACTCGATGCTGCAGGCGATCGACCTCGCGCAGGGCATGGACGACCTCGGCGTGAACGGCGCATACTTCCGCGTCCACCACTTCGCTCGGCAGCAGGCGTCGCCGATGCCGCTGCTGGCCGCGATCGCGGCGCGCACCGAGCGCATCGAGGTCGGCACCGGCGTCATCGACATGCGGTACGAGAACCCGCTGTACCTCGCGGAGGAGGCGGCGGCGGTCGACCTGATCTCGGGCGGCCGGCTCGCACTGGGCGTCAGCCGCGGCTCACCCGAATCCGTCGTGCGCGGCTACGAGACCTTCGGCTACACCGGCTCCGAGGATCCCCGCGGCGCCGACATCGCCCGCGAGCACTTCGACCTGTTCCTGCGCGCCATCGACGGCGAGGGTCTCGCAGAGCGCGACCCGAACTCCCCGTTCGGCGCCGGCACGGGCCTGCAGCGCATCGAACCGCACTCCCCCGGCCTGCGCTCCCGCGTCTGGTGGGGCGCCGGCAACCGCGACAGCGCCGAATGGGCCGGCCGCACCGGCGTCAACCTCATGTCGTCGACGCTGCTCACCTCAGCCGACGGGCGCCCGTTCGACATCCTGCAGGCCGAACAGATCGACGCGTTCCGGGCGGCCTGGCGCGAGGCGGGCCACAGTGGCACACCCCGCGTGTCGGTGAGCCGCTCGATCTTCCCCATCACGACCGCCGAAGAGGAGATGTACTTCGGCGGCCGCCAGGACGGCGATCAGATCGGCATCATCGACGGCATCCGCTCCACGTTCGGCAAGACCTACGCGGCCGCGCCCGACGTGCTGGTCGAGCAGCTCAAGGACGACGCCGCCATCGCGTCGGCCGACACCCTCATGCTCACGATCCCGAGCCAGCTCGGGGTCGAGTTCAACCTGCGCGTCGTCGAATCGTTCGCGAAGTACGTCGCCCCCGAGCTCGGCTGGCGCTCGACCCGCGCCTGAGGATCCGGATGCCGCACCCGGCGCGCCGAGGCGGCACTGTGTGGCACCTTCTTGACCGGGCGGTCAGTCAGTTCTAGCGTGGAATCGACCCCCGACCGGGAGCCGCAACTTCTCGCAAGGAGGAGGTTCGAATGAAGAAGTGGATGCGTTGGGAGGACTGGGTCGCCGTCGCTGTGGGACTCGTCGCCGCGATCTGCGCATTCGTCATGCCGCAGATGGGCGCCTCGATGCCCTGGATGCTGATCCTCGGCGTCCTGCTCATAGCCGCAGGCGTCGCGAACCTGGCGATGCCGGGGATGGTCGCGATGGAGTACGTGCAGCTCGCCCTGGGCGCCCTGCTGTTCGTCGCGCCCTGGCTCGGCGGCTATGCCGACATGCAGTCCGGCGCCGCATGGGTCAGCTGGATCGGCGGAGCGATCGCGGTGATCGTCGCCGCGCTCGCCGTCAGGCCGGCCATGCACATGCACGACCGCTCCCTCCCGCACTGAACGCCGTGCACCGAGACGGGGGCGCCGGTCGCACCGACGTCCCCGCCGTCATCTGCAGAGGACCCTCATGACCCGCAACGGCGAGACCCGCACACGGATCCTCGACGCCGCCGAGCGCCTCTTCGCGGAGCGCGGCTTCGACGCCACGCCCACCGGGGCCATCGCCGACCTCGCCGGCGTGCCGAAGGGCCTGCTGTTCTATTACTTCCCGACCAAGGCCGACCTGCTGCGTTCTCTCGTCGGCGAACGGCTCGAGTTCGACCCGATCGACACGTCCGGGCTCATCGCGCACGGCGACCCCGCCCGCTCGCTGCTCAACGTGACCCGGCGGCTGCGCGATCTGCAGGCTCAGTCCGCGGTGCGCCGCGTCATCGTCTGGCGCGAGCACCGGACGCACCCGGAGGTGCGCGAACGGCTGCACGAGTACCGCGCTCAACTGCAGGCCGTGGTCGAGCGCGTCCTGAGCGCCAGCATCCTGCATCCGATCACGGCCCTGCGGGTGCGCACGGCCGCGGCGGCGTGGGTCGCGATCATCACGACACCTGCGCTGCCGGGCCCTCTGGCGGATGATGCCCCGGACGACACCGAAGCGACCCGCCCCGCCGACACGGCCGACCTGCCCGCGCTCGCGGACCTCATCTCTGCGGGCCTCCGCGAGCCCGCCGGATGACGACGTTCAGTCCAGGATCTCGACACCCGTGATGCGCAGCTCCTCCACGTCGAGCCGGGTCTGGATCTGCGTGACGACGGCGTCGTCCACGGCGCCCTCGCGCCGCAGGCGGTACAGCACCTCGCGCTTGCGGTCGAGCACCGCGATGCGCAGCTTCGAGTACTCCTCGTCGCGCTCGCGCGGCGAGGGCAGCGGGTCGGGTGCGGCCACCAGCACGGTGGTGGCGTCGAGGGATGCCTCGCCCTGCGCATCCGGCTCGCCGATCCGACGGTCCAGATCCGCGATCTGACGATCGACCTCGGCCTGCTGGCGCGCCTGGACGCGCTCGTTGTTGCGCTCCAGGTACTCGTAGTAGTCGCGCGTGAGGCGGTCACGCGTCTCTTCGCTGATGCCGTGGTCGTGGGCGAGCTCCTTGACCGCTGTGAGCGCGGCGCCTGTGATGGCCCGCTCGGCGAGCTCGAGCTCCTGCTGCATGCCGAGATCCTCGGGGAAGCGGGCCCACCGCACCACCGACGGCAGCAGCGGCCCCTGCACGAGCAAGGTCAGCACGATGATGCCCGCCGTCACGAACACGATCTCGTCGCGGCCGGGCAGGGCGTCGCCCGCCGACGTCGTCAGCGGCACCGACAGCGCGATCGCGAGCGACACTGCGCCCCGGAAGCCCGCCACTGCACTCACCACGCGCGAGCGCCAGGTGGTGCGCCTCAGGCGCTGCGAGGGCCTGCGGTCCAGCATCCGGATCACCATCACCGACGACGTCTGCACGACGAACCGCGTGACAAGCAGTCCGAGCCACACGGCGACCGTCACGAGCAGCAGCCAGCCGATCTCACGTCCCGGGATCTCATGGGCGACGGCCTGCACCTCGAACCCCATGATGACGAACAGCGATCCGTTCAGCAGGAACGAGCCGAGCGGCCACGTCCACTGCGCCTGCCGCCGCGAGGACGCCGTGCTGATGCGGGGCATGATGTACGCCACGATGAGGCCGGCCACCACGACGGCCAGCACGCCCGACGCATGGATGAGCTCGGCGAGCAGGAACGCCGTGAACGGCACCAGCAGCAGCGCGATGTTGAGGTTGAGGGTGTTACGCACACGGCGCATCACGAGATAGGCCGCTCCGGCCACGACGAGTCCCGCGACCGCTCCGCCGATGTACGACACGAGCACCAGCCAGGTGATGTCGAGCGGCGTGTACTGCCCGCCGACTGCGACCCCCACCGCGACGGCGTACAGCACGAGCGCCGTGCCGTCGTTCGTGAGGCTCTCGGCCTTCAGGTTCATGAAGTTGCGCCGCGGCAGCATGCGACCGAGCGCGGACACGGCCGTGGCGTCGGTGGGCGCGACCGCGGCGCCGAGGATCAGCGCCGCGTTCCAGGGCAGTCCGAGGGCCCACGCGATGCCGGCGACGGCGAAGGCCGTGGCCACCACCAGCACTGTGCTCGAGAGCACGATGCCGCGGAAGTCGCGGCGGATGGAGCGCAGCGACGTCGTCAGGCTCTCCCAGAACAGCAGCACGGGCAGGAACAGCAGCAGCACCGTCTCGGGCGGCAGCACGATGTCGCGCACCTCGGGGATGAATCCCAGTGCGAGGCCGGCGACCAGCAGCAGCAGCGGCACCGCGACGCGCAGCTTCGGCGCGAGGATGGCGCCCGTGAGCACCGTGATCCCGACGAGGACGGTGACCTCGAGTCCGTTCATGAGTCGGCTCCCTTCGGTGCAATGATGCTCGCAACCGTGAGGATGGCGCGAGGATTCCCGGAGGCGGGCCCGATGTCAGTCCAGCGTCGCTCCCAGCGCCGCCAGCGCACCGCCGGTCAGCCGCTGCGTGGTCCACTCGTCCATCGGGACGGCGCCGATGGCGCGGTAGAAGCCGATGGCGGGTTCGTTCCAGTCGAGCACCGTCCACTCCAGCCGCGAGTAGCCCCGCTCCTGGCACACCGCCGCGAGCGAGGCGATGAGCGCCTTGCCGTACCCCGCCGCGCGATGGTCGGGCAGCACGACGAGGTCCTCGAGCCAGATGCCGTGGCGACCCGTCCACGTCGAATAGGTGACGAACCAGAAGGCGATGCCCACCACCTCGCCCGCGTGCTCGACGACGTGCACGAACGCCTGCGGCGTCTCGCCGAAGAGCGTCGCCCGCAGCGCCTCGACGGTGTTCTCGACGGCGTCCGGCTCACGCTCGTAGTCGGCCAGTGCCTGGATGCACGCGAGGATGCCGGGCTCGTCCCCCGGACGGGCCTCGCGGAGGACGGCGTCGGCGGAGAGCACACGGGGGTTCACGCGTCGAGCGTAGCGGCCGCGGGCGCCGGCTCCGAGGCCCGGCGCCTCAGCCCAGCCCGACGAGGCCCACGCCGAGCCACTCGGCGAGATCGGCGATCTCTGCGCGCACCATCTCCATCTCCTCCGGTTCGAACGGGAGGAACTCGTGGATCGCGTTCACCCGCAGCACCTCGTGCGCCCGGTCGACCTCGGCATCCAGCATCCCGACGAAGCGGTCGCCGAGCAGGATCGGGTGAGCGAAGTAGCCGTACACCCGCTGCGGCTTGGGCTTGAACTGCTCGAGCACGTACGTGAACTCGAACACCTCCTCCAACCGGCGGCGATCGAACAGCAGACTGTCGTACGGGTTCAGGAAGGCGACGCGGCCCCCGGTGTCGTCGTCCAGGGCGGCGACCGCCTCGGGATCGACCCGGTACTTCGCCCCTTCGACGAGCGCCGGTTCGCCGGCATCCTTCGCGACGCCGGTCCACCACCAGTGAGCTCGCGCGACACCGCCCGCCTGCAGCCGCCGCTCCGAGAGCAGCCGCGCGGCCTCTTCGTCGCCGTACTCGGGAAGGTCTTTCGGGTACACGCGCTCGGCGAGGTCCCAGCGCCGATGCCGCCCCTCGCGGCCGACGACGGCGACCTCGCCCTGCCGCAGCAGGAAGTCGAGCATGTGTGGCACCTGATTGGCACCCGACCAGCCGTCGGGGGCACGGCTCACCTGCGCGGTATCGGGGATGTCGCTCGCGAGCAGCGGGCCCTCGCCGCGCAGGCGGGCGAGCACCTCGCTCCGGAACACGGCGTTCGCCTCGAGCCACCGCCTGCTGCTCTCGCGCTGCGGCCACGTGCGCATCGCGGGGAGCATCAGCGGCAGCAGGCTGATGGGACGGAAGGCGCCGTCGAACTCGAACAGCAGACGGTCCTGCTCGGCGGCCTTGCGCAGCTGGCCGGGCTCGTAGGACCAGCCGATGCGGGACCACGGCACGGTCTGCTCGCACGGGGCGATCGTCGCCGTGGGGTCGATCTTGATGTACGTCAGCTGCTCCGCGACCTCGACGACGTCGCCGGGCCGGTCCGCGTCGAGCAGCTGCGCGCGCACGACGAGCCTGCGCGCCTGGTCGCGGGTGAGCTCATGCGGCGTCACGATGCGTTCGCGGTCGTCTCTTCGGCGGGCAGCACGCGGTACCGCACGTGCGTGACGAGCGATGTCGAGCGGCCCGCGATCTGCTCCAGCCGCAGCGGGCCGACGCCGTCGAAGAGCCGCAGACCGTCGCCGAGGATGCTGGGCGAGACCTGCAGCGCCAGCTCGTCGACGAGCCCGGCCGCGAGGTACTCGTTCGTGGTCGTGGGCCCGCCCGCGATGTGCACGGGCAGGTCGCCCGCAGCCTCCTTGGCCCGCTCGAGCGCCGCGTGGATGCCGTCGGTGACGAAGTGGAACGTCGTCCCGCCCTCCATCACCAGCGGCTCGTGGGCGAAATGCGTCAGCACGAACACCGGGCGGTGGTAGGGCGGATTCGGCCCCCACCAGCCCCGCCAGTCCCGGTCCCACTCGCCGCGCACTGGGCCGAACATGTTGCGGCCCATGATGAACGCGCCCGCGGCCACGATCGCGTCGATCTCGGGGCGGTTCTCTTCGGGCGTCTCGAACATCCAGCGGTGAAGCGCCCCCTCGGGCACATCGCCGAAGGGCCGCTGCTCGGTCTGATGGTGGCCGGACCCGATCCCGTCGAGCGAGATCGACATCGTGGCGACGACGGATGACATGCACACCTCCGTGCGAGAGCTTCGGCGTTCCGGCCCCACGCTAGTGCCGGCATCCGACAGAGCGACAGCCCCTCGGCGGCCTGCGGCTGCCCCTCCCGCGGGAATGTGTGGGAGTTCCGCGGGAGGGGCAGTGCACACCGGACCCCGGCGAACGGAGCGCGGGTGCGATGCTGGAACCGTTCCCCCGAAGGCGGTTGGAGGATCCACCCGAAGCTCGGCTCACGACATCCTCGGGTGTGCGGGGCCAGGCTACAAGCCGCAACAGGGACGGTCGCGGGCGTTGAGGGACTGCTGAGCAGAAGCGAACCGCCGTGACACATCCGCGAAATGCGCCGCCCCTCCAACCGGCGCTGCGCCGCTCAGGCGCGCCGAAGCACCAGGGCCGCCGGCATCCGGCGGACGACGAAACGGAAGAGCGGCTTGGCGCGCGCTGTCGCCTCGGCGCCTTCGATGATGCGGGGCGCGGTCGTGGCGACCTCGCCGCCGCGCCACGTGAGGGTCGCCCCGCCTGCGGCCACGACGTTGCGGGCCCAGTTCGTGTGCGCACCCCACGGCAGCCCGATCAGGATCGTCGCCCTGTCCGTCGTCGGCACGACGGCGACCGGGGTGTCGAAGGCGGTGCCGCTCTTGCGTCCACGGTGATGCACGACCGCCCACAGCGGAAACCACCGGCGCCCGGCCAGGGCGTTCGCGACGGGCGCGAACGCGCGCTGCGCCGCCTGCGACGGCCCGGGCGTGCGGTCGGCGCCGGACATCTCAGCGGCTCACGATGTCGCGCGCGTGAAAGCCGATCCACTCCATGAGCGGCATCATCCGCTCCATGAGCTCGTCGCCGAGGGGCGTCAGCGAGTACTCGACGCGCGGCGGCACCTCGGGGTACGAGGTCCGTGCGACGAATCCGTCCTTCTCGAGCGTGCGCAGCGTCGAGGCCAGCATCTTCTCGCTGATGCCGTCGACGTGACGGCGCAGTTCGCCCCAGCGGGACGTGCCGTCGGTGAGGGCCACCAGCACGAGCACGCCCCACTTGCTCATGACGTGGTCGAGCACGACGCGCGTCGGACACGCTTCGTCGAAAGCTCCCGGAACCTTTGCCCGGATTTCCGCAATACTGACCGCCACGTAGGTACCTTACCTCAAAGTGGGTACCCGCTGGCTGGAATGTTCACGTTCGAACCCGACGTTGGCGTCGGTGAGCGCGCGACGCGCGGCTCCCCACCGAAAGGACCCTCATGACCATCCTCGTCACCGCCGCCGGCGGACAGCTCGGCCACCTCGTCATCGACGCGCTCCTCGACCGCGGCGTCGCACCGGCCGACATCGTCGCCGGAGCCCGCACGCCCTCCAAGGTCGCCGACCTCGAAGAGCGCGGCATCCGCGTCGTCGCACTCGACTACACCGTGCCCGAGACCGTCGCCGCCGCTCTCGACGGGGTCGACACCGTGCTGCTCATCTCGGGCACCGAGGTCGGCAAGCGGTTCGAGGGCCACAAGAACGTCATCGACGCCGCCGCCGCGGCCGGTGTCGCCAAGCTCGTCTACACGAGCCTCGCGCACACCGACACCATCGACTTCGTGCTCGCCCCCGAGCACAAGGCGACCGAGGAGTACCTCGCCGCCAGCGGCGTCCCCGCCGTCGTGCTGCGCAACAACTGGTACACCGAGAACTACACCCCCGACGCGCTGCGCGCCGCCGACACCGGCGTGATCGCGGCCTCGGTCGGCGACGCCCTCGTGGCCACCGCGAGCCGCGCCGACTACGCCGAGGCCGCCGCCGTCGTCCTCATCGAGGATGGCCACGTGGGCAGCACGTACGAGCTGTCGGGCGACACCGCGGTGTCGTACGCCGACCTCGCCGCTGCCGCCGCCGAGGCCCTCGGCCGCGACGTCGCCTACGTGCCGGTGTCGCGCGAGCAGTTCGAGGCGGCCCTCGCCGAGGCGGGCCTCGACGCGGGAACGGTCGGCTTCGTCGCCGAGATGGAGGACGGCATCGCCCGCGGCGTCCTCGCAGACGCCGACCCCACTCTCGCGCGCCTGCTGGGCCGCCCCACCACGCCGGTCGCCGAGGGGCTCCGCGCCGCTGTCGCCGCCGCGCGGGTCGACGCCTGATCCGCGCCGGTCACCGCAGTCAAGAGGGAGGGATGCCGCAGCGTGCGGCATCCCTCCCTCTCATTCCCGCGACGGGATCACTGCGCCGTCGCCCGGTCCACCGCCATCACCAGGATCACGCGGTCGGCCTTGTCGCGCGGGGGCGTCGTGCTGGGGTTGCCGTAGCGGTTCTGCAGGCGCACGTAGAACTCGCCCTCGGGGTCGGGGATCACCTCGACCAGCCGGCCCGCGACCTCGAGGTAGTGGAACGGCTGCTCCGGGTCGATGATCGACAGCGCCATCGACGGGTTGTGCTGCAGATTGCGGTACTTCTGGCGATAGTTGGTGTGGGTGAAGCGCACCTGGCCGTCGACGACCTCGAACCACATCGGGTTCACCTGCGCGGTGTCGTTCGGGCGGATCGTGCCGAGATGCCCATAGACGGGCAGCTCCAGCAGGTGGCGGCGGTCGGCGGGGACGAGTTCGTCGATCGAAGGCATGGCCCCCAGTCTGCCGTGGCCGGGAGGGGGTGGGGCCGATCCCGGCGATCCGACCGCCCGGCCCCGTCACGAACTACCCTCGGACCATGGCGATGCAGCCCGCACCCGGGTGGTATGACGACGGCACCGGCAAACAGCGCTGGTGGGACGGCACGAAGTGGACCGAGCAGTTCATCGATCTGCGCGAGGCCGACATCGAACTGCGGACGGATGCCGGTCCCGCAGGCAGCGGCCCGGCCAAGGCCGGCTGGTACGACGACGGCCGCGGCCGCACCCGCTGGTGGGACGGCCGGAAGTGGACGCGCGACGTGCGCTACAGCGGGCAGGAGCAGGAGTTCGCGGGCGTCGTCGTCGACGGGCGGTGGATCCACTTCGGAGACCTGAGCCAGCCCGTGAGCGAGGTCACGGCCCAGGTCGCGACGGGCGATGCGCTGCTGCGAGACCCGGCGTTCACCCGGACCGCGGCGGAGCGACGCCTCTACGGCCCCGCAGGCCCGATCACGCCGCGCACCCTCAACCGCGTGATCGACCGCGCGCTGCCGCACCTGGTGATCGCCGGGGCGACGCAGGTGTGGGCCGCGCCCTTCTCGCCCGGGTACGAGACGGCCGCGGAGCGCTTCGCGACGTGGGTGCGCTCCAGCGCCGACCACTACCGCTACCGCTGACCGCCGCTCATTCCCGGTAGCGCGGGGCGAGCGGCAGTTCCCGGCGCTCGTCCCACGGCTCGGTCCAGCCCAGGCGGTCGAACAGCCCGTCCAGCAGCACCGCGGTGAACCCCCACACGAGGTGATCGCCGGACATATGCCGCACGTGGAATCCCGGCCCCCGCCACTCCTGGCCGTCGCGCCGGATCACCGTGACCCCGCGGTTCGCGGGGTCGAGTAGATCGGCCACCGGAGCGCGGAACACATCGGCCGATTCGGCCTCGTCGACGACCCTGACGGGTGAAGGATGCCGCCACCACCCCAGCACCGGCGTCACGAGGTGCTGGGAGTACACGAGCGGGATGGCCGAGAGCGCGCCCAGCACGTCGACACCGGTGATGTCGAGGCCCGTCTCTTCCTGCGCCTCGCGCAGCGCCGCGGCCACGGGGCCGTCGTCACCGGGGTCGAGCCGGCCGCCCGGGAACGCCACCTCGCCCGCGTGCGCCCGCAGCGTGGGCGCCCGCGACAGCAGCAGCACGTCGAGGTCGCGCGAGACCGCGCGGGCCTGCGCATCGTGATCGCTCGGCAGACCGTCCAGCACCCCGAACAGCATCAGCACGGCAGCGGGGCGCGGCTCGGCCGGCGCCGGAAGCCGGACCAGCGGACCCGTCGAGGCCTCGGCGAACGCCGCGAGCTGGGCGCGGGCGCCGAGCGCCGTCTCGGGGGTCGTGTGCGGCATCCGTTCAGGCTACGCCCGCGCGCCGACACCGCGGGCGGGAACGGCGAGCTCAGCCGCGGAAGAACGTCTCCGCGACGCGGCTCAGGTCCCACAGGTCGCTGACCCCTGCGAGCTCGCGCGCCGAGTGCATCGACAGGATCGGGATACCGACGTCCACGGTCCGGATCCCCAGCCGCGTCGCCGTGATGGGACCGATCGTCGACCCGCACGGCACCGCGTTGTTCGACACGAACTCCTGGCTCGTGACGCCCGCGGCGGCGCACCAGGCGTTCCACGCGGCGGCGCCGGGCGCATCCGTGGCATACCGCTGGTTGGCGTTGATCTTGAGGATCGGCCCCGAGCCGAGCAGCGGCTGCACGACGGGGTCGTGCTTGTCGGCGTAATTCGGGTGCACCGAGTGGCCGACATCGCTCGACACGCACCACGAGGCCGCCAGCGAGCGCAGCTGCTGTTCGCGGTCGGCGCCGAGCGACAGCCAGAGCCGCTCGAGCACGTCCGAGAGGAACGGGCCGGCGGCGCCCGAGCGGGTGCCCGAGCCGACCTCTTCGTGGTCGAACACCGCGAGCATCGCGATGTGGGCGGCGCCATACCCCTCCGCCGCGCGCTCCAGCGCGACGACCCCGGCGTGCACCGAGGCGAGGTCGTCGAGCCGCCCCGAGGCGAAGAACACGTCGTCGAGCCCGAACCGCGCACCGGCCGCGGCGTCGGCGGTGACGATGTCGTAGCCCCGGATGCGCGCCGCGTCGACACCGGCCTCGCGCGCGAGTTCCGCCAGCAGGTCGGCCGAGTCCGCCTCGCCCAGACCCCACACCGGCTGCGTCTGCGACTGCTTGTGCAGGGCGAGGTGGTCGTTCGCCTCGCGGTCGAGGTGGATCGCCAGCTGCGGCAGCCGCAACAGCGGGCCGGTCGCCGCGAGCGCGGTCGTGCCGTCGTCGAGCACCAGCCGCCCCGCGAGGCGCAGCTCGCGGTCGAGCCACGAGTTCAGCAGCGGTCCGCCGTAGATCTCGACGCCCGCCTGCAGCCAGCCGAGGCGACCGGTCGTCGGCTTGGGCTTGAGCTTGAACCCCGGGGAGTCGCTGTGCGCGCCGAAGATCCGCACCGGGGTCGACGCCGTCGCGCCAGACGGCACGACCCACGCGATGACCGCGCCGTCGCGCACCACCACGTACTTCCCGCCCGCGGGAGCGGGCCACCCCTCCTCCTCGTCGAGCCGCGTGAACCCCGTCTCCTGCAGGCGGCGGGCGACCTCCGACGCGGCGTGGAAGCTCGACGGCGAGGCGGCGACGAACGCCGCGAGGTCATCGGCGTGGACGGCGGCGGATGCGGCAACGGCGGGGTCGGTCACAGGCACGGGTGAGCCTCCTCGATCGGGTGCGGACGGTCTTCCGATCGTAGTTCGGAGGGGGTTCCCAGGCTTCCCGCACGTCGACACAGCGGCTCCCGATCTGGCCTTTTCGACAGAGGGCCTCACATGTAACGTTCAGGTAACGCACCGGAACCGTCCAGAAAGCATGGCAAGACTCGGGGACTTGTGTCCGCCCGAACGGTCACGAAGCGCCTCCCGATGGCGCATCTCGCTGATACGGAACCCGGTTTTTCATGCGCACCCACACGACCTTCCTGCCCGCCCGTCGCACGCTCCGCCGTGCGGAACGCCGACTTCGACGCCGGCCCGTCCTGATCGTCGCGACCCTCGCTCTGGGCCTGGTTGCCACCGCCGGCTTCACCACCGCGGCCCCCGCCTCGCTGGCTTCGGCATCCGGTTCGCAGCCGGACTTCGCGCTCGCGTCGTACTCCACTCCGATCACCGCCGACATCGCGGGCGCCGACGCCCCGAACACCGCCGACGCCGCCGTCTCCGCTGCCACGGCCGCCATGACGACCGCCTCGACCGTAACCTCCGACATCGCCGCATCGGGCCTGGACGTCGGCACGCCCGACACCACGGTCGACACGACGGCGCTGCAGACCGCGGTCGAGCAGCTGCAGCGTGCGCAGGCGTTCCCGGCGATGTACGCCGAGGACTTCACCGCGAACGTGACGAGCCTCACCGCCTCGGTCAGCGAGCAGGCCGCGGGCCTCCGCGGCAAGCTCGACGCCGCGGTCGCCCTGAAGGCGCAGCAGGAGGCGGAGGCGAAGGCCCGCGCCGAGGCCGAGGCTGCCGCTGCGGCAGCCGCCGAGAAGGCCAAGGCGGCTCAGGCGGCGGCTCCGAAGAAGTCGTCGGGCGGCTCGACCGCCGCCCCGGCGCCGAAGTACGCCGCCAGCGGCACCAGCGCCGGCGAGGCCCAGGCCACCGCCCGCGGGATGATCGCCGGCTACGGCTGGGGCGACGACCAGTTCGCGTGCCTCGTGTCTCTGTGGAACAAGGAGTCGGGCTGGCGCTACAACGCGTCCAACCCGAGCGGCGCCTACGGCATCCCCCAGGCTCTGCCGGGCAGCAAGATGGGCGCGTACGGCGCCGACTGGCAGACCAACCCGGCGACGCAGATCGCGTGGGGCCTCGGCTACATCTCGGGCCGTTACGGCACGCCGTGCGGCGCGTGGAGTCACTCGCAGTCGACCGGCTGGTACTGACACACCAGTCTCAGAGACGCTCTACAGGAGCAACCCGTCTCACTCGGAGGGGGCACGTCCATACTGGGGACGTGCCCCCTTCGTCGTCCCCGCCCGCCGCTCCCCGGCTGCTGTACGTCGAGGACGAGACCGAGATCGCCGAGATCGTCGTCGAGCTGCTCGGCGACGAGTACCGCGTCGACCACGCGACGACCGGCGAAAAGGGACTGCGACTGGCGCTGGGGCGACGCTACGACGTCATGGTGGTCGACCGCCGGCTGCCGGGACTGTCGGGCGTGGAGCTCATCGCCGCCGTGCGCACCGCCCGCATCGCGACGCCTGCTCTCATGCTCACCGCGCTCGGCGCCGTCGAGGACCGCGTGAGCGGACTGGATGCGGGCGCCGACGACTACCTCGTGAAGCCGTTCGACGTGGACGAGCTGCGGGCGCGGCTGCGGGCGCTCCGGCGCGGGCGCGGCGCCGGAGACCGCCGCGAACTGGGCGACTGGCTGTTCACGCCCGCGTCGCAGGCGCTGTACTCCCCCGCGGACGGCCGCATCGCGCTCACGCAGGTCGAGACGGAGCTCCTCGAGCTGCTCACCTCGAGCCCCGAGCACGTGTTCACGCGCGACGAGATCCTCGACAGCGTCTTCCCGGGCGGCTCGGCCGCCACCGTCGACACCTACGTGCACTACATCCGCCGCAAGTCGACCCCCGAGATCATCGAGACCGTGCGCGCCCGCGGCTACCGCAGCGGTGAGCCCCGATGAGAAGAGTGGATGCCGCGACGGCCGCCGACCGCCGGCGCGTGCAGCAGGCGGCGGTGCGTACGGGCGTGTGGGTGGGTGCCGCCTCGGCCGCGGTCGTCGCGATCGTGACGAGCGTCATCGTGTCGGTGCTCCTCACGACGGCGCGGCCCGAGCATCGCCCGCCGCACGGGTTCGACGGGGACGGCGATGGCGGACCGGGCCCGCAGGTCGTCGACGTCGACGACGTCGTGCCGGTGGCGATCCTCGTCGGACTCCTCGGCGTCGTCGCGCTCGGCCTCGTCGCCTGGTACGTGTCGCGACGGGCGACGCGACCGCTCGCCGACGCGCTCGAGGTGCAGCGACGGTTCGTCGCCGACGCGAGCCACGAGCTTCGCACGCCGCTGACCACTCTGAGCGCCCGCATCCAGCTCGCCCAGCACCGCGCCGATCGCGGCGGAGACGTGGACACGGTGCTCGCACAGCTGCGGCATGATGCGGCGGTGATGGATGCCGTCCTCACCGACCTGCTCGTCAGCGCCGAGTCCGCGGGCGCCCGACCGGGCGACGCCACCGCCACGGCGACCGTCGCGGACGCCGCCCGCGACGCGATCGCAGTCATCGAGCCGCGTGCAGCCGAGCGCGGTGTGACACTCACTGCCGAGGCATCCCCCTCGCTCGAGGTGGGCGCGGACCAGACGTCGCTCACCCGCGCCCTCATCGCGCTGCTCGACAACGCGGTGCGGTACGCGCCGGCCGGCTCGACCGTCGCGGTGAGCGGGCGTGCGGCCGGGCGCCGCGTCGAGCTGCGCGTGTCAGACCAGGGCCCGGGCATCGTCGGGATCGACCCGGAGCGGCTGTTCGAGCGCTTCGCCCGCTCGGATGACGTCCCCGACCCCGACGGGCGCCGCGGATTCGGGCTGGGCCTCGCGCTCGTGAGCGACATCGCCACGCGGTTCGGCGGGTCGGTGCGGGTCGAGGCGACCTCGGCCGAGGGCACGACGTTCCTGCTGGACCTGCCCGGCGACCGGCACTCGAGCCCGCGCTGAGCCTGGGCGAATCCTCCCGCGAAGTTATGAGGATGCCCAGATCGGCCGACTCTTTGCTTCGTCTTGGAACCGCCACGGGACGGTGGTGCCATGTCCGACAGCACTCCTGACAGCACTCCGACCGACGCCCCGGCCGAGGCCGGCGCCGCCCTTCCCCCGCAGCCGCCCGCGCCCGGTCCGGCCACCCCCTCCGGTGCACCCGCGCCGGGCGCCCCGTCCACCGGCACGAAGCCGTTCCTGCGCCGCACGGGGGTCAAGGTCGCCGGTGCCGCGGTCGCCGTCGTCCTGCTCCTCGGCGGCGGCTTCGGCGCCGGCTGGGCGGCCGCGAGCACGCGGATGCCCGCGGTCCCGGCCGGCTGGGACCGACCGGGCGACCTGCCCGGCGCCCCCGGAGACGACTCGGGGCGTCAGGGAGGTCCTCGCGACGGATTCCGCCACGGCGGCCCCGGGAGCGACGGCGATCAGGACGGCGACTCCGACTCCGACTCCGACTCCGACTCGGGCATGGGCACCGACGGCTCCTGACGGCGCCGCCCCACGGAAGAAGCTGACATGACGTCGATCGCCCCCTCACCGGCCGCGGAGGCCGGCCCGTTCGTGCCGGCAGGCGGCCGGCGCGCGGCCGCCTGGAACGCGGGCGCCATCGTCGTCGTCTGGCTCACGAGCCTGTTCGTCGCCGCCCTGTGGGTGTCGGGCGGCGGAGTCGACGCGGTCCTCGCCGGCGGCGGCGAGGCGTTCTCCGCCGCCGGGCGCCTGTGCGGACTCGTCGCATCGAACCTCCTGCTGTATCAGGTGCTGCTCATGGCCCGCGTGCCGATCTTCGAGCGCGGCTTCGGGCGTGACGCCCTGACCCGCATGCACCGCCTGGTGGGGTTCTGGTCCTTCTGGCTGATGCTGGCGCACATCGCGCTGCTCGTGGCCGGCTACGCGCTGGTCGCCGGGGTCAACCCGTTCGCGCAGCTGTGGGAGTTCGTCTGGGACTATCCCGGCATGCTGCTCGCGACAGCCGGCACACTCCTGCTCATCGGCGTCACGGTGACCTCGATCCGCCGGGCCCGGCGCCGGCTGAGGTACGAGTCGTGGCACCTGCTGCACCTCTACGCGTACGTCGGCGTGGGCCTCGCGCTCCCGCACCAGCTGTGGGCGGGCGCCGACTTCACCGCGACGCCGTGGGCCGCCGTGTACTGGTGGACGCTCTGGGCGCTCGCGGCTGCGGCGGTCGTCGTCTACCGGGTCGCGCTGCCGCTGGCGCGGTCCTGGCGCCACGACCTGCGTGTCGTCGCCGTCGAGAACGACGGCTCGCACGGCGTCACGGTCCGCGTACGCGGCGGGCGGTCCACCCCTGCCGCACGCGGCGGCCAGTTCTTCGTCTGGCGCTTCCTCGACGGGCCGGGCTGGACCCGCGGGCACCCCTTCTCGCTGTCGGCACGACCGGGCGGCGAGCTGCAGCTCTCTGCCCGGGTCGTCGGCGACGGCAGCGCCAGGCTCGCCGGCCTCCGGCCGGGGACGCGGGTGCTGGTCGAGGGTCCCTACGGACGCATGACCGGTGCCGAGCGCCGAGGCCGCAAGCTGCTGCTGATCGGCGCCGGCGCCGGTGTGGCCCCGCTCGTGTCGCTGCTGGAGTCCGAGCCGTACGCGCCCGGCGACGCGACACTCGTCACCCGCGACTCGGCTCCCGAGGCCGCGCTGCGCCGTCCGGCGATCGACGCGCTGGTGCGCGCCCGCGGCGTACGCCACGCGCCGCTCGACGGGCCTCGCTCGGCCCTCAGCGGGCCGGCGAACGCGGGCGCGTCATGGCTGCCGGCCTCGCACGCCGCCTGGAGGGGACCCGACGTGATCCGGCACCTCGCGCCGGACATCGATGAGTACGACGTGTTCGTGTGCGGACCTCCGGCATGGATGGATGCCGTCGTCCGCGATCTCCGCGCCGCCGGGGTCACGCCCGCGCGCATCCACACCGAATCGTTCGCCGTCTGAGACCGATCAGGAGCCCCGCGATGAAGAAGATCCTGTACGCCGTCCTGGCCACTGTCAGCGGTCTCGTGCTGCTGTTCAGCTACCGAACGTCGCACGTCGATGCCATCGTGCCCGTCGCGGCCGGCGCCACCACGTCGGATTCGTCGACGTCGGGCACCTCGACGTCCGGGAACGGATCGACGTCGGGCACCGGCTCATCGTCCGGCACGGGCACGACCGGCACGGGGGCCGGTGCCGCCGACACCTCGGCAGGTGCGGCATCCACCTCGTCCTCGGGGCTGCGCGACGGCACCTACACCGGCAGCACGGCGGACACCCGCTTCGGCCCGGTGCAGGTGCAGATCACCGTGACTGGCGGCGCGATCACCGACGTGCAGGTGCCCGAGTACCCGTCGACGAATCCGCGCGACCGGCAGATCAACGCCCGAGCGCTCCCGACGCTGATCTCCGAGACGACCGACGCGCAGTCCGCCGACATCGACATGGTGTCGGGCGCGACGTACACGAGCCGGGGCTACCTGACCTCGCTGCAGAGCGCCATCGACCAGGCGAGCTCATGACCCGACCACGACGCCACGTCGAGGTGGCGCAGATCATGGGCACGGCGATCAGCGTGCACGTGGTGGGCGACGTCGAGCCTGCCGCGTTCGCGCGCGCGACAGCCGCGTGCTTCGACGAACTGCGCGAAGCCGACCACGTGTTCTCGCCATACCGGGACGACTCCGACATCCTGCGGATGGCCCGCGGCGAGCTGGCGATGAAGGATGCGTCGCCCTGGGTGGCCGAGGTCGCCGAGGCGTGCGCGCACGCCTCGGCCGACACCGGCGGGCTGTTCACGGCATGGTGGTCGGGAGTGTTCGACCCGACCGGATACGTGAAGGGCTGGGCGGTGGAGCGCGTCGCACGCCGGCACCTCGCGCCGCTCACCGCCGAACGAGGCGTCGTCGCCGCGGGCATCAACGCCGGCGGCGACCTGCAGCTGTTCACGACACCCGGCGCCGACTGGACGTGGAATGTGGCGGTCGTGGACCCTGCCGATCGCTCGCGGGTCATCGCGACCATCCCGGTCCGCGACGGTGCCGTCGCGACATCGGGCACGGCAGAACGCGGCGCCCACATCGTCGATCCCCGCTGCGGCCTGCCCGCCACCGGCGTCGCGTCGGCGACGGTCACCTCCGCGAGCCTCGCTCACGCCGACGTCTGGGCGACCGCCGCCGTCGTCGCGGGGCCCGACGATCTCGGCTGGATCTCGCGGGCGGGGCTCACCGCCGGCATCCTCGTCGCCGACGACGGACGGGTGCGACGCTGGCTGGACGGCGTCGAGGTCGAGATCGTCGCCGCCGCCGAGTGAGTCAGGCGCCGCGGAGGATCTTCGACATCGCCTTGCCGCGCGCCAGCTCGTCGACCAGCTTGTCCATGTAGCGGATCTTCTGCATGAGCGGATCCTCGATCTCTTCCACCCGCATGCCGCAGATCACGCCGGTGATGAGCGAGGCGTTCGGGTTGACGTCGGCATCGGCGAAGAAGTCCTCCAGCGTGGTCTGCTCGTCGAGGTGCTGCGCGAGGGCCGCGTCGTCGAAGCCCGTCAGCCACTCGATCACCTCGTCGAGCTCCTCCGTCGTCCGGCCCTTCTTCTCCACCTTCGTCACGTAGAGCGGGTACACCGACGCGAACGGCAGCGAGTAGATCCGGTGCATGCCCTCAGGCTAACCCCGGACCCGGCGGCAGGCACCCTGCCGCCGGGCTGCGCCTCCGCTAGCGTGTGAGGGGTGCTGGCGACCTCCCTCGACACATCCGCGTTGTCGGGGCCGCTCGATGACGTCGGGCTCACCGCTTATCGTGAAACACTTCCGACGAGGATCCGCGGGCCTCTGCACGCGATCTGGTGGCCGAACGCCGCCCTCGCGGTGTCGTCGGCCCTCCTCGCCGGGTTCTTCGCCTGGCTGCTGCTCGGCACGGGCCAGGTGACTCCCGACGACGTCGTGGTCGCCGTGGGTGCGATCGGCCTGGCGGTCGGGGTGATGGCCCTGACTGCGGTGACGGTCGCGAAGGATCTGGAGCGGCGCAGTGGGCGCCGGCAATGGCGGCTGTCTCGCTTCGCGGCCGACAACGGGCTGACCTACACGCCCGTCGCCGGCCGCCTGGATCTGCCCGGCATGATCTTCGGCGCGCGCGAGGGTCAAGTCGCGTGGGATGTGGTGACGGATGCCGGCGCCCTCACGGTCGGCAACCAGACGTTCACCACCGGGAGCGGCCGCAACCGCCGCTCCCACCGCTGGGGCTTCGCCGCCGTCCGCCTCGGCACGACGCTGCCGCATCTCGTGCTGGACGCGACCTCGAACGACTCGCTGCGGGTCTCGAGCCTCCCGCTGTCGCTCGACCCGGCCCAGCGCCTGCGGCTCGAGGGCGACTTCGACCGTCATTTCGCGCTCTATGCGCCGGCCGGATACGAGCGCGATGCCCTGTACCTGTTCACGCCCGACGTGATGGCGCGCTTCGTCGATGAGGCGGCCGCGCTGGATGTCGAAATCGTCGAGGACCGGCTGATCCTGTTCGCGCGCAGCGACTTGTCGACGCTCGACCCCGACACGTGGGAGTGGGTGTTCGAGACGGTCGCGGCAGTCACCGCCAAGATCGAGCAGTGGCAGCGGTGGCGCGATGACCGCCTGGGCGAGACCCGGGTGGTCGCGGAGGCCCATGACGTGCGGATCGTGCGTCCGCCGCGCGGTGTCGCCGCGCCCGGTCGCCGCCTGACCGAACGCGTGCACTGGGGCTGGATCGCGCTGGGGCTGGTGTTCGCGGGGATCGGGCTGTTCTCGCTGCTCGATGACGCGTTCGGGCTTCTGCCCTGACGCCTCAGCCCGACGACGGAGGCCTCGCGAGCACGGGCCGCAGCGCGTCGCCCAGCACGCCGGCCATGTCGGCGCTGATCGCCGCAGTCAGGTGGTGCGAGTCGCGGTAGACGAGCGTGTTGCCGATGATCGGCGGGCACTGCTCGGCGTCGCAGAGGTAGCCGTTGAGATCGAGGAGCGGGATGCCGCGCTCCGCCGTCGCCGTCACTTCGGCCTCGCGCCCCGGTCCGTCGAGGGCGACGGTGCGCGGCCGTCCGCACGCCGCAGCGTCCGACAGATGCGCAGACAGGCACGGCGCGGGATCCTCACGGATGTCCGGGGTGTCTGCGATCACCGCGATCGGCGCGTGCAGGGCGTCCAGGGTGCGGCCGAGTGCGGCATCCCACGCCTTCGCGTCGTCGGGGACGCCCGGGGCGACCTGCGCACCGGTGTACGTGGCCACGAGCACGAGTGCCGGGGGGTCGGCGTTGATGCGCTCGATGACCGCATCGCGCCAGAGAGGGCACTGCGGGTAGGGGATGGTGCCGCGGCGCAGGGTCTCGATGTCGGCGGCCGGACAGGAGCTCTTCGTCTGCACCTCGATCGCGTACCCCGCGGCGGCCGCGAACTTCTGCAGCGCTGGGAACCACTGGGCGGCGTGGGAGTCGCCGAACAGCAGGATGACCGGTGCGGAGGCGTCGCCGTAGCGGCAGCCGCGAGCGTCGGTCGCCGCGATTCCGCGCATGCAGCCGTCGTCGTAGACGGCCGGGAGGCTCTCGCGCGCGTCGCGCAGATCGGGGGCCAGGTTGTCGGGGACGAAGTCGGTGCCGCTGGGGAGCTCGGTGATGACGGTGCCCGCAGCGGCCCGCTCGACATGGAGCGAGCGCGTGTCGACCACCGCGTACGCCCCGCTGGCGATGCCGAGGCACGCCAGCGAGCCGGCCACCGCGCCGACGAGCGTCACGCCCGCCTGTCGCCGCGTGAGGACGGGTGCGCGGCGCACCGGATCCTCGACGAACCGGTAGAGCAACCACGCGGCCGGCACGCAGGCCGCCGCGATCAGCAGCGTCGCCCACAGCGGGAGCGATCCCGGCACGAGGGCGTCCGGCAGCACGAGGGCGGGCCAGTGCACGAGGTACAGCGAGTACGAGATCGTGCCGACGAACACCATGCCGCGGGCCGACAGCATCCACGTGGGGCCTCCGCGCGTCTCGCCCGCCGCGATGACCGCTGCCGTGGCGAGCACGGGCAGAGCCGCGGCGGCGCCCGGGAACACCGTCTCGGACGAGAAGAGCAGAAGGGATGCCGCCACCCCCGCGATCCCCGCCCATCCGACGAGAGGCGCCCACCGCTCGCCGAACAGTCGCCGGCGGTGCTGCAGCAGCACCGCCGCGAGCCCGCCGATGCCGAGCTCCCACGCGCGCGTCGGGAGCGAGAAGAACGCCCACGGCTGGTCGGTCGCGGTCAGCCAGACGCACAGGGCGAAGGAGCCGGCGACGACGACGGCGAGCACGATGCCGAGTGCCCGCCGCGAACGCACCACCGCCCAGGCCACGGCGAGCAGCGCCGGCCACAGCAGGTAGAACTGCTCCTCGACGCCCAGCGACCAGTAGTGCTGGAACAGCGACGGGTTGGACGAGCCCGCCAGATAGTCCGAGTCGGCGCGCGCGAAGAAGTAGTTCGGCACGTACAGGGCCGTCGCGACCGCCGCGGCCCACACGTCCTTCATCAGCAGCGGCGGGTACCAGACCAGCGCCGCCGTCACCGTCAGCACCAGCACGACGAAGGCCGCGGGAAGGATGCGCCGGGCCCGACGCGCGTAGAACGTCCCGAACCGCAGGCGGCCGTGCTGCTGCAGCTGCTGCAGCAGATGCGTCGTGATGAGGAATCCCGAGATCACGAAGAAGATGTCGACGCCGACATACCCGCCGGGGAGGAACGGCACGCCCGCGTGGTAGAGCAGGACCGACCCGACCGCGATCGCTCGCAGTCCCTGGATGTCGGCGCGGAAACCCGAGTGGTCGGGCTGGGCGCGGGCTCGGTCCACCACGTGTGCGACTCTAGGTGGGCCGGGCCTCGCCCGAGCACCCCCTTGACGACGAGCCCTGCCGTCACGTATCCGGGGTGACCGCGGCTGCCGGGCGCAGCCACAGCACGGCGAGCAGCGCGGCGCCGGCGATGAGCGCCAGCACCGCGACGGCGACCCCCGGCCACCCCATCGCGGCGAACACGAAGCCCAGCGCCCACCCGAACAGGCTCGACCCGGCGTAGTACCCGAGGTAGTACAGCGACGACGCCTGCGCCCGCGCTTCGGGAGCCGCGGCCACCGGCGCCCAGCCCGACGCCACGGCGTGGGCGGCGAAGAAGCCCGCCGTGAACACCAGCAGCCCGGCAAGGATCGCGGCGACGGGCGGCAGGAGCGTCAGCGCAGCACCGGCCGCCATCACCGCCGTCGACGCCGTGAGCACCGGGAAGCGACCGAAACGGCTCGCGAGGCCGCCCGCGACCGGCGAGGCCACCGTGCCCGCGAGGTAGGCGAGGAACAGCAGGCTCACCGCCCAGTGCGGCATCGAGTACGGCGGCTCGGTGAGGGCGAACCCCAGGTAGTTGTACAGCGCGACGAACCCGCCCATGAGCAGGAACCCCTGCGCGTACAGCGCCAGCTGCCGGCGCGATCGCAGGTTCTCTGCGAGGCGGTGCCCGAGCGACGGTCCCGCATCCGGACGGTGGCGCAGCGCGACGAAACCGCGGGCGCGGGGCACGAGCACCAGGAACGCGACGGCCGACAGCGCGCAGACCACCGCGACCGCCAGCACGCCCGCCTCCCAGCCCGCGAGGTCGCCGACCGGACCGGCGACGAGCCGCCCGGTGAGCCCGCCGATCGTGGTGCCCGCGATGTAGCTGCCGGCCGCGGCGGCCGTGTGGGCGGCATCCACTTCTTCGCTCAGGTAGGCCAGCGCGATCGCGGGCACCGCGCCGAGGCCGACGCCCTCCAGCAGCCGCAGCACCAGCAGCGTCCCGATGTCGGCGCTGAAGGGTGCGAGCAGTCCGAAGACGGTGGCGATGAGGATGCCGGCGGCCATCGCCGGCACGCGCCCCCTCCGGTCGGCGACGGCCGACCACGGGATCACGGTCGCCGCGAGCCCCAGCGTCGTCATCGAGACGGCGAGCGCCGCGGTCGCCGGCGTCACCGCGAACTCGGCGGCGATGAGGGGCAGCACCGCCTGTGGCGAGTACAGCTGCGCGAACGTCGCGATGCCGGCGAAGAACAGGCCCGCGATGAGCCGGCGGTACGCGCGATCGCCGGGCAGATGCCCTGTGAACGTGACGGCCGACATCGCCTCGAGCGTACGCCCGGTCCGTGTCCGGACGTGTCGCGGCTAGAGTCGTGGAGGCCGCGCGGGTCGCGGCATCCCCTCCCCGATCCCGTTGCGGCGCAGCGGGGAGACCCGACAGGAGTGCCGTGTCCGCCGCCACCGCCGACCACACCGACCGCTACCGCGCCACCCCGTCTGTGCTGCAGGCCCTCCGCAGCCCCCGGCTGCTGACGCGGGAGGTGCTCGCCGGACTCGTCACCGCGCTCGCGCTGATCCCCGAGGCGATCGCGTTCTCGGTCGTGGCAGGCGTGGACCCCCGCGTCGGCCTCTTCTCATCGTTCGTGCTGGCCGTCGTGATCGCCTTCACCGGCGGGCGCCCCGCGATGATCACGGCCGCCGCGGGCGCGGTCGCGCTGGTCATCGCGCCCGTCGCGCGCGAGTACGGGCCGGACTACCTCATCGTGACGATCGCCCTCGCCGGCCTGATCCAGGTGCTGTTCGCGGTGCTGGGCGTCGCCCGCCTGCTGCGCTTCATCCCGCGCAGCGTCATGGTCGGGTTCGTCAACGCGCTCGCGATCCTCATCTTCCTGTCGCAGGTGCCGCAGCTCATCGGTGTGCCGTGGGCCGTGTACGTCCTGGTCGCAGCGGGTCTCGGCATCCTGCTGCTGTGGCCGCGCATCACGCGCGCCATCCCGGCGCCCCTGATCGCGATCGTCCTGCTGACGACCGCCGTCGTCGTCTTCGGGATCTCGGTGCCCGACGTCGCCGACCAGGGCGAGCTGCCGCGCAGCCTCCCCGAGCTGCTCATCCCCCACGTGCCCCTCACCTGGGAGACCCTGCAGATCGTCGCCCCGTTCGCGCTGGCCGCCGCACTCGTGGGACTGCTGGAGTCCCTCATGACCGCGAAGCTCGTCGACGACCTCACCGACACGCACTCGCGCAAGACGCGCGAGGCGTGGGGGCTCGGGGTCGCCAACGTCCTGTCGGCCTTCTTCGGCGGCACCGGCGGCTGCGCGATGATCGGCCAGACGATGATCAACGTCAGGACCGCGGGCGGCCGCACGCGCATCTCGACGCTGCTGGCGGGCGTGTGGGTGCTCGTGCTGGTCGTCGCGCTCGGCGACATCGTCGGCCTGATCCCGATGGCCGCGCTCGTCGCGGTCATGATCGCGGTGTCGGCGATGACGTTCGACTGGCACAGCATCCGCCCCTCGACCCTGCGCCGGCTGCCGCTCAGCGAGACGGCCGTCATGCTCGTCACCGTCATCGCGACCGTGTGGACCCACAACCTCGCGGTCGGCGTCATCCTGGGCGTGCTCGCGGCGATGGTGCTGTTCGCCCGACGCGTCGCCCACTTCACGACGGTGACGCGCACCGTCGACGGCGACATCGCGCGCTACCGGGTCGACGGCGAGCTGTTCTTCGCGTCGAGCAACGACCTCACCACGCAGTTCGAGTACTCGTCCGATCCGGCGCACGTGGTGATCGACCTCTCCCGCACCCACGTGTGGGACGCGTCGACCGTCGCCGCGCTCGACGCGATCACGACGAAGTACGCGCAGCGCGGCATCACCGTCGAGCTGGAGGGGATGACGGATGCCGCCGCCGCCTTCCACCGCCGGCTCAGCGGGGAGCTCGGCGCGGGCTGACGCCCCGCGAGCGGCCGCGGCACCAGGGCCGCGGCGTCAGCGCCGTGGCGTCACGGCACCCGGCCGTCGCCCGGACGGGACACCCGCAGCCAGCGGTAGCCGTACCCGGGCATCTCCAGCTCCACGCGCCCGCGCTCGTCGAGCGGCATACGCACCGCGTCCAGCAGGTCGACGAGGCAGGTGCCCTCGGGCTCGTCCGTCAGTGCGAAGCGGACCGTCGCCGGCACCTCGTCGAAGTTGTGGATCGCCACCGTGCGCCCGACGTCCGCGCGCAGCGAGTGGACGAGCACCGCGGCCTCCGGCTGCTCGATCACCTCGAACCGCCCCCACCCGAGCTCGGGCGAGATGCGGTACCGCGAGGTGAGATCGCGGAAGAAGTGGAGCAGCGACTCGCGATCGGCGAGCTGCGCGGCGACGTTGACGTGCTCCGGCGCGTAGCCGTCGGTCGGCGGGTGGGCGACCAGTCGTGAGGCCGGCGCCACCGAGAAGCCGCCGTTCTTGTCGCTCGTCCACTGCATCGGCGTGCGCACGGCGCTGCGACCGGGGGCCTCGATGTTCTCGCCCATCCCGATCTCCTCGCCGTAGAACAGCACGGGCGTCCCGGGCAGCGAGAACAGCAGGCTGTACGCCATGCGGATGCGGCGCGGATCGCCGAGCATCGGCGGCAGGCGCCGGGTGATGCCGCGGCCGTACACGCGCTGCCGCTCGTCGGGCGCGAAGGCCTCGAACACCTCTTGCCGCTCGGCGTCGGTCAGCTTGTCGAGCGTCAGCTCGTCGTGGTTGCGCAGGAAGTTCGCCCACTGGACGTCCGGGGGCAGCGTCGGGCGCGACGAGAGGGCCGTCACGAGCGGCGCGGGATCATGCCGCGCGAGCGAGAGATACAGCGCCTGCATCGCCACGAAGTCGAACTGCATCGTCAGCTCGTTCACCTCGTCGCCGCCGAAGAACTGCACCTGCTGCTCGTAGGGCAGGTTCACCTCGCCGAGCAGGACGGCCTCGCTCGAACGACGCTGCAGGAAGCGTCGGAAATCGCGCAGCAGCTCGTGCGGGTCGGGGATGTGCGCACCCGGCGGCAGCTCCAGCAGGAACGGGACCGCGTCCACGCGGAAACCCGACACCCCCAGCTGCAGCCAGAATCCGATCACACGGGCGAGCTCGTCTCGCACCGCCGGGTTCGCGATGTTCAGATCCGGCTGGTACTCGTAGAAGCTGTGCTGGTACCACTGACCTGACGCCTCGTCCTTGGACCAGACCCCATCCGCCTCCCCCGGGAAGACGGGGTTCTTCTGCCCCTTGGGCGGCGGATCGTCCCGCCAGATGTAGAAGTCCCGGTAGGGCGAGTTCCTGCTTCGCCGCGCCTTGCGGAACCACGGGTGCCGATCCGAGGTGTGGTTGACCACGAGGTCCACGATGACGCGCATGCCGCGGTCGCGAGCCGTGCGGATCAGCTCGACGAGATCGCCGTGCGTGCCGAGCCGCGGATCGACGCCGTAGTAGTCGGTGATGTCGTACCCGTCGTCGCGGTCCGGCGTCGGCGAGAAGGGCATCAGCCACAGGCACGTCACGCCGAGCTGGGCGAGGTAGTCGATCCGCTGCGCCAGTCCCTGCAGGTCACCGGCGCCGTCGCCGTCCGAGTCGAAGTACGTCTCGACGTCGAGGCAGTAGATGATCGCACCCTTGAACCACAGGTCGCTCGTGTCGGTGATCTTCATCGGGCCTCCTTGAGCCGGGGAAGGATGCCGCGCGCCGCGGCGTCGAGGAATCCGTCCTGCTCCCGTCCGACGTGGTGGAGGTACACCCGGTCGAATCCGAGGCCGGCGAGCGCCGTGATGCGCTCGGCGAGTGCGACGGGGTCGGACTCGACGAGGACCGCGTCACGCAGCTTCGCCTCGTCGACCTCGCCCACGGCGGCGTCGAAGTCCTCGGGCTGCTCGAGATCCCACGCGAGCGGGGGCGGCACCAGGCCGTTGCGCCACTGATCCTTCGCGATCGCGTAGGCGGCGGCATCCGTGTCGGCGAGGCTGACGTGGACCTGAAGGACGCAGGGTCCGCGCCCGCCCTCGGAGCGGTACGCGTCGACCACGCGCCGCAGGGCCTCGGGCGCCTGCGCGACGGTGGCCAGCCCCTCGGCCCACCCGGCGGCCCAGCCCGCGGTCTCGGCGCTGACGGCGGTCGCCAGCAGCGGCGGCGGCGTCGCCGGCCTGGTCCACAGCCGTGCACGATGCACGGTCACCAGGCCGTCGTGCGAGACCTCCTCGCCGGCGAACAGGCGCCGGATCACGCCGACGCTCTCGGCCAGCCGCGTGTTGCGGTCGTGCTTGGGCGGCCACGGGTCGCCGGTGACGTGCTCGTTCATGGCCTCGCCACTGCCGAGCGCCGCCCAGAAGCGGCCGGGGAACATCTCCTCCAGGGTCGCCAGCGCCTGCGCGACGATGACCGGGTGATACCGCTGGCCCGGCGCGTTGACCATGCCGATCGAGAACGCCGTGCGGGCGAGGGCTGCACCGAGCCAGCTGAACGCGAAGCCGGACTCGCCCTGCCGAGGGTTCCACGGCGCGAGGTGGTCCGAGCACATCGCACCGTCGAACCCCGCTTCCTCGGCGCGCTGCACGATGGCCAGAAGCGCACTCGGCGGGATCTGCTCATGAGAGGCGTGGAAGCCGACGAACACCATGCCGCGAGTCTCGGCCCGCGGCGGCACGAAGGCGAGGCACTTGAGAACAGGTCCCGCTTCGACTAGCACGCACGAGAACTCACAGCCCGCTCCCAGTCTCACGGGACCAAAACCGCCGAGGCATCCGTTCTTCTTCATGACGCCGGAGCCAGCCGCGTCGATCCAGGAGGAATCGTGAGCAACGACTACCGCAAGACCCCCGAGGCGCTCAGCCGCCTCACTCCCGCCCAGTACCGGGTGACGCAGGACGACGGCACCGAGCCCGCGTTCCGCAACGAGTACTGGAACAACCACGACGCCGGCATCTACGTCGACGTGGTCTCGGGCCAGCCCCTGTTCGCGTCGACCGACAAGTACGACAGCGGAACGGGCTGGCCGAGCTTCACCCGCCCCATCGAGCCCGACGCGGTGACCACCAAGAAGGACCGTTCGCTGTTCATGCCGCGCACCGAGGTGCGCTCGTCGGGCGCCGACAGTCACCTGGGTCACGTCTTCCCCGACGGCCCACGGGATGCCGGCGGCCTGAGATACTGCATGAACTCGGCCGCACTGCGCTTCGTGCCCGTCGCGTCGCTCGACGACGAGGGCTACGGCGCCTACCGTCACCTCTTCACCACCGAGAACCAGGAGAACGCA
>NZ_JBQCIP010000297.1:0-3779 GCF_051953575.1 Microbacterium sp.
CACCGACCAGTCCGCGGTCGCTGGTGACGTTCACCCGAGCGTCAGACCGGCGAGCGTACGGTCGGCGGCCGCGGCGCGGATCCGACATCCGCTGCGAGAGCGGCCGCCACCCGGGCGCGACCGATGCAGCTCCTGCACCGGAGCTGCCGAGGTGCACAGTGACGCTTCCGCCTGCCATCGAGGCGAAGAACCTGTTCAAGGTCTTCGGACGCAATCCCAAGGACGCGGTCCGGCGGCTCCGCGCCGGCGCGACGCGCGCCGACGTCGCCGACGCCGGATCCGCCGCCGTCATCGACGCGAGTTTCACCGTCCAGCCCGGTGAGATCTTCGTCATCATGGGGCTCTCGGGCTCCGGCAAGTCGACGGTGATCCGCATGCTCAACGGACTGCTCGCGCCCACCGCCGGCGACGTGCGCGTGCAGGGGAAGAGCGTCGTGGATGCCTCGCCCAAGACGCTGCGCGGCATCCGCCGCCGTTCGATCTCGATGGTGTTCCAGCACTTCGCGCTGCTGCCGCACCTCACGGTGCTCGACAACGCCGCCTACGCGCTCGAGATCCAGGGTGTCGGCCGCGACGAGCGGCGCGAGCGCGCGCGAGAGATCCTCGGCAAGGTGGGGCTCGGCGACCGCGTCGATGCGATGCCCGACGAGCTGTCCGGCGGCATGCGTCAGCGCGTCGGCCTGGCCCGCGCGCTGACGGCCGGCACCGACATCCTGCTCATGGACGAGGCGTTCTCGGCGCTGGACCCGCTCATCCGCCGAGAGATGCAGGAGCAGCTCATCGAGCTGCAGCGCGAGCTCGGCCGAACGATCGTTTTCATCACGCACGACCTGAACGAGGCGATGTTCCTCGGCGACCGGATCGCCGTCATGCGCGACGGCCGCATCGTCCAGACCGGCACGCCCGAAGAGATCCTCACCGACCCCGCGAACGACTACGTCGCGCAGTTCGTGCAGGACGTCGACCGCGCTCGCGTGCTGACGGCGGGGTCCGTCATGGCCCCGCCGGTCGCGACGACGCCGGTGAGCGCCGGCGTCCGCGGGGCGCTGCGCGTCATGCGCGACCTGCAGGTGGGCTCGGTGTCGGTGATCGAGAACCGCCGCTTCCTGGGCACGGTCACCGATCGTGCGGTCATCCGCGCGGTGAAGGCGGGAACGACCGATCTTCGCTCGCTCGTCCGCACCGGCCGCCCCGCGGTCCATGTCGACGACCCGCTGGCCGACGTGGTCGAGCGCGCCGTCGAGAGTCCGGTGCCGGTGGCCGTGATCGACGACGCCGGGCGCCTCGTCGGCACGATCCCGCGCGTGACCCTGCTGGCGGCCCTCGGCGACGTGCCCGCGGTGACCCGCGAGAACCCGATCATCGACGTGCCGGCCAGCGTGCCGGCGAGCGAGATCACCCAGACCCTCGCGACCGTCGAGTCCTCCGCGGCCGCGACCACCACCCTCGGCGGCCGTGCCGCGCCGCCCACCCGCCTCGCCGCCGGCGCACCCGCCGACGATGCACCCGCCGCGACGGAAGGAGCCGCCCGATGAACGACACGTTCCGCCTGCCCCTCGGCGACGTGGTGGAAGGAGCCGTCCGCTGGCTCATCGACGCCCTCGGCGGCTTCTTCGACGTCGTGGCGGTGATCTTCGGCGGCCTCTACGACTGGCTGGACGCCTCGCTGTCGGCGCCGCCGTTCTGGGCCGTCATCCTCGTGATCGCCGCCTTCGCCTACTGGTCGAAAGGGCTGATGCTCGCCATCGGCAGCGCGCTGGGGCTGCTCGTGATCGTCGCCGTCGGCCAGTGGTCCAACGCGATGGACTCGCTGGCGCTGGTCATCCTCGCCGCGGCCGTGGCCATCGTGATCGCGGTGCCCCTGGGCATCTGGGCCGCCGGCAGCGACCGCGTCTCGGCCGTGCTGCGCCCGGTGCTCGACTTCTTGCAGACGATGCCCGCGTTCGTCTACCTCATCCCCGCGATGCTGATCTTCGGTGTGGGACCCGTGCCGGGAATGGTCGCGACCATCATCTTCGCGCTCGCACCGGGCGTGCGGCTCACCGAGCTCGGCATCCGCGGGGTCGACGCCGAGATCGTCGAGGCCGGCCACGCGTTCGGCGCCTCGCCAGGACGCATCCTGCGGCAGATCCAGCTGCCGCTCGCGATGCCCAGCATCATGGCCGGCGTCAACCAGGTGATCATGCTGAGCCTGTCGATGGTCGTCATCGCGGGCATGGTCGGGGCCGGCGGGCTCGGCGGCGCCGTCGTGCAGAGCCTCAGCCGCATCGACATCGCCCTCGGCGTCGAGGCGGGCCTGTCGGTCGTGATCCTCGCGATGATCCTCGACCGCGTGACGTCGGGATTCTCGGCGCCGCGTGAGCGCAGGCGCCAGCCCGCGCCGGATGCCGTCACCCCGACCTCCGCGGGGTCGCCGGCCGCGGCATCCGCTCCCGAGGCCACCGCCATCGCCGGCGACCGCCAGCCGGTCGCGGTCTGAACCGAGAGGACCCGCACATGACCAAGCGACGCATGATCGCCGCCGGCCTCGCACTGGCCGGCACCGCAGCCCTGCTCGTGAACGGCGCCGTCGTCCAGTCGGGCGCCGGCACCGACACCGGCAAGGGCCGCATCACCGTGGCGGTGTTCAACGGCTGGGACGAGGGCATCGCCGCGTCCGAGCTGTGGAAGGCCGTGCTCGAAGACGAGGGATACGCCGTCGACCTCGTGTACGCCGACCCCGCCGCGGCCTACACGGGGATCGCGAAGGGCGAGTACGACCTGACGCTCGACACCTGGCTGCCGCTCACGCACGCCGAGTACATGGAGACGTACGGCGACGACCTGGTCGACCTCGGCTCGTGGAACGACGAGGCCAAGCTCACGATCGCGGTGAACGAGGACGCCCCGATCGACTCGCTCACCGAGCTCGCCGCGAACGCCGACCTGTTCGGCAACCGCCTGGTGGGCATCGAGTCGGGTTCGGGCCTCGTGACCGTCACGCAGAACGACGTGATCCCCGGCTACGGCCTGGAGGGCATGCAGTTCGTGACGTCGTCGACACCCGCGATGCTCACCGAGCTGCAGGCGGCGACGGATGCCGGGCGCGACGTCGCCGTGACGCTGTGGCGGCCGCATTGGGCGTACAACGCGTTCCCGATCAAGGACCTCGAAGACCCCGACGGACTGCTCGGCGATGCGGAGGGCATCCACACGGTGACCTCGACCGGCTTCGCCGACGAGTTCCCCGAGGTGTCGGCGTGGCTGGAGGCGTTCCGCATGGACAACGAGCTGCTGTACTCGCTCGAGGATGCGATGTTCGGCGACGGCGGCGACGGCGACTACGGCCCGGTCGTGGCGAAGTGGATCGCCGACAACCGCGACTACGTCGACACCCTCACGCGCTGACCCGGCCGTCATGCCCGCGCCGCAATAGGGTGTGGGCATGACGGTGGCCTTCGTGCTGGGCGGCGGCGGTGTCCGCGGTGCCGTGGAGATCGGGATGCTGCGCGGCCTGCTCGAGCGCGGCATCCGCCCCGACCTCGTGGTGGGCACGTCGATCGGCGCGATCAACGGCGCACTCGTCGCATCCGATCCCACGCCGGCCGTCATCGAGCGCCTGCTCGACGCCTGGACCTCGCCCGAGGCGAACGCCGTCTACGGCGACTCGCTGTTCGCCCAGTTCGGGCGGCTCATCACGACCAAGACGCACCTGAACTCGCCCGCGCCGCTGCGGCACCTGCTGGAGCGCGCCCTCGGCGCCGACACCCGGTTCGAAGACCTCGCGGTGCCTCTGCGCG
>NZ_JBQCIP010000298.1:0-10149 GCF_051953575.1 Microbacterium sp.
GGCGGCTACATCATGAGCGTGCTCGAGCGCATCCCGGTCGTCGGCGACGACGTCGAGATCGAGGACGGCACGCTCGAGGTGCAGCGCATGGACGGCCGCCGCGTCGACCGCGTCCGCTTCACGCCGAGGCCGATGCCCCACGACGTCGATTCCGCCGAGGGGGGTGAGCGCCGATGAACGACTGGGCCGGAATCGTATGGCTGGTCGTGCTGCTGGTCGCCAACGCCTTCTTCGTCGGCGCGGAGTTCGCCGTCATCTCCGCGCGCCGCTCGCAGATCGAGCCGCTCGCCGAGAAGGGCTCGCGGTCGGCCAAGACCGCGCTCTACGCCATGGAGCACGCGACGCTCATGCTCGCGACCAGCCAGCTCGGCATCACGATCTGCTCGCTGCTGATCCTGAACGTGTCGGAGCCGGCGATCCACCACCTGCTGGCCGCCCCGCTGGGGCTCACCGGCTGGTCGGAGGCGCTGGTCGACGGCGTCGCCTTCGCCGTGACCCTCGTGCTGGTGTCGTACCTGCACGTCGTGTTCGGCGAGATGGTGCCGAAGAACCTCGCGTTCTCGGTGCCCGACCGCGCGGTGCTGATGCTCGCGACGCCGCTGGTGTGGATCTCGAAGGTGTTCCACCCGGTGATCGTCACGCTCAACTGGATCGCGAATCATGCCGTGCGGCTGTTCCGCATCGAGCCGAAGAACGAGGCCGCCTCGACCTTCACGCTCGAAGAGGTGGCGACGATCGTCAACCAGTCCCGCATCGAGGGCGTCCTGCAGGACACCGCGGGCACGGTCGCGGCGGCCGTCG
The DNA here is from genome assembly GCF_051953575.1 of Microbacterium sp. GTDB lineage: Bacteria > Actinomycetota > Actinomycetes > Actinomycetales > Microbacteriaceae > Microbacterium. The sequence continues at coordinate 802 of NZ_JBQCIP010000298.1, forward strand.
AGTTCACCGACAAGAAGGCCGCCGACGTCGCCGTGCCGCTGTCGGACCTCGTGACGCTCCCCGAGACCACGACTCCCGACGAGATCGAGCGCGCCGTGTCGAAGCACGGGTTCTCGCGCTACGTGATCGTCGACGAGGCGGGCGAGCCGGTGGGGTACGTGCACCTGAAGGACATCCTTCGCGCCGCGGAGGGACCGGATGCCGCGACCGACGTCGCGCGCCGGATCCCGACCAAGCGCATCCACCACATGGTGCCGGTGCTCGAATCGACCGACCTCGAAGACGCGCTCGCCGTGATGCGCCGCGCCGGTCGCCACCTGGCTCAGGTGCGCGACGACGCCGGCCGGACGACGGCCGTGCTCTTCCTGGAGGACATCATCGAGGAGCTCATCGGCGAGGTGCAGGACGCCACTCGGCGCCGCGGCTACTGAGCGATGAAGGGATGCCGGCGGCCGAGGCTGCCGGCATCCCTTCGTCTCCGCGTCGGATCTGTGGGTTTGGGGCGCGTTGCGTCCGTTCGGGGCGCGCCTCGAACGGACGGGATGTGCCCCGCACCGGGATGTGCGTCAGGTGCCGGACGGTCGCGCACGCAGGTACTGCGCCGGCCAGTAGTCGATGTCGGCGCCGAGCTCGACCGACGCGCGCAGCCCGTAGTGCGGGTCGCGGAGCCACTCGCGGCCGGCCATGACGGCGTCGGCTGACCCCTCGGCGAGGATGCGCTCGGCGTGGACGGCGTCGTCGATCATGCCGACCGCGTTCACCGGCACACCGGCCTCACGACGCACGCGCTCGGCGAGGTGCACCTGATAGCCCGGGCCGGTCGTGATGCGCTGGTGCGCGACGAGCCCGCCGCTGGAGATGTCGAAGAAGTCCGCGCCGCGCTCGGCAGCCCACCGCGCGACGGTGACGGTGTCGTCGGCGTCCCAGCCGCCGTCGGCCCAGTCGGTGGCCGAGAACCGTACGATGACCGGGACGCCGGGTGCGGCATCCCTCACCGCATCCAGCACCCGCAGCAGGAGCCGTGCCCGGTTCTCGAGCGACCCGCCGTACTCGTCGTCTCGACGGTTCGACAGCGGCGAGAGGAACTGGTGCAGCAGATACCCGTGGGCGGCGTGCAGCTCGAGCACCTGGAACCCGGCGTCGACCGCGCGGCGGGCGGCGGCGGCGAATCCCTCGACCACCCGGTCGATCCCGGCGAGGTCGAGCGCGACAGGCTCGGCGAAGCCCTCGAAGGCGATCGCCGAGGGGGCGACGGTCGTCCAGCCGCCCTGGTCGGCGGGGACCGTGCCGCGATGCCCCGAGAAGGGCGACCACGTGGACGCCTTGCGGCCCGCGTGGGCGAGCTGCACGCCGGCGACGGCGCCCCGCGCCCGGATCGCGGCGACGATCGGCGCCCACGCGTCGCGCTGCGCGTCGGTCCACAGTCCGGTGTCTTCGGGCGAGATGCGGCCCTCGGGCACGACAGCGGTGGCCTCGGCCACGATGAGCCCGGCACCACCCGAGGCGAACTGCGCGAGGTGCGTGTGGTGCCACTCCTGCGGTACCCCGTCGACGGCGCTGTACTGGCACATCGGCGACACCCACAGCCGGTTGCGCACCGTGAGGTCGCGCAGGGTCAGGGGTGTGAAGAGGCGGGTCATCGGGATCCTTCGCGTCGCGGCGGTACTGTGACCGCATGGTTCGGGAATGGACGCGAGAGGATGCCGCGCACGCCCTTCGGAGGCCAACGGCCGCCGACGACAAGTATTCCCGGGGTGTGCTGGGCATGCGGACCGGCTCGGACGCGTACCCCGGAGCCGCCGTGCTGGGAGTCGAGGCCGCATGGCGCACGGGCCTCGGGATGGTGCGGTACCTGGGCGGCCCGCGCGCCGCGGGCCTCGTGCTGGCCCGGCGGCCCGAGACGGTGACGGCCGACGGCCGCGTGCAGGCCTGGGTGATCGGTTCCGGGACGGATGCCGCCGCCCGGACGCCCGCCGAGACCGCCGCGCTCCGCGCCCTGCTGAGCGACACCGACCCCGTCGTGGCCGACGCCGGGGCGCTCGACCTCGCCGTCGAGGAGGAGGCCACGGCACCCCGCATCCTGACCCCGCACGACCGCGAGCACGCCCGCCTGCGCGCGGCGCTGGGGCTCGCGCCCGCCGGGACGGACCGTGTGGCCGCCGCGGCCGACACCGCCGAGGCGACCGGCGCCGTCGTGCTGCTCAAGGGGGCCGTGACGATCGTCGCCGCGCCGGGCGGGTGGGCCGCGACGGTCGAGGCCGGCACACCGTGGCTCGCGACCGCCGGCACCGGAGACGTGCTGGCAGGCGTGATCGGCGCGCTCGTCGCCGGCGCGGCCGCCGGCTCACCGCCCGACGGGAGCGCGCTGGCCGCGCTCGCCGCCTCGGGCGCCTGGCTGCACGGCCGCGCCGGCGCCCTCGCCTCGGCGGGTGATCGGCCGATCACGGCGCTCGACGTCGCAGACGCGCTGCCGGGCGCGGTCGCCGAGGCCCTCGCGGGCTGAGGTCGGACGGGCGCCGCGGCGAGGCATCCCTAGGATGGTGGGGTGTCTCGGCGGGCGGTGGTGTGGGTCGCGTTCGCCCTCGTCCATGCGGCGGTGATCTGGCTCGGATTCACGGGAGACCACGCGGCGTCGTGGGATGTGGACCAGCTGTACCGCTGGTGGGCCGGCCGCACGCTGTCGGGGCAGGCGATCCCCGGCATCACCGAGGGGTGGGTGTACCCGATCCTCGCGCACGCGCCCATCCTCGTCGTAGGAGCGGTGAGCCCGCTGATCGACTACACGCTCGGGTGGGGTCTTCTGGTGACCGCGATGGATGCCGCCGCCTTCGCCGTGCTCGTCGGCCGCGGCCGCTCGCGCGGACGGCTGACCGCCGCCTGGTTCTGGCTCGCCGCCATCCTCGCGCTCGGCGGGGTCGGGATGTTCCGCCTCGACGGCGTGACCGTGCCGCTCGCGATCCTCGGATCGCTGTGGCTCGTCGGCAGGCCGTGGCTCGCGTCGACCCTGCTCGCCGTCGCCACGTGGATCAAGGTGTGGCCCGCGGCGCTCCTGGCGGCCGCCGTCATCGCCGTGCGACGGCGCCTTGCGATCATCGGCGGTGCCGCGATCGTCTCGGCGATCGCCGTCGGCATCGTGCTGGCGCTCGGCGGCGGTGCACACCTGTTCGGATTCGTCGGCGACCAGACCACGCGCGGCCTGCAGATCGAGGCGCCCGTCAGTGCGGTGTACATGGTCATGGCCGCCGCCGGGGTGCCCGGCGCCGCCGTCCGCTATGACGAGGACCTCATCACGTTCCAGGTGACCGGTCCGGGTGTCGACGCGGTGATCGCGGCGATGACGCCGGTGCTCATGATCGGGATGCTGGCGATCGCGGTCGTCGGGACGCTCAAGGCGTGGCGCGGGGCGGGGTTCGCGGCGCTCTTCCCGCCGCTCGCGGGCACGCTCGTGCTCGGGTTCATCGTGCTCAACAAGGTCGGATCGCCGCAGTACCTGACGTGGATCATCGCGCCGCTCGTCGCGGGGCTCGTGCTGCGCCGCCGGGAGTGGCTGCGTCCGGCGGTTCTCGCGGTGCTGATCCTCGTGCTCACGCAGCTCATCTTCCCGTTCTTCTACGACGCGATCCTCTGGCTCTTCCCGGCCGCGGTGGGCCTGCTGGTGCTGCGCAACGTGCTCCTGGTGGCGCTGTTCGTCTGGACGCTCGTGCGGCTGGTGCGGGTGCCGGTGCCGGCGCACCGCCCGGTGCCGCGAGCGACGGCGGCTCCTCCGCACGGCATGACAGAGTAGGGACCGGGCCATGAGGCATCCCTCGCCCACTGACTACGGAGGTTCTCATGCTCGTCGCATTCTCGGTCGCTCCCAGCGGAACGGGCCGCGCCGACGGCTCGGTGCACGACGCGGTCGCCGCGGCCGTGAAGGTCGTGCGCGACAGCGGGCTGCCGCACCGCACGACGTCGATGTTCACCGAGATCGAGGGGGAGTGGGACGAGGTGTTCGACGTCGTCAAGCGCGCCACCGACGCCGTGGCGCCCTACGGCTCCCGCGTGTCGCTCGTGCTGAAGGCCGACATCCGCCCCGGGTACACGGGCGAGCTCGACGCGAAGATCGAGCGTCTGGAGGCGGCGATCGACCGGCAGGCCGACGCCTCCTGATGCCCGACCCGACGCCCGCAGAGCGCGCGCTGCGCGCCGTCGCCGACTCGGTGGCGGACTCGCGGGCGCGGCGTCCCGAGGACGCGACCGATCGGACGATCCCGGTGGCGGCGACCGTCCTGCTGCTGCGCGACGGCGACGCGGGTCTCGAAGTGCTCATGATCGAGCGCCCCGACCGCGGCTCGTTCGCGGGAGCGTGGGTCTTTCCGGGCGGCAAGCTCGAGGACGACGACCGGATGGGCTCCGATGACGTCGAGGAGGACGCCGCCCGTCGCGCCGGCGTCCGTGAGACGCGCGAAGAGACGGGTCTCGCGATCGACCCGGCCGTGTTCGAGACGCTGTCGGTCTGGGACCCGCCGCCGGGCATCGCCCTGCGGATCCGCACGTGGTTCTTCCTGGCGCCCGCGCCGGCCGGCGAGCTCGTGCTGTCGCCCGGCGAAGCGGTCGCCGCGCAGTGGGCGCGGCCTGCCGACCTGCTCGAACGTCACGGGCGGGGGGAGCTCACGCTCTACCCGCCCACCTGGGTGACGCTGCACGGCCTCGCCGCGCACCCCGACGCCGCATCGGTCCGGGGCGCCGCCCGGCTGGCGGGTGTCCAGCACTTCGAGACGGTGGCGCGCCGCGGTGCGGAAGGACCGGTGCTGCTGTGGCACGGCGACGACGACTGGGATCCGGATGCCGCAGCATCCGGATCCCGTCATCGCCTCGAGATCGGCGCCCTGCCGTGGCGGTACTCGCGCACGGGCGGCGCCGGTCTCACGGCTGGGTGACCCCCGCGACGCCGACCAGGTCGGCGAACGTGAAGGTCGCCGGGTTGCTGCGCGGCAGGCTCGGCGCGAACGAGACGTTGAGGATCGAGAGCACGTCCCGTCGCAGCATCCTGACGAACGTGTCGGCGACGATCTTCGCCCCCAGCGGCCCGAGCCTCTCGCCCCCGGTCTTCACGGCCGCCTCCCGCAGCACGTAGTACCACAGCGGCGTCTTCTTCAGCAGCAGACCGCCGTCCTTGTTCAGCACCGCCGTCTCGGCGGCGCCGAGTCCCGTGGTCAAGTCTGCGGCGGTCAGCACCGGCACGCCGAGCTCCGCAGCCGTCGCCTGCCCGCTCGGCAGCCCGAGCACGAGCCCGCGCACCAGGTTGCGCGCGGCGAGCACGCCCATCAGCTGGGCGGTGGTGCCGTCGCCGTCGAGGTCTGACAGGGCAGGCGCGAGCGCGCTGTCGATCTTGCGCGCGTGGTTGAACACCGGCACCGGGATGCCGGTCTCGAAGAACGCGTTGAAGTCGACGACCCAGTTCGAGAACACCGGCGTGCGGTCCACCGAGATGAACGAGAAGACGTCGCTCATGGGCTTCGTCTTGAGGGTGAAGTTCAGCCAGTAGTCGTTGCGGACCATGCTGTGGCCGAACCGGTACGCGGCGACCGAGAACTCCACCGGCATGCGGAACTTCGTGGGCGGGAACACGCCCGCGATCGCCGCGTCGACGGCCGCCTGGCCGCAGATGCGGGGAAGGAAGTCGTGCAGCACCGCCCACTGGTAGTGCAGCGTCACCAGCCGCTTCGCCTCGATGAAGATGTCGCCGCTGAACCCGGCCGCGACCAGCAGATCCACGACGGCGTTGTGGAATCGCAGCATCGCATGGTGCAGCTGCGACACGATCAGGTTCTCGTTGTTGCGCGGGTCGCCGATGATCGCCGTCTTCGCGGCCGTCCGCGGAACGTCGAAGTCGGTGTGCTCGAGCATCCCGCCGGCTCCCGCCGCGCCTCCGGCGCCGCCGGGCCCGAAGGGCAGGTTGGTGCCGACCATCAGCCGGAACGCGGATGCCGGCTCCCCGGGCTTCGGCGGCGCGTACAGGAACGCGTCCAGGGCAGGCCCCTTGCCGTACACACTGTCGAGATCGAGTACGGGCGACCGCATGTTGTTGATCGTCGTCGCGTCCACGATCGTGGGCGAGTCGATCGCCGACGAGACGTCGAGCGTGATGTCGTGGTCGACGAACTGCCCGACGTACGTGTATCCCGACGGTGTCGCCGAGTCGTCGGCCGGAGCGCCGGTGTCGCCCATGGCGCGGCCGAGCTCCTCCAGCAGAGCGCGGTTGGCCGCGGTCAGCGGCAGCCTGCTCGCCGTGCGTGTCGCCGGCTTCGTCAGGTACCCGAACTTGTCGGCGCAGTCCGACGCGAACGACGGGAACGGGAAGTACCCGAGCGAGAACTTGGCGCCGTGGAATCGGGCGACCGGCCCGCGCAGGTGCACGAGCGAATCGCGCACGTCGACGGGCAGCTCGTGCTCGTCCACGCGCGGACGCACCGCCGCGATGGACTCCAGCAGCGCGTCCACGCCGAAGCGCTGTGCCGCGGGGATGGCCTTCGCGTCCTCGCGCACCGCCTTCGCGCTGCGCGGGGCTCTGCGCCGGGCCGCCGGGATCTCGTCCGCGCCGCCGTGCAGACCTGGGCCTGCATGATGGCCGTCGGCCGGCGGCGCGTCGGCGCCGTCGCCGTCGAGATGGAGCTGAGCACGCAGGAACGGCTGCGCGCGGAAGGCGTCGGCGGCCGCTTCAGCGCCCGTCGTGTCTTCTCTGGTCATGGCTGACCCCTTCCGATCGGTTGTCGGTAGGGAGGAGCGGTGCCGAGCGGGTGATACGACTACGCGTCGAGCAGGCGTCGCAGGTGCGCGCCGACGGCGGAGGTCTCGATGAGGAACCCGTCGTGGCCGAAGTCGCTGGCGAGCACGACCGCGCGGTCGCCGTCGAGCGTGTTCGGGATGCCGCGGGCGATGCGGTGCTGACCGTCGATGGGGAACAGCCGGTCGCTGTCGATGCCGAGCACCAGGGCGGTCGCGGTCACCCGGGCGAGCGCGTCCTCGACGCCGCCGCGGTCACGGCCGACGTCGTGCGAGTTCATGGCCTCGACGAGCGTGATGTACGAGTTGGCGTCGAAGCGGCGCGTGAACTTGTTGCCGTGGAAGTCGAGGTACGACTCGACCGCGAATCGTCCGCCATGGCCGAGCGGGCTGACCCCGGACTGCCACGAGCGCTGGAATCGCTGATTCAGCTCCGTGGGGGAACGGTAGTTCAGGAGCGCCATGCGACGGGCCAGGGCAAGTCCGCGGGTGGGGCCGTCGCCGTCGCCGGCGTCGTAGTACTCGCCGCCCTGGAACCTCGGGTCGATCTGGATCGCCTCGATCTGCACCGAGTTCAGGGCGATCTGGTCGGCCGTGTTCACGGGCGGCGACGACAGGATGCCGACCCGCCGCACGCGGTCGGGCAGACCCACCGCCCATTCCAGCGCGTGCATGCCGCCCATCGAGCCGCCGATGACGGCCGCCCACACGTCGATGCCGAGCGCGTCGGCCAGGCGCACCTGAGCGGCGACCTGGTCGCGGATCGTCAGGTGCGGGAAGCGCGAGGCCCACTCGTACCCGTCGGGACCGATGGATGCCGGACCGGTGGAGCCCTGGCATCCGCCCAGCATGTTCGGCGCGATGACGAACCAGCGATCGGTGTCGATCGGCGCACCCGGGCCGACGATGTCGTCCCACCAGCCGCTCGTCGGGTGGCCAGGACCTGCGGCGCCGCGCACGTGGCTGTCGCCGGTGAGCGCGTGCAGCACGAGCACGGCGTTGTCGCGGGCGGCGTTCAGCTCGCCCCACGACTCGTAGGCGAGCCGGTAGGCGGGCAGCTCGCTGCCCTGCTCGGTGCGGAACGCCCCGAACGCCGCGAACCTGCGGTCGCCGAGCGGGTCGCCGTCGCGCCATGCGCCGGTCGCCGGCGGACGCCCCAGCAGCTGCCGCGCGTCGGCCTCCGTCACCGGCGCGCTCGGCACCGTGTCTTCGGAGGTCTGCCAGTCCATTCGACCATTCTCTCGTGCCTGAACGGGGTTTGACGGCGCGTTACGGACAGTGCGTTCCCGGCGAGTCTCCGGAATGACGGATGCCTCGACCCGACGTCGCGTCGGGCCGAGGCATCCGGTCCCTGAGGAGGGTTCTTAGGCGCGGGCCGCCTCCGACACGCGGCGTGCCGCGGCGAGAGCCTGCTCGAGGTCGGCCTTGAGGTCGTCGATGTTCTCGAGACCCACCGAGAGGCGCACCAGGCCGGGGGTGACACCGGTCGTCAGCTGCTGCTCGGGCGTGAGCTGCGAGTGCGTCGTCGAGGCGGGGTGGATGACGAGCGAGCGCACGTCGCCGATGTTGGCGAGGTGGCTGAAGAGCTCGAGCGAGTTCACGAACTCGCGGCCGGCCTCGACGCCGCCCTTGAGCTCGAACGACAGCACCGCGCCGACGCCCTTGGGCGCGTACTGGTTCGCCGCGGCGTACCAGGGCGACGTGGGCAGACCGGAGTAGTTCACCGAGGCGACGTCGGCGTGGTTCTCGAGCCACTCCGCGATCTCCTGTGCGTTCTGCACGTGGCGCTCGACGCGCAGCGACAGCGTCTCGATGCCCTGGATCAGCAGCCAGGCGCTGTTCGGAGCGATCGCCGCGCCGAGGTCGCGCAGCAGCTGCACGCGCGCCTTGATGATGTAGGCGAGGCCGTCGCCGACCGCCGCCGTGTACGAGGCGCCGTGGTACGACGGGTCCGGAACCGTGAGGCCCGGGAACTTGTCGACGTTCTTGGACCACTCGAACGTGCCGCCGTCGACGATCACGCCGCCGATCGTGGTGCCGTGGCCGCCGAGGAACTTCGTCGCCGAATGGACGACGATGTCGGCGCCGTGCTCGAACGGGCGGATGAGGTACGGGGTCGCGATCGTGTTGTCGACGATGAGCGGCACGCCGTTCTCGTGGGCGATGTCGGCCACCGTGCGGATGTCGAGCACGTTGATCTTCGGGTTGCCGATCGTCTCGGCGAAGAACAGCTTCGTGTTCGGGCGGACCGCGCGGCGCCACTCCTCGGCGTCGTCCTGGTTCTCGACGAAGGTCGTCTCGATGCCGAGCTTGGCCAGCGTGTACTTGAAGAGGTTGTAGGTGCCGCCGTAGATGGAGCTCGACGACACGATGTGGTCGCCGGCCTCGGCGATGTTGAGCACCGCGAACGTGGCCGCCGCCTGGCCGCTGGCCAGCAGCAGTGCGCCGGTGCCGCCTTCGAGGGCGGCGAGGCGCTCCTCGACGACCGCCTGCGTGGGGTTCTGGATGCGCGTGTAGATGTTGCCGAACTCGGCCAGCGCGAACAGGTTCGCGGCGTGGTCGGCGTTGTCGAACACGTACGAC
>NZ_JBQCIP010000299.1:0-13544 GCF_051953575.1 Microbacterium sp.
GCTGCTTCTGCCGCTTCGACATCTCCGGCCGGTGCGTGGTGAACACGTCGAACAGCTGCGCACGAATGTTGATCACCGGGTTCAACGAGTTCATCGCCCCCTGGAACACCATCGACACCTTGTCCCACCGGAACCGGCGCAACTCCTCATCCGCCAACCCGACCACATCGATGTCCACCCCCGACCGGTCGTGGAACACCACCTCCCCCGCCGTCATCAACGCCGGCGGCTTCAACAGCCGGTTCATCCCATACGCCAGCGTGGTCTTGCCACACCCCGACTCCCCCGCCAACCCCAGGATCTCCCCACGATTCAGGGTCAACGACACATCACGCACCGCCTTCACCGGCGGATCCACCTCATACTCGATCGACACATTCCGCGCCGTCAGCACCGCATCACCGGTCATGCCTCTGCTCCGTTCGGGGTGTGCGCGGCCTCGACGCCGCGCCCGGCGCGCTGGGCCTGACGCACGCGGCGGGCGTTCTGCGGAGCGAGCCGCAGCTTCGGGTTGATGATCTCGTCGATCGAGAAGTTGATGAGCGACAGACCTGCGCCGAGCAGCGCGATCATGAGCCCCGGCGGGACGAACCACCACCACGCGCCCTGTCCGAGCGCCTGACCGCTCTGCGCCTCGTTGAGCATCGTGCCCCACGTGATCGACCCGGTCGGCCCGAGGCCCAGATAGGAGAGTCCGGCCTCGCCGAGGATCGCGAAGATGATCGCGAAGAGGAACTGGGCTGTCAGCAGCGGGAGAAGATTCGGGAGGATCTCGACGAAGATGATGCGCCCGGACTTCTCGCCCGCCACGCGGCTCGCGGCGACGTAGTCGCGGGCGCGCACGGATCGCGACAGCGCGCGCAGCACGACGGCGGACCCCGCCCAGCCGGTGATGCCCAGCACGACGGCGACCAGCAGCCAGCTGCGCACCGGGATGTAGCTCGAGATGACCATCACCAGCGGGAGACCCGGGATCACCAGCATGATGTTCGTGAACAGCGACAGGATCTCGTCCCACCAGCCGCCCTTGTAGCCGGCGACGATGCCGAAGATGAGCGACAGCACGAGGGCGATGAGGCCCGCGATGATGCCGACCATGAGCGAGCCCCGCGCGCCGGTGGCCAGCTGTGCGAACACATCGTAGCCGAGCTTGGTGGTGCCGAGGATGTGCTCGGGACTGGGCGGCTGCAGGGCCGGGTTGTCGGAGTCGTACGGGTCCTGCGCGAAGATCGGCGCGATGATCGCGAACAGCACGATGCCGACCACGATGATGAGGCCGATCGCGAGCTTGAGCGACATGCGCGGCATCAGCTGCCGGAACCCGCGACGAGCGTCGCGCGCCTCTTCGCGGGCGGTCACGATGTCGACCGTGACCGGCGGGGTCATGATGGCCGCAGGCGCGATGATCGTGGGGTCGATGGCGAGCTCCGACATCGTCGGCGGCTCGTCGACGGCGGACGCGGGGCGCGGATCGGTCACTTCTGTTTCCTCAGACATTGTGGCGCGCCCTCGGGTCGATGAATCCGTAGACGAGGTCCATGATGAAGTTCGCCGCGAGCACCGCGATCGTGATCACGAGGAACACGCCCTGCATGAGCGCGTAGTCGCTGTTCTGGACGGACTGGATCATGAGCTTGCCGACGCCCGGGTAGGTGAACACCTGCTCCATCACGATGGAGCCCGCGACGACGAAGCCGAGCGAGATGCTGAACCCCGCGATCGAGGGGATGGCGGCGTTGCGGGTCGCGTAGGTGCGAAGGATGCGCATGGGCTTCAGGCCCTTGGCCTCGGCCGTGACGATGTAGTCCTCCGAGACGGTCGACACCATCATGTTGCGCATGCCGAGCAGCCACCCGCCGACCGAGCTGAGCACGATCGTCAGCGCCGGCAGGAAGCCGTGGTAGATCGCGTTCGAGATGAACGCCCAGCTCCACTCGGGCCCCTCCGGGAACTCGAAGACGTCGTAGCCGCCGATGATGGGGAACCAGCCGAGCGCCACCGAGAAGACGGCGATCAGCACGAGCGCGAGCCAGAAGTAGGGAATGGACTGGAGCACCGTCGTGAACGGCACCAGGTGGTCCACCCACGTGCCACGGCGCCACCCGACCCACGCGCCGATGCCCACGCCGAGGATGAACGAGATGAGCGTGGCGAGGCCGACCAGGATCACCGTCCACGGCAGGGCCGCGGCGATGAGGTCGACCACCGGAGTCGGGTACTTCGTGATGGAGATGCCGAGATCCCCCTGAAGCAGCCGACTCCAGTAGTTGACGTACTGCTCCCACATCGACTGGTCAGTGCCCCCGAGCAGGGCCTTGATGTTGCGGATCTGGGTCTCGCTGATCTCCCCGCCGGCACGCTGCATCTTGGCGATCATGATGTCGGCGGGGTCGCCGGGCAGAAGCCTCGGCAGGAGGAAATTGAGGGAGATCGTCGCCCACAGTGTCACCACGTAGAACCCGATCCGCCGCGCATAGAACTTCATTGCGGCGTACTCCTCCGTGCCGCGGCTTCTGCCCGGTCGTGCATTACTTCACCGGCTCCAGGTGCTGGAGGATGTAGCCGGCCGCCACCGAGCCCCACGCGGGCGGGAAGGCGTACAGGTCGTCCTCGGTCGGCCAGCCCGTGTAGTCCTTCGAGTTGTAGAAGGTCTGGGTGGCGTTGATCACCAGGGGGATGTAGGGCAGGTCGCGCACGATCTCGGTCTGGACCTTCGCGTACGCCTCCTTCTTGACGGCCTCGTCGTTGGTGGCGGCCGCGGCTGCCACGGCCTCGTTCACGACAGGGTTGTCGTAGCGGCTGAAGTTCCAGCGGCCGGTCGGGACCTCCTGGCCCACCTGCGACGTGGACTCACCGGTGAACCAGTCCTTGTAGATCTGGAACGGGTCGGCGACCGAGGTGCCGATGACGCCGCCCATGATCAGCTGGTACTGGCCGGTCTGACGGGCGTCCGAGAACTCCTGCCACTGCACCGTGGAGGCGGTGACCTTGATGCCAGCCTCGGCCGCCTCTTCGGAGATGAGCTTCGCGGCGTCGTTGTAGTCGGTCCAGCCGTCGACCGAAATGAGGCTCAGCTCGATCGGCGTGCCGTCCTTGCCGTAGAAGCCGTCGCTGCCCTTGGTGTAGCCGGCTGCTTCGAGGATCTGACCGGCGGCAGCGGCGTCGGGAGACTGCGGGCTGACCTCGTTGGCCGGGTCGGCGACCCACTTCTGGTCGCGCGGGAGCAGCGCGAAGGTCGGCGAGATGTCGCCCGTGAGGCCGACGAAGGCCTTCTCCTTGATCGTGCCGCGGTCGATCGCGACGTTGAGAGCCTGACGGACGGCGACGTCGGTCTGCGGACCGGTGCAGCCGAGTTCCGCGTTCGAGCACGTGTACAGGACGGTGGGGTCTGCGGCGTGTTGATCATGCTGATGACGCCCTTGTCGGTGACCGAGTCGGGGTTGGGCACGAACATGCCTGTCCAGTCCAGCTTGCCGGCCGTCAGCAGGTCCTGCGCCGACTGGTTCGCGTCGATGCCGATGTACTGCACCTTTTTGATGGCGGGCACGCCCTTGTCGCGGAAGTTCTTGTTCGCCACGACGGTGTACGACGCATCCGTGACGTTCTCGACAACGTACGGGCCGGTGCCGACCGGGTCCTCGTCCGTGAAGGTCGAGTAGTCCTTGACGTCCTTCCAGATGTGCTCGGGAAGGATCCACGTGGTGCCGAGGATCTGGAACTCGTTGGTGTACTGCGGGCTCGAGTACGTCAGCACGAGCGTGGTGTCGTCCGGCGCCTCGGCCGAGACGAGGCCGTCGCGGTGGTTGGGCTCGTAGTTGAACGTGAAGGCGGCGTCTTCGGCCGAGAAGTCCTCGCCGTCGCTCCACTTCACACCGTCCTTGAGCTTGACGGTGATGACGGTGCCGTCCTCGTTGTACTCGAAGCTCTCGCCGAGCATCGGCGCGGGAGCGTCGTCGGCCGTCTTGTTGTAGAAGAACAGCGGCTCGTAGATCGGGCCGAGCGCGGCGTGGAGCACGCTCGGCGAGAACGGGTTGAAGTTCGCCTCGATCGGGGTCTGGCTTCCCGCCCAGACCCGCAGGGTGGGTTCGTCGGAGGAGGAGCCGTTGCCCCCGCCTCCACCGGCACAACCAGACAGGCCGAGACCGAGGATCGCAGCCCCGGCGACGGCCAGAAGCGCGGCGCGGCGCTTCGCGTTTCGAATCATCTTTGGTTCTTTCTCTCGTGCGGCATTGCAGGGAGGAGTGCGAGGGCACCCGAGGACGCTCATTAGTTTTGTTCCCTAACAAACGTTTGAACGTAAACCTAACAAACATTCCCCTGCGTCGCATCCTTGATTCGTCACGTCTTGGCAACGGTTGACGCCTACTGCTGCAGCCCCGGAATTATGTCGGCACGGGTTTGGCTTCAGGTCACTCTGACACTATGATCGACGTTAGTTAGAGTCATCATGACCAGAACAGCCACCGACATCACCACCGCGACCGCCGCACCGGGACCCGCCGATGCGACGCGAGTCGCCGTGTCCACGGTGATCTTCGCGCTCCGCCGCCTCGACGGCGACGACGCGGCACGGGTCGCGCTCCCCCTCGTCCGACGCACGCGCGATCCCCATGAAGGGCAGTGGGCACTGCCCGGCGGTTGGCTCGACATCGCCGAGAGCCTGGATGCCGCGGCATCCCGCACCCTGGCCGAGACGACCGGGCTGGCACCGAGCTATCTCGAGCAGCTGTACGCGTTCGGGGCGGTCGACCGCTCCCCCACCCGGGTCGTGTCGATCGTGTACTGGGCGCTGATCCGCGCCGACGAGATCTCTGAGGATGCCGTCGAGCCTCTGTTCGCGACCGAGAACGTGCAGTGGTTCGACGCCACCGCCCTCCCCCGCCTGGCGTTCGACCACAACGAGATCGTCGACTACGCGCTGTGGCGCCTGCGCAACAAGGTGGGCTACAGCCGCATCGCGCACGGGCTGCTCGCCGACGAGTTCACCCTCGCCGATCTGCGCGAGGTGTACGAGGCCATCCTCGGCCGCCGCCTCGACCCGGCGAACTTCCGTCGTCAGGTCGAGAACTCCGGCACCCTCATCCCCACCGACCGGTTCCGCACGGGCAGTCATCGCCCGGCGCGGCTGTACCGCTACAACCAGGACGTCGAGCTCGCCGACCGCGGCCCGCTCGACGTCGCCCACTGACCATCCCGAACGGAGCGCCCGCCATGCCCGCCGTCAACATCACCCTCCAGCCCCGGCCCGAGCTCGATCCGTCCGTGGACCACGAGATCCAGGCCATCGTCTCCGGAGCCCTGCAGGGCGAGACCTGCAACACGGACCTCGCCGCCGGTCCGTGGGACTTCGACACCCGCCCCGGCTACGGCCCGGGGTCGTCGATGGGCGACGTGATCCCGACCGGCTCACCCCGTCAGGGCGAGCTGCCGCGCGAGTACCGCGAGGCGTCCGAAGCCGAGCTCGCCGACCGCATCCGTGCCGCGAAGGCGACGCTCGGCGACCGTGTCGTGGTGCTGGGCCACTTCTATCAGCGCGAAGAGGTCGTGGTGCACGCCGACTACGTGGGCGATTCGTTCCAGCTCGCGAACGCCGCCCTCGAGCACCCGGACGCCGAGGCGATCGTCTTCTGCGGCGTCCACTTCATGGCCGAGACCGCCGACCTGCTGTCGCGTCCCGAGCAGGCCGTGATCCTTCCGAACCTCGCCGCGGGCTGTTCGATGGCCGACATGGCCGACATCGACCAGGTCGAAGAGGCGTGGGAGCAGCTCGCCGACATCTACGGCGACATGGACGCGAAGGACGCCGACGGCCTCGTGCCCGTCGTGCCGGTGACGTACATGAACTCGAGCGCGGCCATCAAGGGCTTCGTGGGCCGCCACGGCGGCATCGTGTGCACCTCCTCCAACGCCCGGACGGTGCTGGAGTGGGCTTTCGAGCGAGGACGCCGCGTCCTCTTCTTCCCCGACCAGCACCTGGGCCGCAACACCGCCAAGGCGATGGGCGTGCCGCTGGAGCAGATGCCGATGTGGAACCCGCGCAAGCCGTACGGCGGCTCGGACGCGCAGACGCTCGCCGACGCGCGGGTGATCCTCTGGCACGGCTTCTGCTCGGTGCACCGCCGCTTCTCGGTCGACCAGATCGCCAAGGCCCGCGTCGAGCACCCGGGCGTGAGGGTCATCGTGCACCCGGAGTGCCCGATGGAGGTGGTGGATGCCGCCGACGAGTCCGGCTCGACCGACTACATCCGCAAGGCGATCGAGGCGGCGACCGAGCCGACCACGTTCGCGATCGGCACCGAGGTGAACCTCGTGCAGCGCCTCGCCGCCGAGCACCCTCAGCACACGATCTTCTGCCTCGACCCCGTCGTGTGCCCCTGCTCGACGATGTACCGCATCCACCCGGGCTACCTCGCGTGGGTGCTCGAAGGCCTCGTGGCCGGCGAGGTGCGCAACCGCATCACGGTCCCGTCGTCGGTGGCCGACCCGGCGCGTCTCGCCCTGGAGCGGATGCTGGCGGCCAAGCCTCCGGCAGCCCCCGCAGCCGACTGGGAGAACGCCTCATGACCGAGCCCGCCGCGCCGCGGGCGATCGTCGTCGGCTCCGGCATCGCCGGCCTGCTGACGGCGCTGCACGCGGTCGAGCACGGCTGCCGGGTGACGCTGGTCACCAAGGACGTGCTCGAGCATGCCAACACGCGCTTCGCGCAGGGCGGCATCGCCGGCGTCATGTTCGACGACGACCGCGCAGAGGACCATGTGCGCGACACGCTCGTCGCCGGCGCCGGGCTGAGTGACGAGGCCGCCGTCCGCGTGCTCGTCGACGAGGGCCCCGACCGCATCCGCGAGCTCATCGCACTGGGCGTCGCGTTCGACCGGGACGCGACCGGCGGGTTCGTCAAGGGCCTCGAGGCCGCGCACTCGTACCCCCGCATCCTGCACGCCGGCGGCGACGCGACGGGCACGGTGATCGAGAAGGCGCTCGTCGCCCGCTTGCGCGCCAGCGACGTCGAGGTCGTGGAGCACGCATTCCTCGTCGACCTCGTCGTTACCGACGGTCGCGCCGCCGGCGTCGAGCTGATCGTCGGGGAGTCGGCATCCGCACCCGGGCGCCGCGAGACCCTCCTCGCCGACGCGATCGTGCTCGCGACCGGGGGCGCGGGCGAGCTCTACGCCCACTCGACGAACCCCGAGGTGGCGACGGGCGACGGCATCGCCGCCGCGATCCGCGCCGGCGCCGAGGTGCGCGATCTGGAGTTCTTCCAGTTCCACCCGACGGTGCTGGCCGCAGGCGACTCGTTCCTGGTATCGGAGGCGGTGCGCGGTGAGGGTGCGACCCTCGTGGACGAGAAGGGCCGGCGCTTCGCTTTCGACGCGCATCCCGACGGCGAGCTCGCACCCCGCGACGTCGTCGCCCGGGCGATCGCGCACCAGATGGAGGCGCAGGACGGCCGACCGGTGTACCTCGACGCGACGCATCTGCATTCGGCCGATGCCGGCGAGCGCGCCGCCTTCCTCGCGCGTCGGTTCCCGACGATCGATGCGGCGGTGCGCGAGCGCGGCCTCGACTGGGCGCGCGAACCCATCCCGGTCACCCCGGCCGCGCACTACCTGATGGGCGGCGTCACCACGGACCTGTTCGGCCGCACCACGCTTCCCGGCCTGTACGCGGTGGGCGAGACGGCGCGCACGGGCGTGCACGGCGCGAATCGTCTCGCATCGAACTCACTGCTGGAGGGAGCCGTGTTCGGCGCCCGCGCGGGCGACACGATCGCGGCGGACGCGGCATCCGGTTCCTGGCCCGTCGACCGCACTGCCGGGCAGCCGGCGGCGAGTGCCGACGGGGGCGCGACCGCGGATGCGCCGCCCTTCTCGCGGGCGGCGCTGCAGGAGCTGATGTGGCAGGACGCCGGACTCGTCCGTGACGAGGCGGGCCTCGGGCACGCGGCATCCGTCATCGCCCACTGGCGCGCACAGCCGCGCGACCCGCGCACGGAGCACGACTTCGAGGACGAGAACCTGCTGCTCGTCGCCGAGCGGGCCGTCGCCGCCGCGCGCGCCCGCCGGGCGTCGGTCGGCGCCCACTATCGCAGCGACGCCGCCGACGCCCTCGGCACCGGCGCCCAGAAGGACCCGCAGCACGAGAGGGAGGCCGTCGCATGCTGACGCGAGCCGTGATCGACCGCGCCGTGGGTGCGGCGCTCGAAGAGGACGCGCCGTGGGGCGACCTCACGAGCGAGGCCCTGCTCCCCGAGACGGCGGTGGCGCGCGCAGACCTCGTCGCCCGTGAGCGCGGGGTGTTCTCGGGGGGCGAGGTGTTCGAGGCGGCCTTCCGGCTGACGGATCCGCGCATCGACGTGCAGCTCGTCGTCGAGGACGGGGAATGGTTCGAGCCGGGCGCCGTGCTCGCGGTGGTCACCGGCCCCGCGCGCGGGGTGCTCACGGCAGAGCGCATCGGCCTCAATTTCGTGCAGCGCATGTCGGGCATCGCGACGCTCACCGGCGCGTACGTCGCCGAGGTCGCCCACACCGGCACGCGCATCGCCGACACCCGCAAGACGACGCCCGGGCTGCGGGCGTTCGAGCGCAAGGCGGTGCGCGACGGAGGCGGGCGCAATCACCGGCATTCGCTGTCGGATGCCGTGATGGCGAAGGACAACCACCTCGCGGTGCTGGCGCAGAAGGGGGTCTCGACGACCGACGCGCTGCGCGCGGCGAAGGACTTCCTCCCCCACACGACCCACATCGAGGTCGAAGTGGACCGGCTCGATCAGATCGAGCCGGTGCTCGCCGCCGGCATCGGCACGATCATGCTCGACAACTTCTCGCTCGACGACCTGCGCACCGGCGTCGCCCAGGTGGCCGGTCGCGCGACCGTCGAGGCGTCGGGCGGCGTCTCGCTCGAGACGGTGCGGGCGATCGCCGAGACCGGAGTGGACGTCATCTCGGTCGGCGCGCTCACGCACTCGGCACGCGCGCTCGACCTCGGCCTCGACGTCCGGATCGACGCGGCCTGATCCGCGCAGCGACATGAGCCTGCTCTATCTCGACAACGCCGCGACCACGCCGGTGCGTCCGGAGGTGCTCGAGGCGATGATGCCGTACCTCACGCGCTGGTACGGCAACCCGTCGAGCCATCACACCGTCGGCGAGGCGGCCGCCGACGCGCTGGCCGACGCCCGGTCACGCGTCGCGCGCGTGCTGGGACTGCGGCCCGGCGACATCGTCTTCACGAGCGGCGGCACCGAGGCGAACAACCTCGCCATCAAGGGCATCGCCATCGCCGCCGCGCTGCGCCGCGACGATCGGCGTGCCCACGTGGTGACGACGCCCATCGAGCACGAGTCGGTGCTCGAATCGGTGGACTATCTCGAGCGCGTCCACGGCTTCGCGGCGACGCGGGTGCCGGTCG
The DNA here is from genome assembly GCF_051953575.1 of Microbacterium sp. Lineage (GTDB taxonomy): Bacteria > Actinomycetota > Actinomycetes > Actinomycetales > Microbacteriaceae > Microbacterium. The sequence continues at coordinate 9,409 of NZ_JBQCIP010000299.1, forward strand.
ACGAGTTCGGCCGGGTATCGGTGGATGCCGTGACCGCCGCGCTCCGGGACGACACCGCCGTGGTCGCCGTCGGCTACGCGAACAACGAGATCGGCACGATCCAGGATGCCGCGGCCCTCGCCTCGGCCGTGCACGCGCGCGGCGTCCCGTTGCACCTGGACGCCGTCCAGGCCGCCGGGTGGCTCCCGCTCTCGGCCGCCGACCTCGGGTACGACGCGATCTCGCTCGCAGGCCACAAGCTCGGGGCGCCCAAGGGCACCGGCGTCCTCGGCGTGCGCGGCCGCATCCCGCTGGAGCCGCTGCTGCACGGGGGCGGCCAGGAGCGCGGACGCCGGAGCGGCACCGAGGATGTCGCCGGCGCCGTCGGGTTCGCCACGGCGCTGGAACTGGCCGAGCAGGAGCGGGTGGAGGCATCCGCCCGCGTCACCGCGATCCGGGACCGGTTCATCGCCCGCGTCCTCGAGCGCGTACCGTCTGCGCGGCTCACGGGCGACCCCGAGCACCGGCTCCCGGGCACCGCGAGCTTCACGTTCGCGGGCACCAGCGGCGAGGCCGTGCTGCTGGAGCTGGAGCGCCGCGGCGTCGTGTCGTCGAGCGGTTCGGCGTGCGCCGCGGGCAGCGACGAGCCCTCGCACGTCCTCGTCGCAATGGGGGTCGCCCCCGAGGTCGCGCAGACCGCTGTGCGCTTCACGTTGCCCCGTTGGCTGAACGCGCCGCTGGATGCCGTCGCCGACGCCGTGGAGGCCTCGGTGGCCGCCGTCGCGGGATGACGCGATCGGGCCGGGGCGGGTGCCCGGCACCATAGGATCGGGGACGTGCAGAGCCCTGTCGTGACCGTCATCGTGCCCGGCTACGATGTGGGGGGGTACGCTGCCGAGGCGCTCGACTCGCTGCGCGCGCAGACCCGCGAGGACTGGGTCGCCGTGCTCGTCGACGACGCGTCGAACGACGACACCGGCGCCCTCTTCGAGGCCGCGGCCGCGGCCGACGACCGCTTCCAGGTCGTGCACCATCGCGAGCGCGGCGGACTGAGCGCCGCCCGCAACACCGGGCTCGACCTCGTCCGCACCCCGCTCATCGGCTTCCTTGACGGCGACGACCGCTACACGCCCCGGGCGCTGGAGCTGCTCGTCGGCACCGTCGTCGACAGCGGCAGCGACTTCGCGCTCGGCGCCTACGTGCGGCTCCGCCCCGAGGGCGACGGCCACTACGTATCGGGTTCGGTCCAGCCGTGGGTGGCCGCCGCCACCGCCCCCGCGCGCACCGGCACCACCCTCGAGGCCCACCCCGAGGCGTCGGGCAACATCGTCGCGTGGTCGAAGGTCAGCCGCACCGAGTTCTGGCGGCGCACCGGCCTGCGCTTCCCCGTCGGCAAGGCCTACGAGGACCAGATCGTCGCGCAGCAGCTCTACACGCGCGCCCGCGCCTTCGACGTCATCCCGGACGTCGTCGTGGAGTGGCGCGAACGGGCCGACGGCTCCTCGATCACCCAGCACAAGGGCGAGCTCCCCGTGATGCGCGACTACCTCGAGGCGCTCGCGGGCGGGATCGCCGTGCTGGATGCCGCCGGCCAGGCCCGCGCGGCCGCCGCCCGCGTCCGGCTCATCCTCGCGATGGACCTGCCGCCGCTCGTCGACCTGGCGCGGGACCACTCCGACCCGGCGTACCGCCGGGAGCTCGGCGCGTTCACGCGCATGCTGTGGGCGCGCTCCGGCGGAGCCGAGCCGCCCGAGCCGGCGGCCACGGCCATCGCCGCTGCGCGGCTGTGGTGACGCCTCTGGCAGCCTGAGGTCTCAGGCGTCGCTCTCGAGGGCCCGCTCGGCCTCGAGGATCCGCGAGGACGCGAGCTGCTGGGCGGCGAGCTCGGCATAGAGGCCGCCGGCCGCGATCAGCTCGGCGTGCGTACCGGACTCCACGATGCGGCCGCCCTCCACGACATGGATGACGTCCGCGCCGATGACCGTCGACAGGCGGTGCGCGATGGTCAGCGTCGTGCGGCCACGGGATGCGGCATCCAGCGCCTCCTGCACGACCCGCTCCGACACCGTGTCCAGGGCGGACGTCGCCTCGTCGAGCAGCAGCACCGGCGGGTCCTTCAGCAGCACCCTCGCGATCGCGATGCGCTGCTTCTCGCCGCCCGAGAGGCGGTACCCGCGCTCTCCGACGATCGTGTCGTACCCCTTCTCGAACCCGGCGATCACATGGTGGATGTTGGCTGCGCGGCACGCGGCCTCCAGCTCGGCATCCGTCGCATCGGGCTTGGCGTACCGCAGGTTCTCGCGGATCGTCGCGTGGAAGAGATAGGTCTCCTGCGACACGATGCCGACGCTGTCGACGATGGACTCCTGTCGCAGGCGGCGCACGTCCTCGCCCGCGAACAGCACGGAGCCGCCGGACGCCTCGTAGAGCCTCGGCGTGAGATACAGCACCGTCGTCTTGCCCGCTCCCGACGGGCCGACGAACGCCACGTGCTGGCCGGGCTCCGCCGCGAACGACACGCCCCGCAGCGTCGGGCGGGCGTCGGGCGCGGCATCCGGATACCGGAACACCACCTCGCGGAACTCGATGCGCCCGAGCGGGCCGGGCGCATCGGCGACGTCGATGGCGTCGGGGGCGTCGCTGATCGCGGGCACCAGGTCCACGTACTCGAAGATCCGGGCGAACAGCGCCGACGAGGTCTGCAGGTCGAGCGAGACCCGCATCAGGCCCATCAGGGGCATCAGGAGGCGCGCCTGCACGGTGGTGAAGGCGACGATCGTGCCGGCGGTGATCGCGTCGGCGCCGCCCGAGATGAAGTATCCCGACACCAGGTAGATGACCGCGGGGACGCTCGCCATCAGCACCTGGACGACCGCGAAGAAGCCCTGGCCGCTCATCGCGCGGCGCACCTGCAGCCGCACCTGGTTGGCGTTCTCGTCGGCGTAGCGGGCGGACTCGGTGCGCTGGCGGTTGAACGACTTGGACAGGAGGATGCCCGAGACACTGAGCGTCTCCTGCGTGATCGAGGTCAGCTCCGAGAGGGACTCCTGCGTCTCTCCCGCGATCCGTGCCCGCACCTGGCCGACGCGGCGCTGCACGATCACCAGGAACGGCATGAGCACGACCGCGATGATCGTGAGGCGCCAGTCGATGATGATCATCGCGACGAGAGACGCCACCACGGTCACGGCATTGCCGAGGATGCTCGTCACCGTATTGGTGAGCACGCCCGAGACTCCGCCGACGTCGTTCTGCAGCCGCGACTGGATGACGCCGGTCTTCGTGCGGGTGAAGAAGGCGAGCTCCATCGCCTGGAGGTGATCGAACAGCGTGGTGCGCAGGTCGCCCGTGACGCGGTTGCCGACGGTCGAGGTGAGCCACGTCTGCAGCACGCCGACGGCCGCGCCGAGTAGGAACAGGCCGATCATCGCGAGCACGAGCTGCCAGAGCAGCGTCAGGTCCGGCGCCGAGCCGTCGACCGGGAACAGTGCGTCGTCGAACACGCGCTGCACGAGCAGCGGCGGGACGACGGCGATGCCGGCGCCGAGGACCACGAGCACGCCGGTGAAGACGATCGACCACAGGTACGGGCGGAAGAGCCCCACGACGCGGGCGCCGAGATTCGGGATGCGGGGCGCCGAGGCGTTCGCGCGGCGCTGCGCCTCGGTGTCGACGGGCCGGAACCCGGGATGTCCTCCCCCGCCACCGCCACGCATGCTCACCCCGTCAAGCCTAGTGAGCGTGTGGACACAGAGGTCCGCGGCAGTAGGCTCGCCATATGACCTCGACTCCCGACGCCCCCGAACACGACGGCAGCGACCTCGCCGAACTCCGTGCGGAGATCGACGAGCTCAAGGCGATCCCGCACGAGGAGATCGTGAACCCGCTGCCGCACAACCTCGAAGAGCGCGAGCCCGAGGCCGAGCCGACCGACGCGATCGGCTCGGAGGACTGGGACGCTCCCGAGGAGCCCGCCCACAGCTGACCCGCGGCAGCCATCCGGCATCGCTTCCCCGGATCGGGAATGCGATGTCCGACCCCGCGGTTACCTTGGAAGCTTGCCATCCTCGGATGGCACATTGCTGTCCATCCGAGCCGCGAGGAGACGACCCATGGCCGCCATCGAGACGACACCCGGAACCGGCAGCATCCCCGCT
>NZ_JBQCIP010000300.1:0-3757 GCF_051953575.1 Microbacterium sp.
CGACGACGCCCGAGACCTGCGCGAGCGGGCGGTGTTCGCCCCGGCCCGCGACCGGTTCAAGATCTTCATCCTCGACGAGGCGCACATGGTGACGCCGCAGGGCTTCAACGCGCTGCTCAAGCTCGTCGAAGAGCCGCCGGATCATGTCAAGTTCATCTTCGCGACGACCGAGCCCGAGAAGGTCATCGGCACGATCCGCTCGCGCACGCACCACTACCCGTTCCGGCTCGTCCCGCCGGCAGCGATGCTCGAGTACGTCGAGAAGCTGTGCGCCGAAGAGCGGGTCGAGGTCGAGCAGGGTGTGCTGCCGCTCGTAGTGCGCGCCGGCGGCGGCTCACCGCGAGACACGCTGTCGCTGCTCGATCAGCTGATCGCCGGCTCCGATGACGCCAAGGTCACCTACGCGCGTGCCGTCGCCCTGCTCGGGTACACGCCCGACGAGCTGCTCGACGAGGTCATCGACGCATTCGGCTCGTCCGATGCCGGGGCGGCGTTCGCGGCCGTCGACCGCGTCGTGCAGACGGGCCAGGATCCCCGCCGCTTCGTCGACGACCTGCTCGAGCGGCTGCGCGACCTGATCGTCGTGGCTGCGACGGGCCAGGACGCCTCGGCCGTGCTCCGCGGCATCTCGGCCGACGACCTCACCCGCATGCGGCGACAGGCCGAGGCCTTCGGCCCGTCGCGCCTGTCGCGGATCGCCGACCTCGTGGTCGGCACGCTCGACGACATGACCGGCGCCACCTCGCCACGGCTGCAGCTCGAGCTGATGGTCGCCCGTGTGCTGGCGAGGGGGGCGGATGCCGCCGCCCCGGCAGCACCGTCCGCGCCGTCGGTGCCGGTCGCCGCCACGGCGCCGGCCGCCGCGACGGTGCCGGTCGCTGCGGCGCCTTCCGTCGTCTCCCCACCCACGCCGGTCGCGGTGCCGGAGGCCGCGCCCGCCGCTCCGAAGGAGCTCACGACCGACAGCCTCATCGCGGCCTGGCCCGAGGTGCTCGCCCGGCTGGAAGGCATCAGCCGTGGGTCGTGGATGGTGGCGACGGGCTCCCGGCCCATCGCGGTCAACGCCCAGGGCGACGACAAGGTCGTGGCGCTGGAGTTCTCCAGCGCGAGCGACCTCACGAAGTTCAAGCCCAAGCCGCAGGGCCAGGGCGCATTCCTCGATGTGCGCAGTGCCATCGAGCAGATCTTCGGCAGCCAGGTGAAATTCCTCCCGCGCCTCGCCGAGGCAGGCTCGCGCGACTCCGGCGGCGCGGCAGCCGATCGTGGTCCCTCACCGCAGTCCGCACCGTCGGCACCTGCTGGTGCGCCGGTGGCCGCCGGCGCACCGCGCGCGCAGGACGCTCCGGCACGGCCCTCCGGCCCGGTGGCCTCGGCCCCGCCGGCGACGGCGCCGGGCTCATCGGGTCCGCAGGCCGCGGGGAACGCGCGCCCGATGGCTTCGGGCGACACGTCGGCGGCGCCGGCGGGCAGGACGACGGCTCCGGCAGCGAAGGCCGCTCCGGCGGCCGCGGCGCCCGTCACCGACTGGGCGGTCGCGCCGATCCCGTCCGACGATGACGCCCCGCCACCCGACCCGGGTCCCGCCGCGATGCCGAGCATGGGCCAGTTCGCCGTCGACGACGAGCCCGAAGACGCCGCGCGCGCACGCGTCGCGACGCTGGCTCCGCCGCGGCAGGCGCCGCACGACGGCGATGTGCTGCCGCGCACCGAGCTGGAGCCCGCCGTCGAGCGCGAGGAAGAGATCGACGACGACACCGACCTCGACGAGTCGGGTGCCCCGGTCGATCTTCCCGTGCCCCCGACGGTCGCGCCGCCGATCACACCCGTCGTGCGTCCGCGCAACGACGGCGTGCAGCGTTACGGCGAAGCTGTCGTGCGCCAGATGCTCGGTGCCACGTTCGTCGGCGAAGAGCCGTACGAGCCCCCGACGAGGTTCAGCTAGCCCATGTACGACGGCATCGTCCAAGACCTGATCGACGAGTTCGGCCGCCTTCCGGGCATCGGGCCGAAGTCGGCGCAGCGCATCGCGTTCCACATCCTGCAGACGCCGAACTTCGACGTGTCGCACCTCGCCGAACTCCTGGCCGAGGTGCGCGAGAAGGTGCGCTTCTGCGAGGTGTGCGGCAACGTGTCCGAGCAGGAGCGCTGCTCCATCTGCCGCGATCCCCGGCGCAACCAGACGCTCATCTGCGTCGTCGAGGACGCCAAGGACGTCGCGGCCATCGAGCGCACGCGCGAGTTCCGCGGGCTCTACCACGTGCTCGGCGGAGCGATCAGCCCCATCGCGGGGATCGGACCGGACGACCTGCGCATCGCGCAGCTGATGCAGCGCCTCGCGGACGGCACCGTGCAGGAGGTCATCCTGGCCACCAACCCCAACCTCGAGGGCGAGGCGACGGCGACCTACCTCAGCCGGCTGCTGCACACGCTCGAGATCTCGGTGACCCGGCTCGCCTCGGGCCTGCCGGTCGGCGGCGACCTCGAGTACGCCGACGAGGTCACCCTCGGCCGCGCCTTCGAGGGCCGGCGCTCGGTCTGAGCCCGCGCACCCCTCCGGCCGATGTCCGAGATCGGTCGTAGAGTGTCGTTCGCGATCCTCGCGCCGCGCCTGTGACCGGTGCACCCTGGTTCGACGGCGAGAAAGGGCACCGGATGACTCCCGTCCAGCGGTTCGACACGCGCGCATGGCTGCTGTTCGCCGCCATGGCGCTGCTGTGGGGCATCCCCTATCTGTTCATCAGCATCGCGGTCGAGTCGTATTCGCCTGCCGCGGTGGTCGCGGGGCGCACGCTGCTCGGCGCGCTGCTCCTGCTGCCGTTCGCGATCCGCGCGAAGGCGCTGCGACCCGCGTTCGCGAAGATCGGCTGGGTGCTGCTGTTCGGTGCGATCGAGATGGCAGGGCCGTTCCTGCTGCTCGGGCACGCCGAGCAGACGCTGCCGTCGGGGCTCACCGGACTGCTGGTGGCCACCGTGCCGCTGTTCGCCGCGCTCATCGCGTTCGGCGGCGGCGACCGCTCGGTGCTCAGCCCGTGGCGCGCGATCGGCCTGTTCGTCGGGTTCGCCGGCGTGTTCGTCATCGTCGCGGGCCCCGGGCTCGCCGTCGAGGGCGGAGGAGGGCTCCTCGCGGTCGGCGAGGTGCTGCTGGTTGCGCTGCTGTACGCCATCGCCCCGTTCGTCATCGCGACGAAGCTGCGCGACGTGCCGTCGCTCGGATCGATCACCCTCGCCCTCTTCGCGGTCGGCATCTTCTACACCCCCATCGCCTTCCTGACGCAGCACGAGGTGCCGACCGTCGCGAGCACGGTGTCGCTCGTGGCCCTCGCCGTGCTGTGCACGGCCATCGCGTTCATCACGTTCTTCGCGCTCATCAAGCGGGTGGGGCCGGTGCGCGCCCCGCTGTTCACCTACGTGAACCCGGTCGTGGCGATCGTGCTCGGCACGATCGTGCTGGGGGAGCCGCTGACCCCCGGCCTGCTCATCGGGTTCCCCCTCGTGATCGTCGGCTGCTGGCTGGCGGCCACGGGCGGCACGTTCCGGGCGCGCACGTCCGACGGCGAGCTGCCCCCTGTGGCCTCCGGCTGACACCGCGGCGCCCGCCCGGTCACATGGCAAAGGGCGCATGAACGGCTCCGTAAGATGGAACGTCGGGTGCGGCATCCGGCCCCTCAACACACGCGTGGAGTTTCATCGTGGCGCTGATCGTCCAGAAGTACGGCGGATCGTCGGTCGCGGATGCCGTGAGCATCAAGCGGGTCGC
>NZ_JBQCIP010000301.1:0-22137 GCF_051953575.1 Microbacterium sp.
TCCAGCTCGACGCGATGCCGATCTGGGGCTTGTCCCAGTCCTCGTCGCCCATTCCGACGGCGCGGAGCATTCCGCGGGATGTCGTCGCTTCGATGCCGTCGGTGACGACGCGGCTGCGGGGCTTGATGTCGATGGAGTTATCAGCTGCGGGTGAATCGGGCCGGGCCATTGTTGCAGTCTATTCCCGCTCCGACACCCGGTCGGTCGGCATGACGACTCAGCCCAGGGCGCGCGTGCGTTCCTGCGCCAGACGGCTCAGGAGAGCTGCCAGCGCGGCGATGTCGGGAACGCGCACGGCCGCCGCAGAGGGTCCCTGCCCGACGCGCACGCCGAGGTCGTCCGGGCCCAGGCTCGCGATGGCGTCCTCGTCGGTGACGTCGTCGCCGGCGAACAGCACGGCTGTCGCGGCGACCCGCTCGCGCAGCTCGGCGACGGCGGAGTCCTTGCCCTCGTGCCGGAACGCGAACTCGACGATGTTGTGGCCGGTGCGCCGGCGCCAGTGCGGCGCCTCTTCGGCGATGATCGCGTCGACGAGTCGGTTCGCCTCGGCGGCATCCGCGGGGTCGGCTCTGCGCGTGTGCACGCCGAAGCCGAAGGTCTTGGGCTCGATCCAGACGCCGTCGAGATGCGCGGTGGCGCGCTCGGCGTGCGCCCGCAGCGTGTCCCGCAGCCGGACGTCGTCCTCGTCCTCGCCGTGGGTCACGAGGCCTTCGCCGGGGATCCAGAACTCCGCCCCGTGCGATCCCGCGAGCAGGACGCGTGAGTCGTCGCCGTGCTCGGCGATCACGCGCAGGTCGACGAGGCTGCGCCCCGACACGAACGCGACGACGGTCTCCGGCGCCTCCACGAGGGCCTCGACGGCCACGCGCGCGGCAGGCAGCATCCGCGCGTCCATGGGCTCGTCCTCCAGCGGCGACAGCGTGCCGTCGAAGTCGAGCGCGACGAGCAGGCGCGGGGATGCCGCGAGCCGCTCGATCGCGTGGACCGCCGGCTCGTCGACGCCGCTCACGCGTCGGCCCGCTTGCTCTTGCGGGCGTCTTCGAGGGCGTCGAGGAACGACTTCGACCACCGGTCGACATCGTGCTCCAGCACCCGCTTGCGCAGTGCCCGCATGCGGCGCCCCTGCTCGGCGGCCGGCATCTCGATGGCGCGCATGATCGCCTCCTTCATGCCGCCGATGTCGTGGGGGTTGATGCGGATCGCGCTGGGCAGCTCGTCGGCGGCGCCGGCGAACTCGCTCAGCACGAGCACGCCGCGGTTGTCGATCCGGGTGGCGACGTACTCCTTCGCCACGAGGTTCATGCCGTCCCGCAGCGCTGTGACGAGCATGACGTCCGCGGCGAGGAACAGCGCCACCATCTCCTCCCGCGGGTAGGCCTGATGGAGGTACCGGATGGCGGTGTGGCCCATGGTGTCGTGGTCGCCGTTGATGCGCCCGACGGTCAGCTCGATCTCGTCGCGCAACTGCATGTACGCCTCGACGCGCTCGCGGCTCGGGCTCGCGACCTGCACGAGGGTGACGTCCTCGACGTCGATGCGGCCGTCCTCCAGCAGCTCGCCGAACGCCTTGAGACGGTGGCGGATGCCCTTCGTGTAGTCGAGACGGTCGACCCCGAGGAGGATCTTCTTCGGGTTGCCGAGGCTCTCTCGGATCTCCGCCGCCCGCGCCTTGATGTCGGGGCGCTGGGCCAGCTCGATGTAGGACGAGGCGTCGATCGAGATCGGGAACGCCTTCGCCAGCGCGTTGCGCGTGGTGCCGTCGGGAAGGGGCACGGTGATGCCGGTCGCCTTCGTCTGGTAGCGCAGCTGGCGTCTGACGGCGCGCGCGAAGTTGCCGGCATCCGCCACCCGCTGGAAGCCGATGACGTCGGCGCCGAGCAGACCTTCGAGGACCTGGCGCCGCCACGGGAGCTGCGAGTACAGGCCGTATGCCGGGAAGGGAATGTGGTGGAAATACCCGATCGTCAGGTCGGGACGCGCCTCGCGCAGCATCGCCGGGACGAGCTGCAGCTGGTAGTCCTGCACCCAGACCGTCGCGCCCTCGGCGGCGACCGAGGCCGCCGCCTCGGCGAAGCGCCGGTTGACCTTCACATAGGCGTCCCACCAGACGCGCCGGTAGCGAGGCGCCGCGATGACGTCGTGGTAGAGGGGCCAGAAGGTGTCGTTCGACATGCCCTCGTAGTAGAGCTCGACCTCCTCCGCGCTGAGCGCGACGGGCACGAGGTGCGTGCCCTCGAACTCGAACGGCTCGACCTCCAGGTCGGCGCGGCCGGGCCAGCCCACCCACGCGCCGTCGGCTCGCCGCATGACGGGCTCGAGCGCCGTCACGAGGCCGCCCGGTGAGCGCCGCCACTCCGTGTCGCCGTCCGGCTCGGTGACCTTGTCGACCGGAAGCCTGTTGGCCACGACGACGAGGTCCGCGCGGCGATCGGTCTCCGAGGCGCTCTCCGGTGCGGACGCTCGGCTCTGACGGCTCGGGGCGGTCTCTGTCGGGTCGGCGGCTTTCGGCACTGTCACGGGACTCCTGACGGTTCGTGGACGCGGCACGCTCAGGGTAACAGCGGCGTCACGGCCGCCGACGTCCCTTGACTGCCGGGCCCGCGCGTGTCAAGGGCGCCCCGCCGACCCTCCTTGGCGCTAACGTGGCGGCATGCGCAAGTACCTCTTCGGCACCGGCATCATCACGGCGTTCACGGGAGGGCTCACGCTGCTGCGGGGGCTGCGCGAGGACGAGCCGTTCACGTGGCGCACCGCACTGGCGTGGGCGAGCTGGGGCATCTCGCTGGCCCTCGCGATCGGGGCGATCGTCGACGTGCGCCGCGCCTCACGCGGGCAGCTCGTCGCGGGCGACTCCCCCGTGCACGGCCATGAGAAGAAGCTGCTCAAGCGCCGCCTGGAGAACTGAAGCAGGTCCGACAGCCCGACGGGTCGAGGCATGTGCCTCGACCCGTCGGCGTCTTCAGAACTCCCCGCGGGTCAGCGCGTGAGGATGAGAGCGTCGCCCTGACCGCCGCCGCCGCAGAGCGCGACCGCGGCCGTGCCCCCGCCCCGGCGGACCAGTTCGTGCACCGCGTGGACGACGAGCCGGTTGCCCGATGCACCGATCGGGTGCCCGATGGCTATGCCGCCGCCGTGCGGATTGACGACGTCGTCGGCGAGCCCCAGTTCGCGCTGCGAGCGCGCGACGACGGCGCCGAACGCCTCGTTGATCTCGACGATGTCGAGGGCGGCGGGCGTGATCCCCTGCTTCGCGCACGCCTTCTCGATCGCGCGGGCGGGCTGGGCGTGCAGCGAGTTGTCGGGGCCCGCCACCTGGCCGGACGCACCGACGACGGCCAGCACCGGCCAGCCGTTCGCGTCGGCGTGGGAGCGGCTTGTCAGCACCACCGCCGAGGCTCCGTCCGAGATCTGCGACGAGTTGCCCGCGGTGATCGAACCCCCCGCGGCGAAGGCGGGGCGCAGACCGGCGAGCGTCTCGACCGTCGTCTCGGGACGGATGCCCTCGTCCTTGGTCACGACCACAGGCTCTCCGCGTCGCTGCGGGATCTCGACCGGCACGATCTCGGCGTCGAACACGCCGGCCTCCTGCGCGGCCGCCGCGCGCTGGTGCGACCGCGCGGCGACGGCATCCTGATCCTGGCGCGTGACCTCGAAGCGCTCGTTGTGACGCTCGGTCGACGCGCCCATGCTCTCGGCGTCGTACGCGTCCGTGAGCCCGTCGTACGCCATGTGGTCGAGCACCTCGATCGAGCCGTACGCCCAGCCGTCCCGGGATCCCATCAGCAGGTGCGGCGCCCGGGTCATCGACTCCATGCCGGCGGCGACGACGACGCTCGCGTCGCCGACGGCGATCATGCGGGCCCCGTCGATGATGGCGGTCAGGCCCGAGAGGCACACCTTGTTGACCGAACCGGAATGGACCTCCCACGGGATGCCGGCGCCCACGGCCGCCTGGCGCGCCGGGTTCTGGCCGGCCCCGGCCGCGAGCACCTGGCCGACCAGCACGGCGTCCACGGCGTCGGCGGGGATGCCTCCCTGGGCGAGCGCGCCACGGATGGCGGCGCTGCCGAGCTGCACGGCGGTCAGCGGCGCGAGCTGGCCCTTGAGCCGCCCCTGCGGGGTGCGGGCGGCTGCGACGATGACGATGTCGTCGTGGTTCATGATTCCTCCTTGACGGTCGCCGCGAGCGCTTCCGCGACGCGCAGCTCGGGTTCGGTCGCGGCGATCACCTCGTCGACGGTCACACCGGGTGCCGTCTCGACCAGCACGAGTCCGGCATCGGTCACATCGATGACGGCGAGGTCGGTGATGATGCGGTCGACGACGCCGCGGCCGGTGAGTGGCAGCGAGCATTCGTCGACGATCTTCGCCGTCCCGTCCTTCGCGACGTGCTCCATGAGCACGATGACCTTCGCGGCGCCGTGGACGAGGTCCATCGCGCCGCCCGGGCCCTTCACCATCTTGCCGGGGATCATCCAGTTGGCGAGGTCGCCGTTCGCCGACACCTGCATAGCGCCGAGGATGGCGGCGTCGATCTTGCCGCCGCGGATCATGCCGAAGCTCGTCGCGGAGTCGAAGAACGCCGCACCCGGAAGAGTCGTGACCGTCTCTTTGCCGGCGTTGATGAGGTCGGGGTCGACGTTCTCTTCCGTGGGGTACGGACCGACGCCCAGGATGCCGTTCTCGGACTGCAGCACGACCGTGACGCCGTCGGGCACATAGTTGGGCACGAGCGTCGGCAGGCCGATGCCGAGGTTGACGTAGGCGCCGTCGGCGAGCTCGCGGGCCGCGCGGGCGGCCATCTCGGTGCGGGTGAGCGCCATGTCAGGCTCCTTCCGGGGTCGCGGGGCCGCCGACGGTGCGCCGTTCGATGCGCTTCTCGATGCCGGTGCCGACCTCGACGATGCGGTGGACATAGATGCCGGGGAGGTGGATGCCGTCGGGGTCGAGTTCGCCCGGCTCCACGAGCTCCTCCACCTGCGCGATGCAGACGCGGCCCGCCATGGCGGCCAGCGGGTTGAAGTTGCGCGCGGCCTTGTTGAACACGAGGTTGCCGTGGCGGTCGCCCCGCAGCGCGTGGACGAGTGAGAAGTCGGTGACGATCGCCTCTTCGAGCACGAAGTCCCGCGGCGTGCCGCCGAGATCGAACGTGCGGACGTCCTTGACGGGCGATGCGACGGCGATGCTGCCGTCCACCGCGTACTTGCGCGGCAGGCCGCCCTCGGCGACCTGCGTGCCGACGCCCGTCTGCGTGTAGAACGCGGCGATGCCCGAGCCGCCGGCGCGGAGCTTCTCGGCGAGGGTGCCCTGCGGAGTCAGCTCGAGCTCCAGCTCGCCCGACAGGAACTGCCGCTCGAACTCCTTGTTCTCGCCCACGTACGACGACGTCATCTTGCTGATGCGCTTGGCGTTCAGCAGCACGCCGAGCCCCCAGTCATCGACGCCGCAGTTGTTGCTGACGATGCGCAGGTCGCTCGTGCCCTGCGCGAGCAGCGCCTCGATGAGCGCGATGGGGTTGCCCGACAGTCCGAACCCTCCCACCGCCAGGGATGCCCCGTCGGGGATGTCGGCGACGGCCTCGGCCGCCGAGCCCCAGGTCTTGTCGATCACGTGCCACTCCTTCGTTGCGGATCCCCTCCATCCTCATCCCGTACCGGGGCTGGCGCGAGCCGCCGCTTGCCATGTGGATCAGGCATCGCCTAGCGTCCATATCGTGGACACCTCGCAACGCAGCGTTCCTGGCGCGCAGTCGGTCGCGCGCGCCGCTCGGCTCCTCAGGCTCGTCACGTCGGGCGGCGACGACGGGATGCCGGTGGCCGAGCTCGCGCGCCGCGCCGACCTCACCCGCCCGACGACGCACCGGCTGCTCACGGCGCTCCGCCACGAGGGCCTCGTCGACCAGGACGAGCGGACCGGGCGGTGGATGCCGGGCCCGGAGCTCTACCTGATGGGGTCCGTCGCGGCATCCCGCTATGACATCACCACCATCGCCCGCGACATCGTGCGGTCGCTGGCGGTGCGCACCGAAGAGAGCGCGTTCCTGTCGGTGCGCCGCGGGGACGAGACCGTCTGCCTGCTGCGCGAGGAGGGCAGCTTCCCGATCCGGTCGTTCGTGCTGTCGGAAGGGGTGCGCTTCCCGCTCGGAGTCGCCTCGGCCGGGCTCGCGATCCTGGCGTTCCTCCCACCCCACGATGTGGACGCGTACTTCGACCGGCACCCGTCGCTCGCCGCCGACTGGGGCGCCGCGCACGGCGAGGCGCGGCTGCGCACGCGGCTGCGCGACACGCAGGAGCGCGGCTACGCGGTCAACCCCGGGCTGATCGTCGAGGGATCGTACGGGCTGGGCGCCGCGGTGTTCACGCGAGAGGGACACCCGCAGTGGGCGCTGAGCCTCACGGGCGTCGAGTTCCGGTTCGGCCCCGACCGGCTGCCGGAGCTCGGGCGCACCCTCCTCGCGCACGCGCACCAGCTGACGACCCGCATCGCGGCGGCGCGTTGACCCGACCGCGGCGCAGCGGCCGCCCGATCAGGAGGTCGAACCGAGCGCGGACCTAGACGGTCCGCGCGCCGAGCTCGTCCCGTACGGCTTCCGCCACGACGTCGGCGCCGGCGGGCGACATCACGATCGTGTAGTGGTTGAAGCCGTCGACGCGCTCATGGCGCACGTCGGGGTACTCCTCCAGCAGCCGCGCGAGGTGTGCGGGCGCGTAGAGTCCGGGCGGCTCGTCCTGCAGGCCCCGCGGCACCGTGAGGAGGCGGGTGGGATGCCGCAACCCGGCGAGCGCGTCCGGCAGGGCGGTCCCGGTGTTCATGTCGACGGTGTCGTCGGCGGTCGTCGCGTAGCTCGTCGCGGGACGGAAAGCGCCCTCGCCGTCCGGGACGAGGTCGTACGCGAGATAGCGCTCCAGCTCGGGCGTCCAGGCGTCGGCGAACGCGGGATGCGCCCGCCAGAAGTCGAGGTACTCGGTCGGCCCGGCGAACCTCATCGACAGTCGGGCGGCTGTGGGTCCGAGGATCCCGGCCACCAGTTCGTCGGCGCCGAGCCCCGCAGGGACGTCGAGCGGCAGGCCCCCGTCCACGAGCACGAGGCGCGAGACCCGTTCGGGGTGCAGGTGGGCGAACACGACCGACACGAAGGCGCCCATCGAGTGCCCGACGACGACGGCGCGATCGATCCCGAGCGCATCCATGAGCGCGGCCAGGTCGGCCGCGTGGGCGGTCATGCCCGCGGCGCCGTCGATGCCGTTGCTGCGGCCGCGGCCGCGCAGGTCCGGGGCGACGAGCCGCACCCCCGGCAGCCGCTCGACGACGAACGGCCATGCGAGGTGCGACGCCGTGACGCCGTGCACCAGCAGGACGGCCGGCGCGTCGGGACCGGTATCCACCGGCTCCCATACCCCGGCATGCAGCATCCCGCCGTCGACGGCGACGTCGAGCTCGCGATAGTCGTGGGCGCGCCTGCCCGCCGTCACCGCGCCGTCCATCCGCCGTCGATCGTGTAGGACGCGCCCGTGGCCATGCCCGCTTTGTCCGAGACGAGCCAGCCCGCCAGCGAGGCGACCTCGTCGGCCTCGACGAGCCGCTTGACAGCGCTCTCGGTGAGCATGATCTTCTCGACGACCTCGCTCTCGGGGATGCCGTGCACCTTCGCCTGATCGGCGATCTGCTTCTCGACGAGCGGCGTGCGCACGTACGCGGGGTTGATGCAGTTGCTCGTCACGCCGTGCGGTGCGCCTTCGAGCGCCGTCACCTTCGACAGCCCCTCGAGGCCGTGCTTGGCCGCGACGTAGGCGGACTTGAACGCGCTCGCGCGCAGGCCGTGGGCGCTGGAGATGTTGACGATGCGGCCCCAGCCGCGCTCGTACATCGCCGGCAGCGCGGCGCGGATGAGCAGGAACGGCGACTCCAGCATGAGCCGTAGCAGCAGGCGGAAGGTCTCGGGGTCGAAGTCGGTGATGGGCGACACGCGCTGGATGCCCGCGTTGTTGACGAGGATGTCGACGTCGAGCGTCAGATCGTCGAGCGCGCGGGTGTCGGAGAGGTCGACCACCCAGGGTTCACCGCCGACCGCGGCTGCGGCATCCGTCGCCGCGTCCGCGTTGAGATCGGCGATGATGACGTGCGCCCCGCGCCCTGCGAACTCCCGGGCGCACGCGAGGCCGATGCCGCTCGCACCGCCCGTCACGAGGGCGCGCCTGCCGGCGAGATCTTGCACTGTCATCGGTCTTCCTCCTCAGCACGCGGTGCGAGCGCGTTGTCGATGAACCGGGTCATGCCCGCGAACACCCGCGGGTCGAGCTCGGCCGGCGGCTTGCCGTCGGCGTCGCGCTCCCACAGCAGGAAGCGCATGCCGATGAGCTCGCCCATGCCCATGAGCGCCCACGCGGTGGTCTCGGGGTCGAGGGCACGGTCGACGTCTCCGCTCGCCTGCGCGGTCCGCAGCCCCGCCTCGTACCCTTCGACGATGCGCGTGTAGTGCAGGCGCAGCACCTCGGGCGACACGAACTCGGCCTCGCGCACGACCCGGTAGAGAGCGGGATGCTCGGCGGTGAAGCGGAAGAAGCCCGCGAACCCCGCGCGCTCGGCCTCGAGGCGGCCGGCTGCGCCCGCCATCGCCTCCGACATCGAGTGCCGCACGCGGCGGTTGAGGTCGAGCACCAGCGCCTCGAAGATCGACTGCTTGCTGTCGAAGTAGAGGTAGAACGTGCCCAGCCCGATGCCCGCACGCTCGGTGATCTTGACGATGGATGCCTCGTGGTAGCCCTGCTCGGCGAACACGAGCTCCGCCGCCTCCAGCAGGCGGCGACGGGTCGCCTCGCCGCGTTTGGTCAGCGGGCGGCCGGTCGCGGACGACACCAGCTCCTCGTGGTGGTCGACGAGTTCGTCGGACATGCTCATCTGGGCTCCCCCTTGCTCGGCGGGCGGGCACCGGCCCGCTCGCGTCGGTCGGCGCGTGCGCGCAGCGCCCGTGCCTGTTCGCGCAGTCGTGAACGCGCGAGCTTCTCGATCGTCGACCGCGGCAGCTCGTCGACGAACTCGACCTGCACCGGGACCTTGAACGCCGCGAGGTTGCGGCGGGCGTGCGCGAGCAGTTCGTCGGCCGACAGCGCGGCACCGGCGCGGCGCACGACGAAGGCCACCCCGCGTTCGCCCCACACCTCGTCGGGCACGCCCACCACGGCCGCCGCCTCCACGAGCGGGTGCCGACACAGGGCCTGCTCGACCTCGGCCGGTGCGACGTTCTCGCCGCCCGAGATGTAGATGTCCTTCAGCCGATCGACCACGCGGTACACGCCGTCGGCGTCGCGCGAGACGAGGTCGCCGCTGCGGAGCCACTCGCCCACCCTGGCGCGCGCGGTCGCGGCGTCGTCGCCGAGGTACCCGTCGAACACGCTGGGCCCGCGCACCCACAGCTCGCCCGTCGCCTCGCCCTCCAGCGCGAGGCCGGTCGCCGGGTCGACGATCCGCACCGACACGTGCGGATACGGGCGCCCCACGGCTCCGGGAGCGGCATCGGCCTCGGCGGCGGGCAGGTGCAGCACGTTGGGCCCGGCCTCGGTCAGGCCATAGCCCTGGGTGAGCGGCACACCGCGCCGAGCCCACGTCCGCTGCAACTCCACCGGCATCGTGGCCCCTCCCACGAGGGCGAGCCGCAACGACGAGGTGTCGGCCGACGCCGCGTCCCGCTCGGCGGCGAGCATGGCGTACTGGGTCGGCACCCCCATCATCGCCGTGACACGGCGATCGGCGATCAGCTGCAGCACCCGTGCGGGCTGGAACGACCGCTCCAGCACGACGGTCGCCCCGACCCACCAGGCGAGCAGCGGCTGGCAGTTCCACGCTGCCACGTGGAACTGCGGCAGCATCGCCAGCACGATGTCGTCCGCGGTCAGCGGCAGGGCCTGCGCGAGGGCGAGGTTGTTCCAGAAGCAGTTCGCGTGCGTGAGGACGACCCCCTTCGGCGCCGCCTCGCTCCCCGACGTGAAGATGATCAGCAGCGGGTCGTCGTCGCGGACGGGCCGGCGGATGCTCGGCCGCGCGTGGGCGGGAACAGTCCCCACGGCCGCTCCGCGCGCCACCGGCGCGTCGCGCGGAGCCTCTCTCGGCGTGACCCCGGCCTCGACCCCGGTGGTTCCGAGCACGGCGGTCGGCGGCATCCGATCGGCGATCCTCAGCGCGGCGCCCGCGAGCGCCTCGTACTCGTCCTCGACGAGCACCAGCGCGGGATCGGACCGGGTGAGGACGTCGGCGAGCTCGCGCGGCGTCAAGCGCCACGACAGCGGGACGAAGGCGATGCCCGCCAGCGCGCACGCGAAGAACGCCACGACGTGGTCGGTCGAGTTGCCCGACACCGTCGCGATCCGGTCCCCGGGCCCGTAGCCGCTGTCGCGCAGCGCGTCGGCGAGCGCCGCCGAACGGGCTGCCAGCGTGGCGTAGTCGGTCGTCACGCCGCGGTCGTCGATCGCAGTCCGCTCGGGCGACCGCGCGGCGCGGTCGATCAGCCACCGGCCGATCGTGTGCGGCCCGTCGTCGAGCTCGGGGTCGGCGGCCCAGGTCATGCCCGCACCTCCACGGGCGCCTCGGCGGCGTCGTCCGCATCGTCCAGCCGGCGGAGCGCCCCGCGGGCCTTCTCGCCACGCCGACGACGCACCGCCGCATCGATCGTGCCGGCGATGCCGCCCGGCAGGAACATCACGACCACGATGAACAGCACGCCGAGCAGGAACAGCGGCTCCGACAGCGGCACGCGCAGCCAGTCCGGAAGACCCGCGATCGCGTCGGATCCGGCGAGGACGGTGAGTCGCTGATCGAGCAGCGTGTAGAGCACACCGCCAACGATGGCACCCCACCGGAATCCGACGCCACCCAGCACGACCATCACGAGCACGGTGATCGTGAGGTCGGCCGACACCGAGCGCGGAACCGTGCCCGACTGCAGCAGCATGTAGGCCACCCCGGCAAGGCTCGCGAGCCCCGCGGCGATCACGAACACGATGAGCTTCACGCGGTACGGCGACAGCCCCAGCACCCGGACGCGCTGCTCGTTCTCGCGTGTCGCGCGGGCGAGGTGTCCGAGGCGCGAGGTGTCGACCCACAGCGTCACGAGGTAGACGACCACGAGCACCGCGAGCGTGAACCAGTACAGGTTGCGCGTGTTGATCACGCCGATGAGGAAGTCGGGAACCTGCTCGGTGTTGAGACTCAGCCCCTCCTCACCGCCGGTGACGTGCGAGTTGCGGCGCACGAGCACCGAACCCGCCTGCGCGAACGCGAGCGTGACCATGGCGAACGGGATGCCGGACACCCGCATCGAGACGGCGCCGGTCGCGAGGGCGATGACCATGCCGCCGACGAGGGCGATGAACACGCCCGGCCACAGCGGGACGCCGAAGTGCTCGAGCGCGATGCCCAGCCCGTAGGCGCCGGCCCCGAAATACAGGGCGTGGCCGAACGACAGCATCCCTCCCGACCCGAGGAGCAGGTTGTACGACAGCGCGAGCGCAGCGAACACCATGCACAGCGACAGCAGGGCGAGCGTGCCCGGCATGTAGGTGGGAGTGGGGAGGATGCCCGGAAGCGAGAGGTTCAGCAGCGGCAGGACCGCCATGAAGACGACGAGCGCAGCGCCGACGACGGCGGGGACGTACTTGCGCATCATGCCCTCTTTCCGAGCAGTCCGGTCGGCCGCACCAGCAGCACGAGCGCCAGCAGGATCACGACGATGAAGTCGCCCGTGCCGCCGAGGTAGAAGTTCGCGAACTGCTGCAGCACGGCTACGAGGACCGACGCGATCGCCGCGCCGGTGAGCGAGCCGAGACCGCCGACCACCGTCACGATGAAGGCGAAGATGAGCAGGGTCTGACCGAGGTGGGCCGAGACGAACGTCGAGTAGTGCATCGCGAGCACTCCCCCGATGCCGGCTGCCGCCCCGCCGATGGCGAAGACGAGCGTGAACGAGCGCCGCACGTCGATGCCGAGCGCCGTGACCATCGAGCGGTTCTCGACCCCGGCGCGGATGATCATGCCGTAGCGCGTCTTCTGCAGGAACAGCACGAGCGCCGCCAGCACGAGAACCGCCGCGATCATGAGCACCCAGTAGGTGTTCGGGATGCGGGCGCCCAGCACCTCCGTCGTCTGCGTGAGCCACGACGGCCCCGAGATGTGCACGGGGTCGGTGCCCCAGATCCCTTCGAACAGGGCGACCGCCGCGAACGAGAGCCCCACCGTGACGAGCACCTGCTCGATGTGCCGCTCGTACAGCGGGCGGATGAGCACCAGTTCGGTGAGCGTCGCGAACACCGCACCGACGCCGGCCCCGACCAGCAGCGACAGCAGGAAGGACCCCCACGAGTCGGTGCCGAGCGCCTGGGCGACCATCCAGCCGACGAACGCGCTGAGGGTGAGGAACGCGCCGTGTGCGAAGTTCAGGACGTGCATGAGCCCGTAGATGAGGCTCAGTCCGCTGGCGACGAGGAAGTACAGGGCGCCGAGCCCGACGCCGGTGATGAGGGTGAGGACGAGGGTGCTCATGCGGCATGCTCCACGTGGACGCCGAGGAGACGGCGTGTGAGGTCTTCGTCGTCGAGGATCTCTCGCGCCTTGCCGACGTGTGCGACGCGACCGCCGGCGATCACCACGGCGTCGTCGGCCAGACGGCGGACCACCTCGAGGTTCTGCTCGACGAGGAGGATGGGCACGGTCTTCGACGCCTCTTCGAGCGCGTCGGCGACCTCGGTCACGATCTTCGGCGCGAGGCCCTTGGTGGGCTCGTCGACCAGCAGCAGCCGGTTGTCGTTGAGCAGGGCGCGGGCGACCGACACCATCTGCTGCTGACCGCCTGACAGCGTGCCGGCGGCCTGGTCGCGGCGTGCCACGAGATCGGGGAAGAGCTCGGCGACGAACTCGCGTCGGGGGGCGCGCTGCCGCTCGGCGAGTGCCAGGTTCTCGGCCACCGTGAGCTTCGAGAACACCTCGCGGTCCTCGGGCACGTACCCGACACCGCGGCGCACGATGCGGTGCGTGGGCAGCCCGTCGATGCGCTCCCCGGCCAGGCGGACCTCGCCGCGCCGCGAGACGAGTCCGAGGATGCCGCGCAGCGTGGAGGTCTTGCCGACGCCGTTGCGGCCGAGCACGGCCGTGATGCCGGTCGCCGGCACGTCGAACGAGACGTCCTCGACGACCTGCTGGCCGGCGATGGTGCAGCGGAGGTGCCGCACGGTGAGGATGGGCTGCGCGCTCATGCCGCCTCCCCCGCCGCTCCGGTGCCGAGGTACGCGCTCTGCACGAGCGGGTTCTCCATGATCCGCTGCGGGGTGTCGTACGCGATGATCGTGCCGAAGTACATCACGGCGACCTTCTCGACGAGTCCCATGAGCACATCGATGTGGTGCTCGACCATGAGGAGCGTGCACCCCTTCTCGCGCTGCATCTCGCGGATGTTCTCTACGAGACCGGGCACGTCACCCGAAGCGACGCCGGCCATCGGCTCGTCCAGCAGCACGATGCTGGCCTCGGTGGCCAGCAGCACCGCGATCTCGAGCTTGCGCTTGTCGCCGTGCGAGATGTCCCCGGCGAGCGCGTCGAGTTTGTGCCCCAGCCTGACGGCGTCGAGCTTGGCCAGGGCGAGCTCGGTGGCGGCATCCGTCCGCTTCGGGAAGCGCAGCAGCGAACCCGAGCCGCCGAGCGACACCTGGGCCGCCAGGCGCACGTTCTCGAGCACGGACAGCTTCGGGAACAGGCTCGAGGTCTGGAAGGTGCGCCCCAGTCCCGCCCGCGCCCTGGCGGGCACCGAGGCCGTCGTGATGTCGCGGTCGTCCAGCAGCACGCGTCCGGCCGTGGGCTTCATCAGCCCTGAGATCACGTTGAAGAGCGTGGTCTTGCCGGCGCCGTTGGGACCGATGACGCCCACGAGGGAGCCGGCGGCGACGTCGAGTTCGACGTCCTTGAGGATCGTCGCGCCGCCGATCTGCAGGCCGAGGCCTTCGATCTTCAGCGGAGAGCCGCGGCGCGCGGTCTCCGCGACGGGCGCGGACGGGACTGAGGTGCTCATCGCTTCGTGACGCCCCGGCCTACTCGGCTTCGGCCGGTGCGACGTCGTCGGCCGCCACGGTGTCGACGAGTTCAGGCACGTAGGTGCCGTCCTTCGCGACGAGCTTGACCTGGTACATGTCCTGGATGAGGGCGTGGTCGCCCGCGCGCACCGTCATCGAACCCTTGGGGCCCTCGAATTCGAAGCCCTCGAGCGACGAGACCATCGCGTCGACATCGCCCTTGCCCTCTTCGATGGCGTGGACGATCATGATGGCCGCGTTGAAGCCGTCGGGGCTGAACAGGTCGGGAGTGCCTCCCGCGTCCTCGATGGCCTTGACCATCGCGGTGTTGACGTCGTTGTCGGGAGCGCCCGGGAAGTAGTGGTTGAGGAAGCTGATCTTCTCGGATGCCTCACCGTACGCGCCGAACGTCGCGGAGTCGCCGAGCCCCGTGACGACGGGAATCTCGTCCATCACGCCCTGCTGGCTCATCGCCTGCCACATCGCGCCGGACGTGGCTCCGGCCCACGCGACGAACACGAGATCGGGGGCGCCGGCGAGCACCTGCTGCGCGAAGGGCGTGAACTCGGTGGCGTCCTCGGCGACCAGCACCGAGTCGACGGTCGCGCCCTTGCCCCCGAGGATCGCCTGCACGGCCGCGACGTTGCCCTGGCCGAACGCGTTGTCCTGCGCGAACACGGTCACCTTCTTGCCCTCGATGTCGTCGAGGAAGGTGCCGGCCGTCGCGACGTCCTGCGCGCTCTGGCGACCGGACCGGAACGTGTACTCGTTGATGCCGGTGATCGCGTCCGCGGCGGCGGGACCCGAGATGTAGAGCACCTTGTTCTGCGCGGCCTGCTCTGCGACGGCGAGCGCGACACCCGACGACGCGGTGCCCGCGATGATGTTGACGCCCTCGCCGATGAGCTCCTTGACCGCGGTGACGGCCTTGTCGGGGTCGCCCGCGTCGTCGCGGTACTCGACGGTGATCTTCGTGCCGTCGATCTCGCCGCTGCCGTCGGTGGCGTAGTCGAGCCCGGCCTTGAAGGCGTCGAGGTACTGCTTGCCGTATCCGGCCAGCGGGCCGGACTCGCTCGTGACGATGCCGACGGTGACCTCGGACGGGCCTCCGCCGTCCGTCGCGTCGCCGGACGGCGTCTCTGCGGACGGCGCGCACGCCGCCAGGGCGAGTGCTGCCGTGACGACCACGGAGCCCAGGAGCAACTTCTTCGTAACCCGCATGTGCGTGCCTTTCCCCATTGGAAGGATCTGGTGCATCGAGCCTCAACATGAGAACCGATTCAGGTATTTGCAATCTAGGAAAGAACGATGCGCGCGGTCAAGTCGGGCGGCGCGGCGTTATCGAATCGGGACACGACGAGCGGCAGCATCCGTAAACTGCATACCGGCGTTATATATCACTGGTATGCTTGTGCGACGTGACACACGATCAGGACATCGAGACCCTCATCGTCGCCGCGCACACGCTCACGCGACTCGCGGCGCTCGAGACAGCCAACGACACCCCCGCCGCCCAGTGGCGGACGCTCACCATCCTTCGCGACAACGGGCCGCTGCGCATCGGAGAGCTCGCGCGACTCAGCCGCGTCACCCAGCCCGGCATGACCCGGCTGGTGGGCAACATGGTCGAGCAGGGACTGCTGACGCGGACGACGGATGCCGCCGATTCCCGAGCCACGGTCGTCGAGGCCACCCCGCTCGGACTGGAGGCGCTGCACACCTGGCTGCTGCACCTGACCTCGGCGCTCGCGCCGCGCTTCGAGGATCTGACCGAGCAGGAGTGGGACGCGCTGCGCACCACGGCCCGAGTGCTCACCCGCAACCTCGACCGCGCCGCCAGCGTGGAGGCCGCCCGATGAGCGCGCACGGCTCCGCGAAGGTCTCGGTCTGGCGCCAGCCCGCACAGGTGTGGGCGGTCGCATTCGCCTGTGTCGTCGCCTTCATGGGCATCGGCCTCGTCGATCCGATCCTCCCGGCGATCGCCGAATCCCTGCAGGCGAGCCCCGTGCAGACCGAGCTGCTGTTCACCAGCTACCTGCTCGTCACCGGCCTCGCCATGCTCATCACGAGCTGGATCTCCAGTCGCATCGGTGCGAAGGCGACGCTGCTCATCGGCCTCGGTCTCATCGTCGTGTTCGCCCTCGCGTGCTCACTGTCGGGCAGCGTCGACGCCATCATCGGCTTCCGGGCCGGCTGGGGCCTCGGCAACGCGCTGTTCATCTCCACCGCCCTCGCGACCATCGTCGGCGCCGCCTCGGGCGGCAGCGGCGCGGCCATCGTGCTCTACGAGGCCGCGCTCGGCCTCGGCATCGCGATCGGGCCGCTGCTCGGCGGACTCCTCGGCGAGATCAGCTGGCGCGGCCCGTTCTTCGGAGTCGTCGCACTCATGGCGATCGCCTTCGTCGCCGTGCTGGCGCTGCTGCGGGGTCCGAGCGAGAAGCCCGTTCCGGTGCCGCTCTCGGCCCCGTTCAAGGCGCTGCGCATCCCCGCTCTCGCGGTGCTCGCCGTCGCGGCCCTGTTCTACAACATCGGCTTCTTCGTGCTGCTGGCGTTCTCGCCGTTCCCGCTCGGATTCGGCGCGATGGGCATCGGATTCACCTTCTTCGGATGGGGTGTGGCGCTGGCCGTCACCAGCGTGTGGGTCGCGCCGCTCCTCCTGCGGTATCTCGCCCGCACGACCGTGATGCTGCTGACGCTGCCGCTGCTCGCGATCGACCTCATCCTCGCCGGCATCCTCGTCGACAGTCCGGCCGCGCTCGTGGCGTGCATCATCGTCGGCGGTCTGCTGCTGGGCATCATGAACACGGTGCTGACCGAGTCGGTCATGGAGGCCACCGACCTGCCGCGCTCGGTCGCGTCGTCGTCGTACTCCGCCGTGCGCTTCCTCGGCGGCGCGGCGGCCCCGCCGCTCGCGGCCTGGCTGTGGCACGCGTACGGCCCGACCGTCCCGTACCTGTTCGCCGCGGCATCCATCCTCGTCGCGACGGCGACCATCGCGTTCGGCAAGCGCGCGCTCGCCCGCATCGACGAGCGTGAGGCGGATGCCGCCGAAGAGGCCGCCGCCGTGCTCGTGGGCGACGCCGCCTGACCATCCCCACACGACGAACGCCCCGGATCCGCAAGTCGGATCCGGGGCGTTCGTCGCTGTCGCCACATGCAGAGAGGCGGCCCTTGCGGACCGCCTCTCCGGGTGGTGCACCCCCTGGGACTCGAACCCAGAACCCACTGATTAAGAGTCAGTTGCTCTGCCGATTGAGCTAGAGGTGCATGTTTCGGATGACCCGAACACGAGGGACAACATTACATGACGATTCGCTGGACGTGAAATCGAGGTCGGAACGCCGCGGGTATCCTGGACCCGTGACCTCGCGCCCCTCCGCCCCGACGTTCGATGCGCCGTTCGACGGAGACCTCCGAGCCGACCTCGAACTGGCCATGAGGCTGGCCGATGCGGCGGATGCGGCATCCATGTCGCGGTTCGACGCGGCCGACCTGGACGTGAGCCTGAAGGCCGACGCGACGCACGTCACCGAAGCCGATCTCGCGACCGAGCGGGCGATCCGCGCGCTGCTGGAGGCCGAGCGACCCGACGACGGGATCTTCGGCGAGGAGTTCGGGGTCACGGGCGACGCACCCCGTCAGTGGATCATCGACCCGATCGACGGCACGGCCAACTACCTCAAGGGCATCCCGATGTGGACGACCCTCATCGCGCTGTCGATCGACGGCGTTCCGCGCGTGGGTGTCGCCAGCCAGCCGGCGATCGGCCGGCGCTGGTGGGCCGCGAGCGGCCTCGGAGCCTGGACCGACGGTCCCGACGGCGAACCGCAGCGCCTGGCGGTGTCGAGCGTCGACACGATCGCGGCATCGAGCGTGAGCTTCCAGAGCATCGGCCAGTGGCGGGATGCCGGCAAGCTCGACGCCCTGGAGCGCCTCACCTCGTCGGTGTGGCGCGATCGCGGCTACGGCGACGCCTGGCCGTACATGCTCCTCGCCGAGGGGCGCCTGGAGTTCGTCGCCGAATTCGACGTGAAAGAGTACGACATCGCGGCGCTCGTGCCGATCGTGACCGAGGCCGGCGGCCGCTTCACGTCGTTCGACGGCGAAGACACGGTGTCGGCGCGTTCCTCCCTCGCCACCAACGGCGTCCTGCACGAGGCGTACCTCCGCCTGCTGCACCAGTCCTGATCGACCTCGTTCCGCTCCCTCCCATCCCCCACGGAGATTCCTCGATGCTCGCCACCCGCCTCCTCGGCACCGCCGCCGCCCTGGCACTGTCCGCGCTCGCACTGACCGCCTGCTCCGGCGGTCCCGAGGCGGCCCCCGAGCCGACGTCGTCCTCGGCGCCGACCACATCGGCGCCCGAGCCGTCGGCGTCGTCGGCGCCGAAGCCCACGACGGCGGCCACGCCCACCTGCAAGACGCTCATCTCCGACAGCCTCGTCGCCGACTACGAGAAGCTGGGCGTGACCTCGCAGGAGTCGCCGCTGTACATCGGCAGCCAGCAGATCGACGGCGGCATCCTCTGCATGTGGGCGAACTTCGACCAGCCCGCGGGCGACTCCGGCCAGATCTACGGCTGGGCGAAGATGACCGATGCCGAGGCCGACGCCGCGCAGGAGGAGCTCCTCGCGGAGGGGTGGGTGCGCGAGGATGCCCCCGCCGGCGGCGTCTACATCACCGAGAGCCACGACACCGCGCTCGTCACCGACGATCAGGGCTACGGCATGACGTATCTGTTCGCCAACGGCCAGGTGACGGTCGCCGACACCAAGCAGGGCCTGCTCGTCATCGAGTGGCCGAAGGCCTGACCATGGCCGTCGGCGCGACGATGCACACCTTCGCGGTGCAGCTGGCCGACGTCGATCGCGGCGTCTATGAGGAGCTTT
Organism: Microbacterium sp.; assembly: GCF_051953575.1. Taxonomy (GTDB): domain Bacteria; phylum Actinomycetota; class Actinomycetes; order Actinomycetales; family Microbacteriaceae; genus Microbacterium. The sequence continues at coordinate 18,941 of NZ_JBQCIP010000301.1, forward strand.
CGCTGCGCGTGGCGCGGCATCCGTCCGAGACGGACGCGTTCATGATGACGCGCGTGCTCGCGTACTGCCTCGAGTACGAGGAGGGCATCGCGTTCAGCGAGGGCATCTCTGCCACCGACGAGCCAGCGGTGCTGGTGCGCGACCTGACCGGCGCGCTGACCGCATGGATCGAGGTGGGGGCTCCGGATGCCGCACGCCTGCACTCCGGCAGCATGCAGGCCGCCCGCACGGCCGTGTACACCCACCGCGATCCCACGAAGGTCGCGGCGCCTTGGGCCGGCAAGCGTATCCACCGTGCCGACGAGATCCTGCTGCACAGCTTCGACCCGGGCTTCGTCGATGCCGCTGCGGCGCTCGTGGAGCGTCGCAGCACGATGACGCTGTCGGTGACCGAACGGCGGATCTACCTCGACCTCGGGGGTACCAGCCTCGAGAGCGACATCCACACGCGCACGGCCGCCTGACGGCCGCCGAGCGCCGGGGTCACGCCGGCAGGAAGTTCTCGCGGGCGAGCGGTGCGATGTCGAGGCCTTCCGCCTCGGCCCGGCCCACCCAGCGCAGCTCTTCGATCTCGGCGGCGACCACGGGCTGCTGGGCGCCGATGTCGGCCGCGAACACGTCGGCGACCACGAGGAATCCAGGCTCGTTCGCCGCGGCGGCGGTGAACGAGCCGAGGGATTCCAGCTCGTCGGGCCGCACCCGGATGCCGAGCTCTTCGAACAGCTCGCGCGCCAGCGTCTCGGCCGCCGACTCCCCCGGCTCGGGCTTGCCGCCCGGCTGCATGAACGCCGTCGTGCCCGCCTTGCGCACCAGCAGCAGCTCGCCCGCCTGGTTCACGATCACCGCCGCCGAGACGTGGATGCTGCGCACGGACGTTCCAGGAGAGTTCGGGGTGGTCACCCTGGCACGCTAACAGGTGGCGCCCACCTCGCCCGGCGTAGAATCACGTGTGCTTCCCGAATCCCCCGCGCCCTCCGACCTGCCGCCGAGCGGCATCGATCCGGACGATCTCGCCGTCGCACTCCGAGTGCTCGACAGCATGGCGGGGATCGACGAGACCCACCCCGACTTCATCGCGGTGCGGCGCGCCACGGCCAAGATGTTCAAGGCGGTCAAGCGTCACCGCAGACGCGAGATCCGCGACGCGATCGCCGCCGCCGACAAGGCGGTCGTCGCGGCCACGGCCACGGGAGCACCCGACCGCATCGACGACGAGACGCGCGGCATCCCCATCACCTCTTCGACCACCGCGCCCACGGCGGGAACGCTCATCAAGCCCCGCGCCTGCTACATCTGCAAGCAGCCGTACACGGTGGTCGACGCGTTCTATCACCAGCTGTGCCCCGACTGCGCGGCCCTGAGCCACGCCAAGCGCAACGCGCGCACCGACCTGACCGGCAAGCGTGCGCTGCTCACCGGCGGCCGCGCCAAGATCGGCATGTACATCGCACTCCGCCTGCTGCGCGACGGCGCCCACACCACGATCACCACCCGGTTCCCCCGCGACGCCGTGCGCCGGTTCAGCAGCCTGCCCGACGCCCCCGAGTGGATCGACCGCCTGAAGATCGTCGGCATCGACCTGCGCGATCCCGCCCAGGTCATCGGGCTCGCCGAGGACGTCGCCGCCGCGGGCCCGCTCGACATCCTGATCAACAACGCGACGCAGACGGTGCGTCGGTCCCCCGGCGCGTACCAGCCGCTCGTCGACGCGGAGCTGGCGCCGCTGCCGAACGGCCCGCTGCCCGAGCTCGTCACCTTCGGGCACACGAACGACCGTCACCCGCAGGCGCTCGAGCGCTCGGTGACGGCGCACCCCATCCTCGCCGCGGCCGCTTCGCGCGCCGACGAGCTCACCGAGCAGGCGATGGCGGCAGGCTCCAGCTCGCTGGAGCGGCTCGCCGCCGGCACCGCGATCGACGCCGGCGGACTCATCCCCGACCTCGACCACAGCAACTCGTGGGTGCAGCGCGTCGACGAGGTCGATCCGCTGGAGATGCTCGAGGTGCAGCTGGCGAACACGACGGCGCCGTTCCTGCTCGTGTCCAAGCTCCGCCCCTCGCTGGCCGCATCGAGCGCCCGGCGCACGTACATCGTCAACGTGAGCGCCATGGAGGGGGTGTTCAACCGCGGCTACAAGGGCCCCGGGCATCCCCACACCAACATGGCCAAAGCGGCGGTCAACATGCTGACCCGCACGAGTGCTCGCGAGATGTTCGAGACGGACCGCATCCTCATGACGAGCGTCGACACCGGATGGATCACCGACGAGCGGCCGCACCCCACGAAGGTGCGCCTCGCCGAGGAGGGCTTCCACGCCCCGCTGGATCTGGTCGACGGCGCCGCACGCGTCTACGACCCCATCGTGCGCGGCGAGGCCGGCGAAGACGTCTTCGGCGTGTTCCTCAAGGACTACGCCCCCGGCGCGTGGTGAACCTCCCCGAACCCGGGCGGCGGGTCGTCGTGCGGTACATCCTCCCGAGCGGCCAGGCGACCGACGCGCTGGGCGAGCTGCTGAGCGCGGATGCCGCGACCGTCGTGGTCGACGGCAAACGCGGTGTCGAGCGCATCCCGCGCGGCGCGATCATCGCCGCGAAGCAGGTCCCGCCACCGCCGCCGCCGCGCCCGCGCACCCATCCGCTGGATCGCTGAGCAGCAATCGCGAAACGCCCCGAGAAGCTCGGGGCGTTTCGCGTCGGGGGTATCAGGAGCGCGGCGGGTTGGCCGGCAGCCACTCGTCCAGGGTTGTCGCGAACACCTGCACACCGTCGATCGGCATGAGCGTGCGCTCCTGCATGCGGGCGCCGAAGTACGGCGCCTCGGGGTCGGTCACGACCTGGCGGGTGTCTCCTCGGAAGGCGAGTCCGCGTCGCACGAGCTCGTCGAGTCCCATGACCTCCGGGCCGGCGATCTCGAGGTCGCCGTTCAGGGGCGCGCCGGCCGCGGTGCGGGCGACCGCCGTGGCGACGTCTTCGGCCGCGATCGGCTGCATGAGGTTCGCCGGCAGGCGGATCGCGCCGCCGCCGGCAGAGACCTCGGCGATGCCGCCGATGAACTCGAAGAACTGCGTGGCGTGCACGAGCGAGTACGGCAGGCCGGACTCGCGGATCAGCTTCTCCTGCGCGGCCTTCGCGGCGAAGTACGCGATGTCGTTCGGCCGGTCGGTGCCGACGATCGTGAGGGCGACGTAGTGCCCGACC
>NZ_JBQCIP010000302.1:0-6070 GCF_051953575.1 Microbacterium sp.
TTCCACGCCGTCATCGAGAAGCGGCACCTCGCGACGCCCGACGGCATCGCGGTGGACGCCGCCGGCCGGGTCACGCTCGCCGAGATCAAGACGACGAACAAGGCGTGGCGCAGCATCCCCCGCTCGTACCTGCGTCAGGTCTGGTGGCAGCAGCACGTGCTCGGCGCCGAGCGGACGCTCGTGGCGTGGGAGCAGCACGACGACTTCGTCCCCGTCGGCGACGAGCCGCGCTGCGCGTGGGTCGACCGCGATGAGGCCGAGATCGCGAAGCTCGTGCGCCTCGCCACCGCCCTCATCGACGAGCTGTACCTGCGTCACACGCGCTCGCGTCAGGGAGCCGAGCGCATGCCGCAGCCGCCCGCTCCCCCGCGCGAGCCGTTCCGCGCCCTGGCGCTGGCGGACTGACGCTCCGTCTCGTCGAACGGTGCGTCCGCCGCGCCGTCGCCGACGCCGACGCGTCCGGTCACGCCTGACACCCGGAGGTCGTCATCGCGCCTGACCCGAGGCTTCGATCTGCGCCTCTTCGATGGCCGACGCCTCGGACCCGGCGTCCGGGCCGGTGGCGGCCTCCGATCCCTCCGCATCGGCGCCGAGCACGGCCTCGACCTCCGCGCCGGCCGCGGAGGCGTCCCACCCCGGTTTGGGCACGGAGCCGATGAGCAGCCGGGTGTACTCGTGCTGCGGAGAGGCGAGAAGGGCCGCGGTGTCGCCGCGCTCGACGATCTCGCCGCGGCGCATCACCACGGTCTGCTCGCACACGCGGCGGACGACGGCGAGGTCGTGGCTGATGAACAGCACCGGGAGCCCGCGCTCGCGCCGGATACGGTCGACGAGGTCGAGCACCTGCGCCTGCACCGACACGTCGAGGGCGCTGGTGGCCTCGTCCATCACGAGCACGTCGGGTTCGATCGCGAGGGCGCGGGCGATGGCGACGCGCTGCCGCTGCCCGCCCGAGAGCGTGCGCGGACGGGCTGCGGCGTGCTTCTCGCCCAGGCCGACCTGCTCCAGCAGCGACAGCACGCGCGTGCGCGCCTCGGCAGGGCTCAGGCGGGTGTGCAGGCGCAGCGCGTCCTCGATCGCGCGTCCGGCGGTGATGCGCGGGTCGAGCGACAGGTACGGGTCCTGGAACACCATCTGCACGCTGCGGGCGTGCGCGATGCGTTCCGCGCGTCCGCGCGGCACCGCGGTGCGCTCGCGGCCGTCGATGCGGATGTCTCCCGTATCGGCGCCCTCCAGACCGACGATCATGCGCGCGAGGGTCGACTTTCCCGAGCCCGATTCGCCGACGACGCCCAGCGCGCCGCCGCGCGGCACCTCGACGGTGGCGTCGACGACGGCGCACACCGGATCCTTGCCGCGCCGCACGTACGTCTTCGACACCCCGGTGGCCTGCAGCATCGGGACGACGTTTGACGTCTCGGACGACCCGCCGTCGAAGGGATGCCCCGCGTGACCCGCAGAGTCTCCGACGCCGTACTCGGCCGCCGCTCCCGGCGCCGCACCTGGCAGGGTGGGGGTCGCCGCGACGAGCCGACGCGTGTAGTCGGCCTGCGGGTCGCGCAGCACGTCGTGTGCGCGGCCCTGCTCGACGACCTGCCCGCCGCTCATCACGTAGACGCGGTCGCAGAGCGACGCCGCGAGGTTGAGGTCGTGGGTGATGAACAGCATCCCCATGCCTCGCGAGGCGCGCTGCTCGGTGAGCACGCCGATGATCTCGGCCTGCGTCGTCACATCGAGCGCGGTCGTCGGCTCGTCGCAGACGAGCAGCTGCGGCGACGTCGTGAGGGCGCCCGCGATCATGACACGCTGCAGCATGCCGCCCGAGAACTCGTGCGGGAACTGCCGCAGGTGATCCTCGGGGCGAGGCAGCCGCACGGCCCCGAGCAGCTCGACGGCACGTGCGCGCGCATCGGCCGCCGACCATCCCTCGGCGAGGCGCAGCGACTCCGTGAGGTGGTCGCCGATCGTGCGCATCGGGTTGATGCCCGCCCGCGGGTCCTGGAAGATCATGCCCGCTCCGCGCCGGCGAAGCCGCCGCAGCTGGGCGCCCGGCGCGGCGAGCACGTCGGTCCCGTCGAGCACGACCGTTCCCGCCGTCGTCGCCCGGTCGGGCAGCAGGCCGAGGACCGTGCGCGCGGTGAGGGATTTGCCCGACCCCGACTCGCCCACGAGTCCGACGGTCTCGCCCGCGGCGACGGACAGCGAGATGCCGTGCAGCAGACGCGTGCCGTTCGGCAGGTCGAGCGTGAGGTCGCGGATGTCGAGCAGAGCGGCGGATGCGGTCACGCCGGCGTCCCCCCGGCCGATCCCGTCGTTCGTGGCCGGAGTCATGCCGGGATCTCCCCTCCGATGCGGTCGGAGAGCTCTTCTCCGATGATGTTGACGGCGACGACGACCACGACCACCGCGACGGCAGGGACGATCGCCGGCAGGAAGTGCCCGCCGATGAGTCCGGCCTGGGCTTCGTTGATCATCGCGCCCCAGTCGGCGGTCGGCGGCTGGACGCCGAGTCCGAGGAACGACAGGCCGGCCAGCTCGGCGAGCACGTAGCCGAAGTTGAGGGTCGACTGCGCCCCGATGATGGGCGTGACGTTCGGCAGCACCCGGCGCAGCGCGATCCACGCGCCGCCGAAGCCCTGCACCCGGTACGCCGCGACGTAGGGCCGGTTGCGTTCCGCTGCCACGAGGGAGCGCGTGAGCCGCGCCACGAACGGCGCGTACGAGATGCTCATGGCGATCACCGGCGCGACGAGGCCCTTGCCGAACAGCGCCACCGCCATGATCGCGATGAGCAGCGACGGGAACGCGAACAGCACGTCGAACACGCGGCCGAGCACGGAATCGATCCAGCCGCCGCGCCAGCCCGCGATCAGGCCCAGCAGGATGCCGAGCGCAGTCGAGGCCACCACGACGAGCAGCGGCCCCAGCAGCGCCGTGCGGGCGCCGAAGATCAGGCGGCTGAGGGTGTCGCGACCGAGTCCGTCGGTGCCGAGCCAGTGCGCAGCGCTCGGCCCGGCGTTGACGGCGGCGAAGTCGACGGCGTCAGGGTCGTACGGCGCCAGGAACGGCGCGAAGATCGCCGCGAGCGTCATCACTGCGACCACGCCCAGCGCGATCGCGAAGCTGACGGTGGTGCGCGGCAGCCGCGGCGCACGCAGCACCTTGACGGCGAGGGTCGGGGTGGCGGTCATCGGGCACCTGCTCCGGCGGCGGATCGCGGGTCGATCCACGGTTCGAGGACGTCGATGACGGCGTTCACGACGACGAACGCGGTCACCACGAGGAGGACGATCGCCTGCACGACCGGGAAGTCGAGGCGGTCGACCGACTGGACGAGCAGCGACCCGATGCCGGCCAGCCCGAAGGCGGCCTCGACGATCGAGCTCGCGACGAGCAGCCCGGCGACGAGCATGCCGCTGACCGTGAGGATCGGACCGACGGCGTTGCGGAAGACGTGCCGGCGGATCACCGTGCCGCGCGTGATGCCGCGGCTGATAGCGACCTCGACATGCTCACGATCGAGCTGGTCGATCATCGACGAGCGCGTGACCTTGCCGACGAGCACGACGAACACGATCGCCAGGGCGGTCGAGGGCAGCACCAGGTGGTACACGGTGTCCCAGAACCCCTCCCCCGAGCCGAACGAGGGGAACCATCCGAGCTGCACGGCGAACACCGCGATCAGCACGATGGAGCCGACGAAGGACGGGATGGCGCCGAGCACCGTGAGGCCGATGAGGATCGCCTTGTCGCCGAGGCGGCCGCGGTTCAGCGCGGCGAACGTGCCGGCGATGAGGCCGACGACGGCGATCATGGTGCCGGCCATGACGACGAGCCCGAGGGTGACGGGCAGGCGGTCGCCGAGCACGGTCGTGACGTCCTGCCGGTACTGCAGCGATCGGCCGAGATCGCCGTGCAGCAGACCGCCGACCCACCGGAGGTACTGCTGCCACGGCGGCAGGTCGAGCCCGTACTGCGCCGTGACCTGGGCCACGGCCTCGGGGCTGGGCTTGCGGCCGCGGAGCAGGAACGCCACCGGGTCGCCCGGCACGAGGAACCGCGAGAAGAAGACGAGGAGGGATGCCAGGAACAGTGTCAGCAGAAGCCCGCCGAGCTTGCCGGCGATCCGGCGGAGGGCGATCATCGCGCCGTCCCCCTTTCGGGTGCGGGGCCCGGGACGCGCCCGGGGCGGCACGGGGCCGGACCCGAAGGCCCGGCCCCGCGGAGGTCACCGTGCGCCAATGGTGGCCGCCCACGGGTAGTAGAGCATCGCCACCGAGGGAGCGACCCCGGTCACCCGGTCGCTCAGGAACACCGTCATCGGGCCTTCGAACAGCGGCAGCCACGGCAGCTGCTCGTTCGCGATGCGCTGGGCCTTCGCCGTCAGCTCGCTGCGGGCGGCGGGGTCGTCGACGCCGACCGCCTCGTTGATCAGCGCGTCGAAGTCGGGGTCGCTCCAGTTGCCGTAGTTGCTGAACTCGCCCGTGCGCAGCACGCTGTACATCTCCAGCGGGTCGGGGCTCGACAGGTACCACGACGTGTAGAAGAGGTCCGTCCCCTCGCGGGCGCTCGGGTCCGAGAACAGCGCCGTGTACGCGCTGGGGCTGACGGTCTCGATCTTCGCCTTCAGGCCGATCGACTGCGCGGCGGCGGCCGCGCCCTGCGAGATCACCGCGAAGTCATTGCCGATCGGCGCGGTCGTGATGACGATCTCGTCCCCGGCGACACCGGCCTCGTCGATGAGCTTCTTCGCCGCGTCCAGGTCGTGGTCGTACTCCTGGAGCCCGTCGAACGCCTCGGTCATCGCGGCGTCGCTCGCGCCCACCCACACCGACTTCGTGGTGAGGGCGTTCGTGACGTCGCCGTAGCCCTTGGCCGCGGCATCCAGGATCCCCTGGCGATCCATCGCCATCATGAGCGCCTGACGCACGCGGACGTCGCCGAGCGGACCTTCGAGGTTGTTCACGATGAGACTGCCGACCGCGGTGTTGAGGCCGAAGTAGACCTCGCCCTTGCCGGAGTCCTGCAGCTGCGCGATCGCGTCGGTCGGGATCATCCAGCCGCCGTCGACCTCGCCGGACTTCAGCGCGTTGACCCGCGCGTTCGAGTCGGTCATGAAGAGGATCTTCACCTCGCCCGCCTTCGCGCGCAGCGACTCGTCCCAGTAGCCGTCGTAGCGCTTCAGCGTGACGGACTCGCCCGACTTCCACTCCGTCAGCTCGAACGGACCGGAGCAGTTGACCAGGCCCGTCGAGTTGCCGTAGTCGGCGCCCTTCGCCGCGAGCGTCGCGGCCGACTCGACCACGCCGGCCGAGCCGCCCATGGCGAGGTTGAACTGCGAGTCCGCCCGCGTCATCGTGACGGTGACCTGGCGGTCGCCCGTCTTCTCGATCGATGCCACGTTCTGGTACACCGAGTACCAGGACGAGCCGACGTCGGGATCCAGATGACGGCTCATCGACGCGACGACGTCATCCGCGGTGAGAGGGCTCCCGTCGTGGAACGTGACGCCGTCACGGATCGTGTAGACCCAGGTCTCCGGCGTCGGGTGGTCGTACGCCTCGGCGAGTCCCGGCGACAGCGTGTAGTCGGGATTGAGCCGCAGCAGCGACTCGCACACGTTCGACAGCACCTGGTTGTCGGCGTAGTCGAACGCGTAGGCGTAGTCGAGCGAGTAGGGCTCCGAGTAGCTCACCCACGTGAACTCGTCGATGTCGCCGGAGGGTGCGGCGGTCTGGGCGGTGTACTCCCACTGGGGAGCGGCGGTCTGGTCGTCGCCGTCGGAGGCGGGTGCGCTGCAGGCCGCGAGGGCGACCAGCGCCGGGGTCGACACCGACCAGGGTGGCTGCTGCGCGGCCAGGGCGGTGATCATCGTCGGGTCGCCGACCGCGTACCCGGCGCGGAGTCCGGCCAACCCCCAGGTCTTGGTCAACGAGCGCAGCACCACCAGCCCGGGCATCGTCGGGGAGATCAGTGACTCGGTCTCACCCGGGACGGCGTCCATGAACGCCTCATCCACCACCAGCACCCGGTCCGGGGCCGCCAGGCCGGCCAGGAGGTGGGCGGGGTG
>NZ_JBQCIP010000303.1:0-49591 GCF_051953575.1 Microbacterium sp.
GACGGTCGAGAACCCAGCCAAAACGACGCTTGAAAACTAGGCCACCCAGACCAGATTGGGTGGGTGATCTCCTTGGAAGATTGGGCGTTGATCAGGCGGCTGGTCGCGGACGGGGTTCCGCAGCGCCAGGTCGCGAGGGACACGGTCGCGGCGGCGGTGCGGTCGGATAGACCTCCGAAGTATCAGCGAAGGACGCAGGAGAGGTCGTTCTCGCCGTTCGAGGCGCGGGTGCGGGCGCTGCTGGCGGAGCACCCGTCGATGCCGGCGACCGTGATCGCAGAGCGCGTCGAATGGACCGGCTCGATCAGTTGGTTCCGGGAGAACGTGCGCCGGCTGCGGCCGGAGCATCGCCCTGTCGACCCGGCCGACCGGCTGTCGTGGGCGGCCGGTGACGCGGCGCAGTGCGACCTGTGGTTCCCACCGCGGAAGATTCCACTCGAAGACGGTGGAAGTGTGCTGCTGCCGGTGCTGGTGATCGTCGCCGCGCACTCCCGGTTCATCACGGCGAGGATGATCCCGACCCGCAAGACCGAGGACCTGCTGCTGGGGTCGTGGGAGCTGATCCAACAGCTCGGTCGGGTGCCGCGCCGGCTGATCTGGGATAACGAACCCGGCATCGGCCAGAAGGGCCGACTCGCGCAGGGCGTGGCCGCGTTCGCCGGCACCCTCGCGACCAAGGTGGTCCAGCTGCGGCCTTACGACCCCGAGTCGAAGGGGATCGTGGAGCGCCGCAACGGGTGGATGGAGACCTCGTTCATGCCCGGCCGCACCTTCACCTCACCCGCCGACTTCAACACCCAGCTGGCGGACTGGCTGGAACGGGCCAACGCCCGGGTAGTGCGGACGATCAAGGCGCGGCCGGTGGATCTGATCGAGCATGACCGGTCCCGGATGTTGCCGTTGCCGCCGATCCCGCTGCAGCTGGGCTGGCGAGAACGAGTGCGTCTCGGACGCGACTACTACGTGCGTCTGGATGCCAGCGACTACTCCGTCGACCCGACCGCGATCGGTCGGATGGTCGACGTGACCGGAGATCTTGACCGGGTGAGGGTGCGACTGGACGGGCGGATCCTCGCTGACCACCGACGGATCTGGGCGCGCGGCGCCGTCGTCACCGACCCCGCTCACCGAGAGACCGCGAAGCTACTGCGGCAACAGTTCCAACAGCCACGACCGAGTCTCGCGGACACGGACCTGACCCGGGATCTCGCCGACTATGACCGCGCATTCGGAATCGGCGGGGTGGCGTGATGGCCAGCACGAAGAGCACCGAGTCGGTCAAGCAGATCACCTACCTCGCCGGCGCACTGAAAGCACCCCGGATCAGCGAAGCTGCCAGTCGGATGGCCGACCAAGCGCGGGATGCGGGCTGGTCGTTCGAGGACTACCTCGCCGCCGTCCTCGAACGCGAAGTGTCAGCCCGCAACGCGTCCGGCGCGGAGCTGCGGATCAAAGCCGCCGGGTTCCCCGCCCGCAAGACCCTCGAGGACTTCGACTGGGACGCCCAGCCGGCGGTCCGCCAGCAGGTTGCCGCTCTCGCGTCCGGCGGATTCCTGCTCGAAGCGCAGAACGTGGTCCTGCTCGGCCCACCCGGAACCGGGAAGACGCACCTCGCGACCGCACTCGGGATCGTCGCCGCGAGACACGGGCACCGGGTGCTGTTCGCCACAGCGACCGACTGGGTCACCCGCCTCACCGACGCCCACCGGCAAGGGAGCCTGCCACGAGAGCTCACTCGGCTGCGCCGCTACGGGCTGATCATCGTCGACGAGGTCGGCTACCTACCGTTCGAACAGGACGCCGCGAATCTCTTCTTCCAACTCGTCTCATCCCGCTACGAACACGCCTCGCTGATCCTCACCTCGAACCTGCCGTTCTCCGGCTGGGGAGGCGTGTTCGGGGACCAGGCGGTCGCTGCCGCGATGATCGACCGCATCGTCCACCACGCCGACGTCCTCACCCTCAAAGGCGCCAGCTACCGGCTCCGCGGCAGGGGCATCGACAGCCTCCCGAGCATCAGAACCCAGGATCCGGCAGACTGAGCAAACGACAACCAGGTGGCCTAGTTTTCACCCGTCGTTTTGGCCGGTTCTTCAACCGTCGCCGACAGATCAACGTCGCCGGCCTGAGACGAGCGCGCGGGGGTCAGCGCATGAGTGTGGGACGCGAAGGCCTCCTTGGTTCGTGAAACGGTTCCTTGAACAGCTCCACTTCACACCCGGGAAGCCTTCGCCTGTCAGCAGCTCAAAGACGAATCCCGGAAACAACGTCCCTGGACATCACACCTAGAACTCCCCCAGCACCTGCTCCAGCCGCATCACCATCTCAGTCACCCGCGCATCATCCACCGTGTACCGAACCCGCTGCCCGCGCACTGCGACGTCGCGCGGCGGATCAGCGATGATCAGCCCCGCGTCCAGCAACTTCTCGATCCCGTTCGCGATCGTCATCTTCGGCAGCTCGATCGCCTCGGCGATCTCTGCCCGGGTTTGGCCAGGGTTCTTCCGCAGGTGGCCGATGATCGTCGCCTGCATGATGTTCCCGAAAGCCTTGATGGGATCCTCCGCGTAATCACTGTTCACGGGGCGGGCGTAGCGAGGCACCTGCCCAGTCTGTCGCACCATCCTCAGGCTCGTCCAGATAACCGAACCAGAAAATGCTTCACAAGCGGAGTGTACGGTTATATGCTCCACTCATGTCAAGGGGAACGGATGCCGACACGCAGGGCACTGACCCTGCTGACGACGTGTCCCCCGAAGTTCCTACAGACAGCCCCAGGTCCGGAGGCATATTCTCCGCATCGAAGCATACGAAGACGCGAGCCGCGGGCCCACGTCCGTCAGGCGTGTCTGGCGCGTCTTTATTAGAGAATTCTCCTTTTAGACGCGCTGATTTCGCGGTTAGGATGCCGCCACGGCGACTGTCCCCCCGCGCCAGAACTTCCACACATCGACGCCGCCCTGGACAGTCAGGAAGGCAGATGATGGCGTCGACGCAACGATCCAGCCGTCGCGGGTTGGTATGGGCTGTCGTGGGCGGCGCGGTCCTCCTGGTCGCGCTTCTCGCGGTAGTCCTCGTTCCGCTGTTCTCTCAGAATGCCGAGCCCGCGCTCACGGGCTCGTCATCGCCAGCGGCGAAGGCGACTCCGAGCGCGACCGCCGCCTCGCCAGATGAGCAGTTCGTAGATTCCTCAGCAGCCGACAAGGGCTGGGTACCGGAACCGATCACGACAGACCGAGACCGGTACGTCCGCGCGGCGCTGACTGCGGCATCCACTTTCGATACGCAGTTGAGCACGCGAGCGGAATGGCTCGACTATCTCGACACGTGGTTCACGCCGGACACGCGCTATACGACGGAGGCTGATCGCGAGGATGACATGCGTGCTTCGCAGCTGGAGCTACGCCAAGGTGTCGTGCTGCCCGAGTCCGAATGGGACTCGCTTGCGAACGAAGACGGGCGTGTGGAAGCCGACGTCGACGGAGATATCGAGTACACGGAAGTGCCCGGCGACACGTCGGGTGACATGAAGATCGGCACTGCCGACGTCGTGCTGACGTACACGCGCAGCGACGAGAGCGGCGAAGAGACGTCGTACGACGAACCCGTGAGGGTGAGCGTTCAGGTGCTGTGCGGAAGTGCATCCGTCCCGACGGCTGACTCGGCCCAGCAAGCGGGTGACTGCAAGGTGGTCCGCTACTTCTCCGGGCAAGTGGAACCCTGACATGGGCGCCCCGGTCGTTGCTGCAGCAGCCCTCGCGAGCACGAGGACCGGGCGCCGGATCGTGATCGGGCTTGTCGCGTTCGTCGTGCTCGCGGTTGCTTTCCTGCTCGTGCCGCTGATGGTCGTGCCGCTGGCGGTCGCTGGCCAGTCCGTCACTACGACCGTCGAAACCCGCCCGGCACCCGTCGCGAACGGGGACTGGGGCTATCCACTTGCCGGTGGATACACGAAGGGCCGTGGTTTCGGCCACAACCCTGTCAGCGGCTGCAGCTACTGCTCGACCAATCATCAGGGCTACGACATGGCCCAGGGCTGCGGCGCGACCGTCTACGCCGCCGGTCCCGGTGAGGTCATCACCGCGGGGACCTACCAGGGGTACGGCAACACGGTCCGGATCGACCATGGCGACGACATCGTCACGCTCTACGGCCACATGCAGTGGAACTCGCTCCGCGTCGCCGTCGGCGATCAGGTCACGGCCGGAACACCGCTCGGAGCCGAGGGCAACACCGGCAAGTCGTTCGGCTGCCACCTGCATTTCGAACTCCGGGAGTCCGGAAGATCCGTCGATCCCCAACCCTTCATGGCCGCACTCGGCCTTCCGCTCAAGTGACCCAACCGAGGGAGCAAGTCATGCGAATCACACCGACCGATGTCGATGTCCCCGATATCCAGCCGGACTTCTCGGCCCCCTTCTTCCAGGGGTTCCAAGTGGTCGCCTCGTACATCCTTGCCGGCGCGATGATCGTGGTGCTCATCATGCTGATCATCGCGGGCGCAGCCCTCGCGTTCCGCGGTCTTGCTTCCGACCGCGTGCGCACCTGGGCCGGTGAGAACATCCTGTGGATCTTCATCGCCGCCGCCGTGCTCGGGGCTGCCAGCGGCCTGTTCCAGTGGTTCGTCAACTTCGACTTCGGATTCTGATGACTTCGCTGCGGGCTGTACTCACGGGTGTGGCGATCGGCATCGCAGCCGCACTGTTTGCCGTCGCGCCCGCCGGCGCGACCGAAGTCGCAACGAGCAGCCCCCGCAGCGAGGCCTCCTCTACGGCGGTTCCCGTGTCCGGCGAACCCTGGTCAGCGCCCGCCTACCCCGTCGACTGCTACGAGGTCGATCGGCAGGTCACCTGCACGCCGCAGAACACCGCCGACATCAAGCCGCAGCAGTGCTTCATCAACGTCTTCGTCGCCGGCACGAAGGCGACCGTGTGCACGACGTATGAAGACCACGTCTCGGCGATCAAGACGAGCGGCGGAAAGCCGCTGCTCGTCGAATACGGCTGCTCGCTCGGAGACGTCGTCTGCCTCACGTTCGAGAACGCCGGCCGGGCCATGGCGATGTCCGCGACGTCGATGATGTTCGCCGTCGCGCAGAACATGCGCTTCGACACCTCGTCGATGTTGTGGACGGCCGCGACCAACGAATGGTCCTTCTGGCAGTGGGCGGTACTTGCGATCCTGTTCGGGGCGATGGTCTGGGCGATCGCGGCCGCCGCCGTCTCCGGCGACCGGGCAGAGCTGGTCGGCGCGCTGATCCGGAGCTTCATCGCCTTTCCCGCGACCGCGATCACTCTGTGGGCCACGGGTCATCTGCTGAACGCGGTCGACGACCTCACCTGGTACATCATGGATCGCGACGGTCCCGACACGTTGTTCGCGACCCTGCAATCGGTGATGTGGGCCGGCGGGCAGGCGAACTACTTCTTCGCCTTCGTGATTCACGGCCTGCTGATGCTCGGGATGCTGCTGCTCATGGTCGTCTTCGCTTTCCGCAACATCGTCCTGGCTGCGCTGATTGCGGTGGGACCGATTGCCTGGATGCTGTACCCGACGCGCGCCGTCGGGCCGCAGTGGGTGGTGCGCTATGTGTCGGCGGTCGTGGTGCTGCTTCTCACCGGACCGCTGACCATCGGTTTCGCCACACTGATCATCAACGGTCTGGCCAGCATCCACACGATCTGGGATCCGCAGTCCTGGCCGTTGCTCGTCGGGCTGGTGCTCGTCGCCTTCGCCCCGTTCGCGGTCTTCGGGCTGTTCAGCTTCGTCGGTGCTGTCGCCGCCGACTCTGTCGGCTCCCGAGTCGGAACGGGGGCGAGCCACGTGGCGAGCAACGCCGCGCGCTCCGCGGCTCGGATCCCGAGTCGGATCAGCGCGCGGCCCGCGGGCAGGCCATCCGCGCGCACGTCGGCCTCCACCCCGGTCGCGGCTGGCACCGCTGCATCGAGCGGTTCGTCGAAAGGTGGGATGCCGGGGGCGCAGCGGTCCGCTGCGTCAAGTGCACCAGGCACCTCGACGTATCGGTCATCGTCCACTTCCACGACGACGCCGAGTGGGTCGGCGCCACCGCCCGAGGGCGCCCCACCGCGTCCCCGCACTGACAGGAGCGGCTCATGACAGCGCAAGACGTTACTCACCCGGTGAGGCTCCCCCGCCGCTCGCGCCAGGGCGTGGTGATGGGGATGGATGTCTGGCAGCTGACCTGTCTGGCGGTCGCGGCGGTCATCCTCCTGATCGGCGTCAACCGATTCGGACCGCCGGGACTTCTGTACGCGGCGCCGGCGTACCTGCCGATCGGGGTGTTCGCGTTCATCACGATCCACGGCGACTCGGCTCCGCATCAAGTCGGCATCTGGCTCATGAAGCAGTTGCGCCACGCGATGGGCGCGACCACACAGGTCTATCGTCCGGAGCGCTCCCACGTCGCTGGCACCTTGAATCTTCCGGGCATCCGCGCATCTGTGCAGTTGTGGGATGTCGATGGCGTCGCCTGCGTGTACAACCCGCACGACCGCTCTGTGTCCGTCACGGCTGAGGTCGAAGTGCAGGGCTTCCTGATGAAGGACATCACCGAGCGGTACGACCTCTCGCAGCAGTGGGCGCCCGTGCTGGCATCCTTCACGCAGCGGCCGGGGATAAAACGCGCCGTCTTGCAGGAACGCACAATTCCGACGACGATCCGGGCTGCTCGCGCCAGCTATGACGCTGCGGTGGAGCGACACCGCCTTGACCCGGAGTCTCCGATCGGACGCAACTACTCGGACGTGATGGATGCATCAGAACCGTTCGCGGTGTCGCACCGCAATTACCTCACCTTCACCCTGGACCTGATCGCGCTGGGGCCGCAGCTGAAGGCCCTCGGCGGTGGCGACACGGCAGTCAAGGCGCTCGCCCGACTCGAGGCGCGCAACCTCGCCGATGCGCTCAGCGCTGCGCGCATCAGCGTCCGGAGCTGGTTGACGGTGCGGGATGTGGCGTCCCTTGCGCGCCTCGGTTTCGATCCGGAATTCGCCGCGAACGTGCAGAACCGCGAGGACGACCGTTCCGGGGTCGATCCGATCGCGATCGGTCCGATGTACCTGGAAGAGCCACGCGGCCGCAACGGAATCGTGTACACCGATTCCGCCGTGCACACCACCATGTGGATCCACGAGTGGCCTCGCTCGGAGACCGCGGTCGGCTTCGTTGAGCCTCTCGTCTTCGCCCGGACGCCGTCAACGGGCGAGGCGATCACCCACATTTTCTCCATCGTTCTGACACCGGTGTCGGTGAAGAAGGCGCTGCATCGCATCGAGGACGACAAGAAGATCTGGCGTGGAAACGAGAAGCTGCGGGCAAAGCGCGGCGTCGACGGTTCGGCCGCGGATGCCGCGGACTGGGAAGGACTCGAGCGCCAGGAGGAGGAGATCGTCGCGGGGCACGGCGAGTTCCGTTACGGCGCCTACCTGACCGTGTCGGCACACGACGAGGAGAAGCTCGACCAAGCGATCGCCGGGATGAGGAACGCGCTCGCGAGAGCCGGAATGGAGCCTCAGATCCTCTACTGCCAGCAGGCTGAGGCACTCATGGTGAACGCGCTGCCCATCGGATTGGGGATGAACTGATGACCCGCCACGTCGCCCTCTTCGAACCTGGCGACATGAGCAAACGCGACCGCCGCGACCTGCGCCGTACGGTTGCGCAGGTCGAGCGCAGCGAGCGTCCTATCCCCACACGCCGCCGCGACCGCGCTCTTCCACCGGCCGCGGTCCCGGGCCCCTTCGGTCCGGGACTCTCGGAGGCCGGGTACTGGAACCTCGCGCGTCCCACCATCCCCGCGCATCAAGCCACATCGCGGCAGATCGCCGGGATCTACCCGTTCGTGGCGGACGCGGGGCTCGGACACTCGGGCCCGATCCTCGGCGTCGACCTCAACGCCGACGCGCTCTGGCACTTCTCCCCCTGGGAGACATACATCGACAAGACCGAGCGCCGCACGCTGTCGACGAATGTGCTCGTGCTCGGCGCGTATCGTGCGGGCAAATCCGGCACCATCAAGACCCTCGTTACCCGCTCGCTCGCCTTCGGGCACCAGGCCGTGGTGCCCTCCGACCCGAAGGGCGAGTGGGTCGCTGTAGCCGAAGCCGTGCCCGGCGGCACCGTGATCCGAATCGGAGGCGGCAGCTCGGCACGTCTCAATCCCCTCGACCGTGGTCCCCGGCGCTCCGACGCGACCGACGAGCAGGACGAGAAGATGGTGAGTCAGCGTCGCATCACGACCCTCGTCTCCCTCATCGAGCTTGCACTGGGTCCGACGCGGCTCACCGCAGTCGAACACGCGGCGATCCATGAAGCCCTCGATCGCAGCATCCGCTCCACCGTCGACCACCCGACGCTGCGCAGCGTGTATGAGCATCTCGGCACCATCGTGGACGACACGGGCACCGACTTCCGACTCTCGGATGGCGCCGTGCAGCCCCGCTTCGTCCTTCGACGCTTCGTCGACGGCGACCTCTCGGGCCTCTTCGAGGACGAATCGACAGTCGCGTTCGATGCCGAGGCACCCATCGTCGTGGTCGACACCAGCGAGCTCTTCGCGCGCAGCGAACTCGTCGCGCAGCTGACCCAGATCTGCACGACCGCCTGGATTCAGGCCGTCGTCTCGGACCGCTCCGCCCGGCGCACACGCTACCTCATCCGCGAGGAGGGCTGGCGGGACATGAACTCACTCGCCGCGCTGGAGATGTTCCAACAGTGGCTCAAACTCTCGCGCCACTACGGCATCAGCAACATCGTCATCCTCCACAAGATGGGCGACCTGGATGCTGTCGGCGATGCGGACTCACGCGAGCGCAACCTTGCTTACTCGATCGTCGGCGACATCGAGAACAAGTTCATCTTCCGAGTGAACCACCAGGAGTCCGCCGCGCTCCGCGAACGCCTGAACCTGCCCGCGACCCACGCCGACGACGCCCGCCGGCTGCGGGTCGGCGTCTTCCTCGCCTACGTCGGCCAGTTCGCCTACGTCGTCGACTGCTTCGCAACATCGACGGATTGGGAGTTCAGCCTCTTCTCGACCGACGATGCCATCCCGGATCCGAGCGACGCGCGGCTGCGATTCGTAGACCCGGACGAGCTCGAGCGCTTTTGGCCAGGCGACTCCCCCACTGACACCAGCCTCGACGGCTGGCTATCGCCCACCTGGAAGGAGGCTTCACAATGAGCCTCGACACCACGCCCCGCGCGTTCGCGACCGTCCGAGGCGGAAGCGCGTCGTTCACGTCACCCGACGGGCGCGTGGAACCCCTCGCCGCGTCCCCAGGCGCTGACATCCGTCAGGTGATCCTGCAGCGGGCCGCCGCCGCAGCGCGGACCGCCGGCATCCCCGTCGAACTGGTGACGGACGGTGACCGCGGCGAGCACCGCATCGTCGTCTTCGCGGACGGCACGCTGTCCACCGATACGGCTCCGGAGCATGTCGACGCGATGCCGAACCCGCAATCAGACCCATCGCAACAGGGAGAGGAGGTGAACACCGAAGCTCCGGGGATCGAGGGTCTCGCCAGCGACCTCGCCCCGGAGCCCTCCAACCGCCGATCGTTCATCGCACCCACGGGCGACGGCGCCCATGCGCCGACCGGCTGGCCCAGCCTCCTGGCCAAGCTCGGTATTGGCCCCTCCCGCGCCGCAGTGCAACGCGAGAGCGACAAGCATGCCGTCGCCGATCAGTGGGCAGGATGCCGCACCATCGCCGTCGTGAATGGCAAAGGCGGTGTCGGCAAGACCATGACGACGGCGATCCTGACCGCTGTGTTCGCCCGGCACGGTGGGGGAAACGTGCTCGCGTGGGACAATAACGACACCCGCGGCACACTCGGATGGCGCACCGAACAGGGTCACTACGACACCACCGTCAAGGACCTGCTGCCGGCAGCGGAGGACCTGCTCACGCCGGGCGCGGGCGTGAGCGACATCGCGCGCTTCGTGCACCACCAGTCCGTCGATCGCTACGACGTGCTGCGATCGAACCCTGAACTGCTCGCGACAGACCAACGAATCGCCGCCGAGCAATTCGACCTGCTCATGCGAGTGGCAGCCCGCTACTACCGGCTCGTGATCTTCGACTCCGGCAACGACGAGTCCGCCGACCGCTGGCTGCGAATGATCGACTCGTCCCACCAACTGGTCGTGCCCACGCTCGCCGTGCCCGAATCCGCCGAATCGGCGGCGCTGCTGCTGGATGCGCTCCGTGCGCGCGATGACCGTTCCCGGTATCTTGCCCGGAATGCGGTGGTCATCGTGACCGAGGCCGAGCCCGATCGCCGGCTGGCAGCGCGGATCACCTCGGACTTCGCCGAGCAGGTGCGAGGCGTGGTGCGGATCCCGTTCGACCCCGCTCTCAAGTCAGGCCAGCTGCGATTGGATGCGCTGCGACCGACGACGCGCACTGCGTGGGTCCACGCCGCGGCTATGGTGGCGCGCGGTCTGTGAGGTCGTGATGAATGGGATGCTGGGCAAGGCGATCGCCGCACTTCTGGCGGCGTGCGTCGTGCTGAGTCTGGCGCTCACGTTCGCTGCCCAGGCCGTCACCAGCGTGGTCTGCGGTACGCGCCCGACGCCGACCACGCCATTCTCGGGCCTCTGGTTCGCCCTGAGCGGCGACTCGAGCGCGTTCACGACGCCTGACGGATGCACCCTCCCGACGACAGTCATCCGCATCGTCGACCTGCTGCTCGTGGCGGCGGTCGTCTGCGCGGTCTTCGCCGGGATCGCTGCAAACCGCCGCTACCTCGCATCGGACCAGGCGTTCATCGCCGACCTACGGTCCCGAAAGGGGTTCGCCGAGGCATCCGAGATCCGCCAGCACCTGTCGGGCAGGGCGGTTCTCCGACGAGCCAAGCAGTTGCGCCCCGATATCGCGCGCCCTCAGCCGACCGATGTCGGATGGCGGGTAGGCCGGTCGCGCGGATCCGACGTTTTCGTCTCGATCGAAGACTCCGTCGCGCTCGAGGGGCCACCCCGGTCAGGCAAGGGATACCGCGTGCTCATCTCCGCAATCCTCGACTGGTCAGGCCCCTTGATCACAACCTCCACGACCAACGACAACCTCACCGCCACACTGCGCATGCGGGAGCGACGCGGGCAGGTGCACGTCTTCGACCCGCAAGGCCTCTCCGGGGTCCGGCATCCGCTGCGCGTCTCGCCAATCGAGGGCTGCGAGGACCCTCTCGTCGCGATGCAGCGCGGCGCCGCCATCATCACCGGCACGGCCCTCGGTGCATCCTCGACGAACGGCGAATGGGCGCAGGCCTCGGGCGTCGCACTGGGGCGCCTTCTGCACGCCGCCGCCGTGGGGAACTGCACCATCAAAGACATCTATGAATGGGGGACGAACCCGATCCTGGCGCGGCGTTCGGCCGTGTCGATCCTCCGCGCTGAGGGCGCACCCGGCTGGGGCGACAACCTCGAAGCGACGCTCGCCGCCGATGACAAGCTCGTCTCGTCGATCTGGTTCGGTGTGCAGGGCGCCGTCGCACCGCTCGCCGTCCCGAAGATCCGCGACGCTCTGATGCCCCGCCCCGGTGACCCGCTATTCGACCCACGAGATTTCCTCGACGACGCGAACACGCTCTATCTGATTGGCTCCGCATCCGGCGCATCCGCGATGGGAGGGTTCCTCGGCGCCCTGCTCGACGACATCGTCGAGGTCGCCCGTATCCGAGCACTCGCCTCCCCCGGCTCACGCTTGCAGCATCCACTCGGGCTGATCCTCGACGAGATCGCCAACATGTTCCGCTGGGGCAACCTGCCGCGGATCATGGCCGACGGCGGAGGCCGCGGCATCTGCACTTTCGTCGTTCTTCAGGCGCTGTCGCAGGCCGAGACATCGTGGTCCCGCGCCGAAGCCGACACGATCTGGGCCGCCGCCACCGCGAAGGTGCTGCTCGGCGGGGCCTCGCACGTCAATCATCTTCGTGACGTCGAGACATTGCTTGGCACCAGGCAGACGAGCCGGACGCAACGCTCCTGGTCGACGCGCGAAGCGGGTCATTCGACGAGCGAGCACCACGAGCGGCTCCCCCTGATGTCGGTCGATGAGATCCGACGACTGCCGCAGAGCGTCGGCCTCCTCGCCTACCGCAACCGTCGCGGCGTGCTGCTCGACCTCACGGGGTGGGACGAGCGGCGTGACGCCCGCGAGATCCAGACAGCGAAGCGAGAGACCGAGCGCGACCAGCAGACCGTATTTCTGGATGCAGACCGATCAGCGCCCGTCGCCGCTCCGAGCGCCGCACCCGAGGAGGTGGGCGACAAGTGAGCAATCGCCGCAAGCCGCGAGGCAGGAACGCGTACGGCGAGTTCCTGCGATCGCCGGCATGGTTTGCGAGGCGGGCGCGCTGGTTCCGCAGACAGGAGCAGCTCGGTCATCCGCTGCACTGCCTGGTATGCGGACGCGCCGCTCGCAAGGCGGACCTGGAACTTCACCACCTCGACTACTCGGGCGTCCGCATCGTCGACGGGGTGTGGCGAGCGTACGAACACGATTCGGACCTCGTTCCCATGCATCCGGCCTGTCACGAAGTGCTGCACCGCATGCTCGATCGCGACCGCGTGCTCGCGTTCCACCGGACACGGCGGGTCGCCTCCGCAATCGCGATCGCGCGAATGCGCGACCGCTTGGCGAGGAGGGATGCTGCATGAACGAGCCGGACTCAGCCCACATCGAGGCGCTGATCGCCGCCCATATGGCAGGAAGCCCCTTCACCGAACCCGAGAATGCCGGGCCCGGAGGGCACATCGTCGATTGGCGGCACCTTTCCGACGAACAGGCGCGGGCCGAGTGGGGGATGCTGCGCGAGTGGGTGGAGTGGTTCACCGTGCGCTACAACGTGCCGGTCAGCGTCGTGCCACCGTGCTGGTTCAAGCATGGAGCGCTGGTCGAGGAGCTCTCGGCACTGCACATTGCGCACCTCGCGGCGTTCGACAGCAGCGACACCGGCTTGGGGCCGATCGGCTGGCATGAACGGCTCGCACAGGCGAACGGTCGACTGCAGCGCGCGGGCGCCGGCTGCACCAGCGGACACTTCGATGTCAAACCCCGCTCGTGGAACGCCGCGCTCGACGAGACGGAATGGGACGCGTGGATCGACCAGAGCCACGCCCGTTGAGACACAGCCGTGTCTCCTGAATGGAAGGAAGAAGGATGACGACCAAGATCCCGGTCACGATCGAGGGCAACCTCACCGGTGACCCCGAGCACAGCGCCAGCGAGTCGGGCAACGAGTACGCCCGGTTCACCGTCGCCGTCAACGACCGCAGGCTCAACGACATGACGGGACTGTGGGAAGACGCAGGCACGGTGTTCCACCGCGTCGTCGTGTTCAACCAGCAGTCCCGCAACGTGGCCACGTCGCTCCGCAAGGGCGACAGCGTCATCGTCGCCGGCGACCTCCGCTTCGGCAGCTACGTCGACAAGGAGACCGGCAACACCCGCGAGACCCGCGACATCGTCGCGGACAACGTCGGCGCGTCGCTCAAGTTCGCGAGCGTCGCGGTCGAGCGCGCCCCAAAAGCTAACGGCCCCGCCGCGGATCGCTCCGCCACGGGGCCGGTAGCAGCACCGGTCTCATCCACCGGCGCCGAGGTTGCTCGCTGACCCATCGCAACAGGAGAGCGGGGCGAGAGTCAGCGTACTCGCGCCCCGCTCTTCTGTCTCTGGCCGATTCAGGTGTAGGTGTGGTGGACGTGCCACTCCGTCTTGTCGCGGAAGACATCGAACATGACGACCTCGCCCGCCTCGCTTGTGGCCTGGTATCGCCAGCCATAGAGAGAACGTCTTCCGTCAAGCGCCGCGCCCCAGACCGCGTCACGCAGTCTTGTCGGCGTATCGGTGACCCGCCAGCGCTTGCCCGCAAAGACCATCCGGTCAGGGACGTCGTCGACCATCCATATGCTTGCCGGATGATCAACCTGCATAGAAGTCATGCGGGCAGTTTAGTACTTATGTTCGACAGACGGTAGAGTCGAGACCGGCCGAGGAACGGAGCCGGCCATGGGTACCAACAAGCGATACGCCGCCCACTACGACCGCCGCATGGACGCACGCATCCTCGAGCGCATCGCCGCGGAGAACCCGCTCCAGACCCTCACCCCGAAAGAGCTGCAGAGCGATGCGCTGCCCGTCACTCGCGACCCTCAGCCGAAGCCGTGCCGAGCGTGGGTACGGTTCGGCCCCCACACGATGCTGGTCGACGCGGTCGTCGTCGTGTGGAACGACGTCGCGTGCGGCATCGAATCCACGGTCGGCGGGACGCAGCTACGGTGCTGGGTCTGGGCGAACGCTGTCACGGCAGTCGTACCCACTCGCGCGACGCAATGACCGCCCCATGGTCAACGGTCAAGAGTCGAACCAGCGGAGTCCGGCGTCCACCCGACCATCGGCCCCGAATGCTGCGGGGAACCAGCGCGCGCGCGACCGGGTGCATTGACATCCGCGAGCTCCCGCTCGTACTGCGTCGCGACCTTTTCGAAGCGTTCGCGCAACTGGTCGCGCTGCCGCCGCGCGTCCCCGAGGCCCGATCCCGACGCACCTGATCGCGCATGTGCCCGCGCATCCTGGGTGACAATCAACGCGTCAAGGTCGGCGAGCGCTGTGCGGGCGGCATCCAACCACTCCGCCATCTGCGTCACGCCCGACTCAGGATCTGCGGGCTGCAGGGCGGCTCTGCTCAGCTCGCCGCGAGCCGCGCGCACCGAGTCGTCAAGGCTTACCTCCGGCACACCACGCATCATCGCGTCGGCGATCCGGTCCAGCGCGGCATCAGCCGTCCAGGCGATCGCGATCGCCTCATTGTGGACGCGTCCCCGAGTCATTCCAACGTACAGCCCAGACGCGTCGACACCCGGCCCGACGATGGATTCGTCGGTCGTCTCGCCCTGGATGCCGTGCACCGTGGAGGCGTAGGCGAGGTGAACGTGCTCGGCCGCGTAGTCCAGGGTGACGTAGCGGGTGTCACTGATATCGCCCAGGGCTGCCAGTTCTATCGAGGTCGGTGAGATTCGTCGGATCAGCCAGAGCGCTCGGTTCTCGACATCCGCTGCGCGATCGTTCTGCCTGGTCTGCACGATGTCGCCTTCAAGCAGTCTCTGCTCGTCTCGGCCGATCACGAGTCGCTCGGGGTGCAACTGCCCCATGTCGACGCGCCTCGCTTGGATGGCTTCGTTGATCGCGTCGGCTTCCTCATTCGTGCTGGTGACGAGGGCGACCCGTCGCCCAGCGGCGGCCGCGCGAAAGAAGGCTTCGACCATCACATCGCGCGCGTGGCCGGTATCCGTCACACGATGGATCAGTCCTCGTGAGTCTAGTTCGGCGGCGACGGCGAGAGCGTGCTCTTTGGTTGCCGGTTCACGCATGCGCAGTGTCAACTCGGCGTAGTCAGGGTCGCGGAATCGGTGCACCGCCGTCAGCTCCACGACAGCGGTCGCGCGTCTGGTCATGCAGGCCATCGCTCCGGAGTGCCCGACCGGCATCGCTTGAAGGTGATCTCCGACCATCGCGATGCCGGCACCGGTCTCGCTTGCGATCGCCGCAAGAGCGTTGGCGGCGTGGAGGTCGACCATGCCGGCTTCGTCGACCACTATCCGGTCGCCTGACTTGAGCGAGAACCTACGAGGCCCCATGTAGACGGTGCCGGCGCGCTCGTCGACCTCGCCCACAGACAGTCGCGACCATAGCTCGGCGCCGGCAGCATCGCGGCCCCAACGCCACCCGTAGTCGGCGAGCAGCGCATGAAGGCTGAGCGCTGCAGCGCCGATCTCGCGACCCGCGACAGAGGCAGCCTTCTTGGTGGGAGCGACGACGACAAGTTGTCGGTGTTGCGCGTCGAGCGCGACACGGGTGACCCTCAGCATAGTTGTCTTGCCCGAGCCGGCCGGGCCCGTGATGGAGACGAGTCGATCGGTTCCGGCGATCGCCCCCGCAGCCGCAGCTTGGCCTCGGTCGAGAGCGACACCATCGTCCAGCACTTTCGCCGCGATCTGGTCGATCGCGTGATCGCTCACGCGGACTCCCTCGTAGGTCAAGGCGCTGAACTTGGCCGCGAGTTCGAGTTTCAAGCCTGCGGTTGACGCGGCCATGAAACCCTTGATGTGCTCAGGGCGCGGCCGCTCCGCTTCGAGTAAGTCGATCGCGTGCCCGAGCCCTCGATGGACGACGTCGTCGATCAACTCCTGCAGGCCCGCACGCTCAGCGACGACTCCGGATGCCGCGACCGCACGCATCGCGCCAGCTCGAAGGTCGTAGGTGCTGAACCGGCCACCATACGAGGTTGCGCGGGCGTCGGCATCCACGATCGCCCGCGCCGCCAGCAGGTCACGGTCGAGTTCTTCGCGCTCGATGGCGTGCGGCCTCGATGGACGTCGCCAGTCGAGCAGGTGGTCGTCGATCGCGCGAACCTCGTCGCGGATGAGGTTCTCCCATGCGGCCTCGTCGACGTCATTGGGCTTGTTCGGACGATCGGTCGCCCACGCACGCCGATCGATCTGCTGAATGACGTCGTGGTCGGGGTCCTGACCGGGATGCTGTGCCCGCCACTGCAGGAGCAGCTTGGCGCGGTTCGCTTCGATCTGGTTCGACCGCCGCGAGAGAGGTCGAACCGCAGCAGCCAGCTCGGCGACTTCTCCATCGGTGTCGAGCGTGTATCCGTTGCGTGCGAGCGCTGCGACCCACATCGGGTCGGTGCGAGCGGCCAGCTCACCTTCCGCGTTGATCAGCGTGTGGAGTTTCATTGCGACGCGCGAGTCGACGTTGGACCACTTGCCGTCCTCGCCGAGCACCTTCACGTTCAGCCACAGGTGCCGGTGGATATGAGGGTCGAGTGCGCGCGAGCGTCGGTGCTGGAGTTCGACGACCTCAATCCGGTGAAGTGATTCACGGATGCTGCCACCCGCCCCGCGGCGAGCGCTGAGCTCGCGCTGCCAGATTCTGATGATGCGCTCACGCAGGCGGTCTTGCAGCGCCTCGAACTCGGCAGCGAGGTCCGCGTTGATCAAGCCAGCGATGCTGTAAGACTTCGGCGCATTGATCGTGCCGTCGAGCAGAAGATCGCTGTGAGGGGATGTGAGTTCGCGACCGCGCGGCTCGTCCGTAAGAGGGTCGTGACCGTCGACCCAGCGCCGGAGCTCGACAGTGTTGAGCTCGTCAGTCGAGACGTCGCCGGCTTCGACGACGAAGCGCCGAACGCCGGCGGCATCGGCGCCGCTGTAGGCAGCGAGCGCTTCGACCCCCGTCACGGTGCGCAGATGCGAATCGCAGCTCCCCTTGAACGCGTACGCCATCGCCTGCCGAACGCCCTGCGATTCGACACCCCGCTTCCACCGCTCGAGGCCCCCGCGCACGGATCCAGAGTACGCCGAGCGTGTCTAAGTCTCGAGTGCTTACACAGCAAGTGCCTGCGTGCATTGCTCTCTTGTTCTTGGCTCTCGTCGTTGTCTTGGCTCTCGTCGGTCACGGGGATGGTGTGCTTTGGTAGGAGTGGTTGTCGCCGGCGAGATTCGCGAAGGAGTTCGTCGAGTAGCCGTCGTTCATTTGGCGTGGGCTCTGCGGGCGTTGCCACGGGCCGGTCATACGAACCTTCGCGCCAAGCCAGTCATCGGCAGCGCCGCACGCGATGTAGCTCGCGCATTCAAGCACCGGCTTGCGTGCGGCGCCCAAAGGAGGCAGCACCCGCCCCTCCTTCGAGCGATTCTCCGGTGTCGGCGTGCCGGAACTGACGACAGCCGCCGCCCGCGCTCCCCCGCTGCGAACCGACACTCCGATGCGGCTCTTGCTTCACCTGCCTGACCTCACTGTAATAATCAGGGCAGAAAGCGAGGATGCACCAGGGACATGCGGGCAGGCGACGAGCACACGAAAGCAGCACTGACGGAGAACGACGGAACGGCTGAGGGGGCTTCGTGATGAGCGCGGAAGTGCGCGTCTCGGCGTCGACGCCCCAGCGGCCCGGAGGAGCGGACGGACTGAGTGTCGAGCGGTTCCGCACGATGGTCCAGGATTCGCATGTCAGCTTCTTAATCGGGGCCGGCACGCCGAGCATCTTCTTCGAGAGGCTCGGAGACATCGAGACGGCGCTAACGGAACTGGACAATCTCGTGGTCGCACCTGAGGAGAAGGCGCTCGTGCGCGCCTCAATTCAGGGCTACTTCTTCCAGCGGGTCGTGCGGCCGAACCGCCAGCTCATTCCGCTTCACGCCGCCGCGGCGGGCGTCGTGCGGTCGTACGCGCAGTTCTTCCGCACCCTCAACCACATCCTGCTCCGCCGCCGGTCTACCCTCCTCGGAAAGCAGGCCAACGTCTTCACGACGAACATCGATATGACGTTCGAGGTAGCCCTGGAGCAGCTTGGCATCGAGGTCATCGACGGGTTCAGCGGAAAGATCCGCCCTCGGTTCGATCTCGGCGAGTTCGGCTCCACGCGCTACCGGCAGACCGCGCGCTTCGAGCGCCGATCCGAGATCCCGGTGATCGACCTATACAAACTCCACGGATCCGTCGGATGGCGGGTCGAGGCGGACGACGCACCCGGCGAACGCATCTTCTACGACCACGGACTGGAACGCGTCGGCGAGGTCGGCCAGGTCTACGACGCCGCCGAGGGGGACCTCCTCCCGATCAGGTCCGCCGAAGGCCTCGATGTCTCGGACCTCGCGGCGGCGGCTTCCGGCAAGACGCTGACCGATGCGGCTGGCCGTTTCGCCGAAGCATACGGGACCCTCGCGATCGTCAACCCCGAGAAGAGCAAGTTCGCGACGACAGTCCTCAACGAGACGTACTACGAACTGATCCGGCGGCTCGCCAACGAGCTCGAGAAGGAGAACAGCCTCCTTCTCGTCCACGGTTTCTCGTTCCGGGACGAGCACATCCGCGACCTCGTCCTCCGCGGCGCCCGGACAAATCCGACCCTGCAGGTGATCGTGTTCTGCTACCGGCGGTCCGACCGCGAGGCCTACGATGCGCTCCTGCCGGAGCCAGAAGTGAAAAACGGCAACGTGCTGTTCGTCACTCCCTTCGCTCCGGAGGAAGGCGCAGAGGAGCTCGTCTTCGACCTCGACCGCCTGCGCGAGACGTACTTCGTCCCGCTTGTCAGCGACCCCGTGCCCGCCGCCGACCCGGTGATCCAGCTGGACGTCAGAGTGGGGTCGGAGCCGACGCCCGATGCGTGACTTCGATGTCGACCTGCAGCGCGACGCGGTCTTCCGGGTCGGCCGCGTAACGGGTGTGGAAGGTCGCCGGATATCGATCCAGGTCGACAAGCTCAAGAACGGCGCCCATCTCCTTTACCGCGGCGGCATCGTCCGCAACGTCGCGGTCGCGAGCTACGTCAAGATCTCGAAGGGCTTCGTCGAGCTCATCGCAAAGGTTGACGGCGAACACGTCGACGAGAACCGCGCCAACTCCTCGGCCTTCAAGGCTGACGACGATCGCGTGTTCCGCACGCTGGACGTCAGCCTCATCGGCTACCTCGAGGACGGGAAGTTCGAGCGAGGCGTCCGGGAGATGCCGCTTCTCGACAACGAGTGCTTCATTCTGAGCGAGAGCGAGTTCGGCCTCGTCCATACCTTCGTCGCGCCGGGAGACGCCTCGGTCGAGATCGGATCACTTGCGATGGAGCCCACGCAACGGGTTGTCGTCGGGGTCGACGCGATATTCGGCAGCCACATCGGTATCTTCGGCAACACCGGCAGCGGCAAGTCCTACACGCTCTCCAAGCTGTACCACCAACTGTTCGACGCGTTCGCGGGGTCTCCCGGGTTCCGCGAGCGGTCTCGGTTCGTCCTCATCGACTTCAACGGCGAGTATGTCGACAGGCCGGCGGCCGTCGAGAACCGCCGGTCTACTTCCGTCATCACCTCCTCGGACAACAAGCGCGAGTACGTGCTCTCGACGCACCTCAAAAACGGCGGTGCGAAGATCCCGCTCCCTGCTTCCGCAGTGGAGGACGTGACCTTCTGGTCCGTTCTCCTCGACGCGACCGAGAAGACTCAGGCGCCTTTCCTCGCCCGCGTGCTGGCCAGCGACTTCTGGGAGCGCCGGCTCGCGAACCCGGCGGACCTGCTCGATGTGATCGGCGAGATGGTGTTGCGCGCCACGAAGAGCAACGACGTGTCCATCGACCGGCAGACCGTCATCAACCTCCTGCTCGAAGTGCAGACGTGCCTGGGGTCGCACGCCCCCGCCGAACTTGAAGCACTGCTCGACGACTTCCAGGTCAACCTCCACTACAACAGCACCCTCAGGAAGTTCTACTGGGGCGCGTGGGGCAACCCGCCCCTTGACCCAGACAACCCCCGGTGGCAGAGCCTCACGAAGGACAAGATCACTAGCCTGCCGGTCGACTTCAGCCAGGTACGCGAAGGCATCGACCTCGTTCGCTTCAAGATCGTGCTCCAGTACTACAGCGACATCATCAGCGGGTACTCGAACCGGGAGCACCTGTCGCCCTTGATCAAGCGGCTCGAAACGCGGGTGCCGGACATCAAGAAGCTCGTCGAGATCTCAGACGCCCCGCTGGCCGACCGACCCCTGGCCGTCGTGTCGCTGAGGGACGTCAGCCTGTCGATGCGCAAGGTCATCCCGATGCTTCTTTGCAAGCATCTCTACGACGAGAAGAAAGAGTCGGATCCCTCGAACGAGCGCTATCTGAACCTCATCATCGACGAGGCCCACAACATCCTGTCGACCGAGTCGTCACGTGAAAGCGAGGCCTGGCGCGACTACAGGCTCGAAACGTTCGAGGAAATCATCAAGGAGGGGCGCAAGTTCGGTGTCTTCCTGACCATCGCGAGCCAGCGGCCCCACGACATCTCCGAGACGATCATTTCGCAGCTGCACAACTACTTCCTGCACCGCCTCATCAACAACCTCGACATCCACGCCGTCGAGAAGGCCGTCGCCTACCTCGACAGGGTGTCCTTCGAGTCCCTGCCCATCCTGCCCACGGGCGCCTGCGTCATCGCGGGCGTGTCCGCGCAGGTGCCAGTCGTAGCGAAAATCGCCCCACTGGGCGAGGAGTTCGAGCCGAACAGCCGCACCATGTCGGTGACGACCGAGTGGTCGAAAGGGCCAATCGCGCCGGCGCCCGTCAGCGCGACGCTGCCGGAAGCACCCCACCCGCCGGCCGCCGCCGACGCCGTTCCGCCGTTCTAGGCGCGAGTGGCGGTCAAAACCGCGTTCCCGGCGTCTCGTTCCGCACAGCGGTCGTCGAGAAACCGGCCAGATGCGACGGCCGGCGCGTTGCCCAGGATTGCCTCCCGCGACACCGGCATACCGCTCTTGCAGGATCTGTCGGACCCCGCTGTCATAATCAGGGGCACTTGTGGGGATGGGGATTCAAGAGAACATGGCGACGAGTCCATCGGCCGAGGCTGCGGCTACGAACGCGGGAGACGAGACTAAACCGATCGAGGAGTGGGACTTGGTCGCGCTCACGCCGACCTTCATCGAATCGGAGCACGCCCAGTACGCGAACGCGATCGTGAAGGCGCTCGACGATCCTCTGGTCCGCAATATCGCGCTGTCGGGCAACTACGGGGTTGGCAAGAGCAGCATCCTGCAGGAGGTGTCGCGCCTCAAGGCCGACGAGGTCGTCGAGCTGTCGCTGTCGACGCTCGCGCCGATCGACCAGACCGACCTGGACGATTCGGTGCCCCGCCAGGCAACCACGCCGACGAACCGGATCCAGCAGGAGATCGTCAAGCAGCTCCTCTACCGGGAGGAACCAGAGAACGCGGCAGGCTCGCGGTTCCGCCGCATCGAGCGATTCAGCCCCGGCAGGGAGCTGCTCCTGGCCGGACTGACGGGCCTGGTCGTCACCCTCATCTTCCTGATCGCCGGGTGGGGCGCGATCATCACGAAGACGCTCGGCCCGCTGGGCGAGATTGGGCTGTGGGTATACCCGGCGGTGTTCGTTGCCGCAGGCGGGGCCGCGTACCTTGCACGCTGGCTGCTGCACGGCCGCATCCACATCAAGCAGTTCTCGGCGGGTCCGGCGGCGGTGACGCTGGACGAGAAGTCCGTCTCGTACTTCGACCAGTACCTCGACGAGATCGTGTATTTCTTCGAGACCTCCAAGCACCGGGTCGTGATCTTCGAGGACATCGATCGCTTCAACGACTCGCACATCTTCGAGACCCTGCGGTCGCTCAACACGCTGCTGAACGCCGCCCCTCAGATCGGGGACCGACCCGTCCGGTTCATTTACGCGATCAAGGACAGCATCTTCGACCGCATCGGCCTCGAACTCGAGGGACGGAAGCCCGACGCCGCGGCTGCCGACCTCGACCCCGCTCAGGCCGAATCGGTCCGGGCAAACCGGACGAAGTTCTTCGACCTCGTTATCCCGGTGGTCCCCTTCATCACGCACCGTAGCGCGCGAAACCTCACCGCGCAGATCCTCCGCGGCATCAAGCACCAAGTGTCCGACGACCTCGTCGACCTGGCGGGCCGTTTCGTCCCGGACATGCGCCTCCTCAAGAACGTGCGCAACGAGTTCGTGGTGTTCCGAGGCCGGATCTTCTCCGGCGACGGCAAGGGACTCGGCCTCAGCGAGACCGACCTGTTCGCGATGATGCTCTACAAGAGCACCCACCTCAGCGACTTCGAGGTGATCCGTCTCGGCAAGAGCAAGCTCGACCGGCTCTACGAGGCGAGCCGGTTGCTGGTCGTCACGAACGTGGCGCGTGTCGAGCGGGAGCTCCGCGCCGCTCGGCAGGAGCTCGCGCGCGCGGGCAGCGCCCTCGCCAGGGCACCCCGCCTGGGTGAGCGGCTGACGAATCGCATCGACATGATGGTGAGGACGACGGGCCTACAGCAGGCGAACGGGAGATACCAGTACGCCGGGAGCGTTCGGACCGAGGACTACTTCCGCTCGGCCGCGTTCTGGAAGTCGCTCATCGAGGGAGACGGCTCGTCCGCCGTTGTCTGGAACAACCCCTACTACGGCGGCCATCAGATTTCGCTGAACCGGTCGGACGTCGAGGTGTTGATCGGCGAGACGCTCGATCCCGAGGCTTGGAAGGAAGCCGACAGCGAAGCGGCCGACGAGAAGATCACGGAGCTGGAGGAGCAGCTGAAGTTCCTGCGCTCGGCCGACATGGGCGACCTCGTCAAGCGCCCCGAGTTTCTCGTGGACTTCGAAAACGAGCGGGTCCCGCTGGCAACGGTCGGCGAGACGCTCCTCACCCGCGGTCTCGCTTTCGAGCTCGTCAAGGCCGGCTACCTCGACCGCAACTTCACGCTCTACACGTCCACGTTCCACGGCGACCGCGTGAGCCCAGCCGCGACCAATTTCATCATTCACCACGTCGAGCGCGGGCTCATGGACGAGCACTTCGAGCTGGAACCTGCTGACGTCGACGCCGTAGTCCGCGAGCGCGGCGAACAGGCGCTTGCCGACCCCGCGCTCTACAACATCGCGGTGCTCGACCGCCTGCTCGCCACGAAGAACCCGTCGGCCCGAATCATGGTCACCGCCCTGGCCCGCTTCGGGTCCGACGAGCAGCGGTTCCTTCAGAGCTACCTCACCTCCGGCTCGCACGCACGAGACCTGGTAGGCCGGCTCACCGCGCTCAGCCCGCGCGTGCTCGCCTACCTCGTCGGCGAGGCCGAACTGGAGGACGACGGACGCCGGGCGCTCGTCAGCGAGTGCCTCGCGCGTCTCTCCGACAAGCCCCGGCAGCGCGTCAACGACTCGGTCAAGCGATACCTGCTCGCCGGCTACGCGGAACTCTCCGCCGTCACCTCCGCGGATCTGACCTCACAGGCAGCGGGGCGCCTCGCGGCGCTCTTCAAGGAGGCGGGAATCAGCGTTCCCGACCTCTCGCCGCTCAGCGACCGCGTCCACGCCGAATTCGTCCGACTTGGCATCTACGACATGAGCGCGGATAACCTGCAGTCGGCCGTGGGCGAAGGCGTCGGCCTGGCGCTCGACCAACTCAGGGCGGCCAGCCGCGGCCAAGCGTACGCCAAGGCGCTCCGCGAACTGCCGGGGTACCTCGCCGCCGTCGGCGGACGCTCGCCGTCGAACGCGACGGCCGCCGGTTTCGCCTCCGTGGTTGCCGAAGTTCACGAAGCGGCGCCCGCGCTTGTGGAAAACGTCGTCGCCGCGGCCTCAGCGGAGAGCCGGATCGCGGACCTCGGAACGGTGCCGGACGAAACTTGGGCGCTGCTGGCGCGGGAGAACCGCTTCCCCGCCACCTTCGCGAACGTTACGCGCTATCTCGGCCACGCCGGGGAAGCGGACGCTCATCTCGCGGTCGTCCTGGGCGCCGCGGAGGCGATCCTCGAACACGACGGCGCCGACGAAGACGCCAAACGCGAGCTCGCAGTGACGCTGATATCTTCCGCAGCGGTTCTCGGTGCCGTGCTCCGCGCCAAACTGGCCGAGAGCCTCGACCTGAAGAAGTATGTCGCCGCCGACGCCGTTCCTGCGGAGAGCGGCGCCCTGTTCGGCGAGCTTCGGGCCCGGAACGTCATATCGGACAGCGCCGCGACCTACGAGCACCTCGCCGACGCCGACTGGGCGACCAGGGAACGCGTACTGCGGCATTCCCCGAAGTTCGAAAAGTGGGCGACCTCCGAGCTCGTCGGGGGAGACTTGGGTCCGGTCCTCGCGAGCCAGACCGTGAGCGACGCCGCGAAGCGCGTCATCGTGGAGGCGGCGGACGCTTACGCGCCGTACGGCGGCAAGGCAGGGCTTCTTCAGCTGGCCCGACTCGCGGTCGCGTTCAAGATCATCATCAGCTTCCCGCTCGTGGCTCAGATGGCCGCCAGCCGCGTCCCCGCGGAGCAGGTACTGACGCTGCTCCGCCCGTATGTGAAGAATGCGACGGCTGAACAGCTGTTCGCGGTCCTGCGTGCGCTAGGCGGCGAGTACGAGAAGTTGACCTACGTCGGTTGGGACAAGCCGAAGATTCCTAACTCAGCGGCGGCGATCGCGCTCCTCGAAGCGCTGACGTCAAAGAGCATCGTGGCGAGCTTCGATCCCACCCAGAATC
Source organism: Microbacterium sp. (assembly GCF_051953575.1). Lineage (GTDB taxonomy): Bacteria > Actinomycetota > Actinomycetes > Actinomycetales > Microbacteriaceae > Microbacterium. Next base: position 25,033 of record NZ_JBQCIP010000303.1, read on the forward strand.
CGATCAGGGCGAACAAGCGCCACAAGTAGTTGTGACGACAACGCATCCTCATGTGGGCGAGTACTTGCGGTCTGGACAATGTCGTTATGGATCGGCTCATGGTCGTTACGGCGACGCTCGGCCGCCCGGTGCGGCAGGGGAACTGGGGGATTGTGCGCCGCAGCTCCTTGCGTCCGCGTGACGTCGACACCGCCCAGCCTGCTAGCTGTCGCGGCCGCGCCATGGACCTCACCGCCAACGCTGACCCAAGCCGAAGCTCTCGTCGACGACGCCGCCGGTCAGCTCGGGTCATTTATGCGTGCGGGTGATAGCGCCCGCGACCAGCCCGCAAGGTCACGTCCGGCGGGTCAAAGCAGCACGTTCGCTGAGCCACCAAAGCTGCACGCATCGGCCTCGAACGGGCACCGCCCGCAGAGGGATCGTGGCGATGGCGACGCATGAGTGGCTCGAGCGACGACACACACGTCATCGTTCACTGCGGGTCGAGCCGGTCGAGTCGAATCTGCGCCTCGAGCAGGTCGTTTCGAAGCTGCGCGATTTCGCTGCCTTGCGCGGCGAGAGCGCGAGTGTGCGCCTCGATGACATCTCGGTAGACGCCTGACCATCGCTGCAACCGACATGCCCACACCGCCATGGCCAGCACGACCACCGCAAGCGCGGCGATCACCCATACGAGAGCCGTCATGGTGCCTCACAATAGCGGGGCGGCCCCTCGCTGCCCCGCCGAAGGAGCACCACCCATAACGCGTCGGCGCCTCACGGTCATGCTCAGGATTGCGTGTCAGGTCGCTCATAGAATCTGGCCATGCCGCAGCCGATCGACGACCCGAATGACCGTCGTATGCTGCTCCGATACACCGGGCGCTGCCGGCTGTGCGGCGCGACGCTGACCGCGGGGACGGACGCGGTCTATGAGCGCAATCGCCGGACGGTGCGGTGCGTTGAGTGCGCGCCGGTAGTCACGCCGTCCGCAGACATGTCCCCTGTGGTGAATCCCGCCGGGGCGCCTTCCGAGGATGCTGACGTGCTTCGTCTCCGGTCTCCCGCGTCATCGGTGATCGCCGAGGCCCTTCGCGTCCAATCGTCGGTACCACCTCGAACCGGGACGCAGCGGTTCTTCGGCCGCAGCCCGTTGAACGTCGAAAGTCGGCCCTGGTACCTGGGTGCACTTGGCGAGCTGGAGGTCGGCCGACTCCTGGATCAGCTCGGCCCCGAGTGGTTCGCGTTTCACGCCGTGCCCGTCGGAAGCGCTGGCAGCGACGTGGACCACATCGTCATCGGGCCCGGGGGCGTCTTCACGATCAACTCGAAGTTCCACGAAGGTGGCAACGTGTGGGTCGCCTCCCGACGACTCCTCGTGAACGGGCAACGCACCGATCACCTCCGCAACGCCGAGTTCGAAGCGCGACGCGTCGCGAAGCTCCTCACCCAAGCGGCCCGCAGACCCGTCGACGTTACCCCCGTCATCGCGATCGTCGCGGCCCGCAGACTCACCATCCGCGAACGCCCCGAACGTGTCGTCGTCCTCGCCGCCTCGCAACTACCCCGATGGCTTCAGAACAGGGTGGCGGTGCTCAGGGTAGACGAAGTCGCCGAGGTGAGCCGCATGGCAGCCACCCCGGCCACCTGGGGTCAACCCAACATTCCGGTAGCCGACCTCGCCGCGTTCGCTGAGCTTCGGAGCACCGTCACGGCTGCGCGCAACCGGCGTCGTAGTTGGGCGCTCGCCCTTATGCTGAGCCCGCTGGCTATGCTGGCCACCCTCACCGTCGGCATGCTCAGCCTCTTGCGCTGAAGGCATTCACAGGCGGGGATGCGATCGGACGCTGCCGCGATCCCCTCCGACATTGCCCCTATGGGGGATGACTATCGCACAAGCGAAGACGCGCCCGCCACGTACCGCTTGCTAGCCCTGCGCCAATAAGGATCGAGAAAGTGGTCGGGTCAGGCACCGTTGCGATCGGTGGCCGAGCCCACCAGGAAACAAACCGAGCCCATTCGCTCGTGTCAGTACACGCCCTCGATGACCTCCACACCCTTGAACGCGTCCAGGGGCGCGATGCTGCCGATCGAGTCGCCGAGTTGGTCAGCCCTGCTGGGTGCGTGACGGATGACAGAGTCGCGCTCCGCGTTGTTGGGAAGCAGGAACGACTTGCTGACGTGATGCACGACCAGCTGGCCACGCTCGCCGCAATCGACAATCTCGCCCGTGTCAGGGTTGCGGACCTGGAACGTGCTGTACGGGTCACCGCGAGCCCCGCCGCACCGCTCCTAGGCGAGGTTGGCGTCGGCTCATACACCGCCGCGGTCATCCTCACCGCTTGGTCCCACCCCGGCAGAGTCCGCAACGACGCCGCCTTCGCCTCGCTCGCCGGCGTAAACCCGATCCCCGCATCCAGCGGCAACACCACGCGGCACCGCCTCAACCGCGGCGGAGACCGACGCTTGAACAAGGCGCTCCATGTGATCGCGATCACCCGGATGAGCCGTGACCCTGCGACTCAGGCGTATCTCGCCAGGCGCCTCGGCGAGGGACGCACCCGATCCGAGGTTCGCCGTTGTATCAAGCGCTACCTCGCCCGGCACTCTACCGAACCCTCAACGCGCTCTATAGCTCCGTGCCCGGCCAAGCCTCAAGTTCCGCCCTCGCTCCGACAATCGGCTGACCAAGCGGGGCGGGGACGACGGAGTGCCCGAGTGAGCGGTTGCTAAGCGGAGCTCGCAGCGCAGCGGAGAGCGGAGTCTGCAAAAAGCGAACGGCAGGAACGGAGTCGTCCCCGCCCCGCTATTGTCTCGCCGTCGGAGGGGGCGCCCATGCCCAGACAACCGCCATGCCTCCGATTCAGTCCGCCCTAGCGCGGATCTGGCACTCCTGAAGACGACCGACTCGATCTGGGGGGTGAGTGCGGACTCGCACGTGTTGGCGCTCACCCCCAGATCGATGTCAGGGCTCAGGTGCTTCGTCGACGACCGTCACCTCGATAGTTGTTGATGCCCAGGGCACACCGGCGGGCATGAGGTCCGTCGCGCGGTGCGGGTAGGTCTCGCGGCTGCCGACGATGCGCCCGCTGCTGGTGTCGATGTCGAGCTCTGACACGAGCAGATCGCCGAACTCGCCGCCCTCCCCGACATCCGCGGGCATTGCGAGGGTCGTGATCGTACCGTTGGTCCTCGCCACATCGACCCCGCCGAGCAATCCGAGCACTCGGAGGGACGCTGCGCGCAGGTCAGCAGGCATGACGTCAGTGCTCAGGTATCGTCCGATGGCTTGGAAGATGTACCAGTCCTCGGATGATGTCTCCAGATGTTCGCGGTACCAGGCCAACAGCTGCTGCGGGTCGCGCGGCATCTCGCTGTAGGAATCGCGGAGCGGGTCGTAGAACCGATCGTCATCGGTGGTGTCGGCCATTCCCTTCTGCAGCCCTCCCGGCAACGCCTCGATGCCGCCCGGATCTGCGTCGCGCTCGGGCATATCGGCGACCAAGCGGTTGTACGCGTCGAGTGCGTCAGGATCGCCCCACACATCGAGGACCTCATTTGTGAACCGGTCATCGAGGATCCAGTCGTCTGATCGGTCACTGGGCACATAGAGGTCTCGGATCCCACGCGTGTAGATGGCACCCTCGGACGTCGGAAGCGCCGCCATGTTGAACCCGGAGACCGGGCTGGGCGAGCTCGCGTCCGCATCCCACAGCGACACCAGCTCGTAGGTCTCGCGTACCTTGAGGTACTGGCCGGGACCGACCACCGGATCGACCCCGGTCAATACGAGATCAGCGGCCTCGCTCAGCACCGCGACCGCCGCGGCCGACGCCGGTTGCGCGACAACGGGTGCAACGGTACCCGCGATGATCACGGTCGTGGCAATCGTTGCGACGGAGAGGCCGCCAGCTGCGGCAGTGCCACCCCACACCCAGCGAGTGCGCCTGCGGCGCTTCCCTGTGTCGGCTATCGCGCCGATCAGACGTTCGCGCGACCGCGCGATGCGCGCCGGAGCCGACGCATCGGGTGCACTCTCAATCTCACGCACGAGCTCGAACAGTTCCATCGTCCATCTCCTTTCCGATCCAAGCGAGCCGTCCAGCGTGAGATCCAGGCGGCGCGAGTTTGCGTCGTATCCGATGCAGCCGCGACCACACCGTCCCCACCGCGACACCGAGGGCCTGAGATATCTCCTCCGGGGTGAGGCCGGACCAGGCGTAAAGGAACAGCGTGTCCCGCTCTTTCACCGAACGCGCCGCGATCTTCGGAGCCAACGCGCGAATCGCGGCTGCGGCATCCATTCGCGCGGTCGACTCCTCGATGCCGCCGGAGGTATCCCCATCGATGGCAGCGGATGCCTGAACTGCGCGCCAGTGCTTGGCCTCGGTTGCGCGATGCCTCGCGGCAACGCGCGACGCGATCCCCAGCAGCCACGGTCGCGCGGAATCCCATGTCTGATCAAACGAACCGCGCCGACGAAACGCCACCAGGAACGTCTCGCTCAGGGCATCTTCCGCAGCATCCGCGCCAAGTCTCCGACGAAGGAATGATTCGACCGCGGCGGCGTGCCGATCAAAGACCTCAGCGAACAACTGCGGAGTATGTTCGGCGCGCCTGAAGCTGTCGCTGTCTGTGCTCACACTATGTATTCCTCGATAGGGCCGGTCACCTTCAAAGTTTCTTACAGGCAAAACGGTCATTCGGAGACACGGTCACGACCGCGAGTCACCAGACCACTCCAGCCTGCATGGATTGACAAACATAGAAGCGTCGAAAGCCCGGCACGCAGCCACGGGAGCGAACTACGATCGGTCGGACAGGCAGACGAACACACGCGAGCTGAACCCGCGCCGCGAGATCGTCGAGGCTGCCGCGTCGAAACTGCCTGACGACGTTTCTGACGCATCACTAGAATTCCGTCAGGGAGGCTTGATGGCGCTTGCATATGCGGGATGGCGCGTGAGCGATGCCGTGAGCTACGACATGGCCCGCGACAGAGTGGCGACTGCGACCACGATGCTGCTCGAGCTCGTCGACGACGGAGCAATGCAGCTGTCGACCGCACTCACGGAAGCACGGGAGCTGAGGCTCGAACTCGTGAATCTCGACGGCTTCGATCGCGCCGCAGTCGACTCGTTCATCGAGCGGCTCGATCAGCGAATCGCCTCAGTCGCAGGGCCGAGTCTGTGAACGACCGGACGCTCTCGGCCGACGAACTGCAGAGGATCTTCGAGCAGCGGGTTCAACCCGTTGTCTTTCCTCACGATCCTGCCGACCAGCCCGAGCTGATCGTCCTCACGGGGCAGCCCGGCACTGGCGCCGCACGCCTCACGGCACGACTGGTCGGCCGCCGCGACTTCGCAGTAGTGAGGGCGAAGGACCTGCGCGCGTTCCACCCGCAGTACGGCGAGCTCGCACCAGCTCGCACATCTGAGGCAGAGCGGCGGCTTCGTGAGGCGGCCTCTGCCTGGACGACGAGCGCGTTGCGATATGCACGCACCACCGGCCGCTCGCTCGTGCTGGATGGCGACGAACTCCGGACACCTGACGTGGTGCTCGCCAGTACGGAACTGTTTGCACGGGACGGGTTCGAAACGACGATCTCCATCGTCGCGGTTCCTCGCCCAGAGAGTCTACTGGCGACGGTATCCGGCCATCTTTCTACGTTGCCTGCCGGTCGATCCCAGCCGTTCACCGTGGCAGCTGACCACGACGGTGGACTCGATCACGTCCGTGGACTGATCCGCGCGCTCGAAGACTCCGCCTCGGTCGACCGTCTCAGCATCTTCGATCGTGACGGTGAACAGGTGTTCAGCGGCGCGCGCACAGATTCGTTCGCCGGCGCCTCGGAGGCTTTCGATCGCGCGCGACAGGTTGCGCTCACTGCACCGCAGAGCATGCGTTGGCTCTCGGAGCTGCGTGCCATCAGCGACTCCGCGCTGTCTGGCCGCCGAATCTCCGCACCGCTCGCAAACGTGCTGATCGAGTTGCACCAAGTCGCCCTGCAAGAGGTGCTCCCACGCCTGCCGCTCCCGGAGGACTCCGAGGCACGGCCCGCGGCAGAGGCGAGTATCGGCCGCCGCCTGGTGGCGATCCGCAAGGCAGCCGTGCCGGATCAGCCGCGTGACACCTTGCCTGCGCCCGCACCGGCGCCTGCGGCGGACCCGGATCGCGGCATCTCGATATGACGGGCCCAGTCGGGTACGTCCGAGGCATCGCCGGCGCAGCACCGATCGCCGACGATCTCCAGCGGCTACGACAGGCCGGCGTAACCAAGGTGTACATCGATTCCCGTGCGGCGCCGGAACAGGGCCGCGAGGAATGGGAGCGATGCCTGCAGGACCTGACGGCGGGCGACACGTTGGTCGTCGTGCAGGCAACCGCTGTCGCCACCTCTGTCGAGGGGTTCGTGACGTTGCTCGCACAGTTCCGAGCTCGCGGCATCCACTTTCGTTCCCTGACCGAGCCGGCTCTGACGACAACCGACACGCTCACCTCTCCCGGTGATGTGCTAGACGCCCTCGATACGCTGCGTCGCCGACTGATCGGCCTGCGGATCCGCGAGGGGTTGGAGGCGGCAGTCGCGTCCGGCCGCCGCCCCGGCCGACCGCGGGTGATGACAAATGAACGGATCGCTGTGGCAAGAGAACTCCGGGCCCAGCGCCGATCGTTCGCGCAGATCGGCCGTGCGCTCGGCGTCAGTGAAGCAGCTGTGCGTCGTGCTCTCGCATCGCCCGAGAGTGATGCGGACGGTCAGCGCAGTAGTTCGTAACCGTTCGGGACCGTGCCGAGCACGGCAGCCAGGACTATGGCAGCCGAGGCCAGGAGAACCAGCACCACCGCTTCGACGCGCAGGGCGCGCAGATCAACTCGAATCGCGGCGATCGTCAGAGCAGGCACCAGCAGTACGAACCCGACGGTGCACGCGGTGATCGCGGCCATCGCCGCCACGTACATGCTGTCCATTTCACCTCCCAAGGACTCGCGGCCCCTCTCCACCAGTGTCCAGCAGGCTTCCGACATCGCGGATACGGATGCTCGCCGGCTACCCGCCCTGTTCCGGTGCAAGTGCGTAGAGCGCCGCGACGAGGGAAGCGCGATGGGTCGTCGGATCGACAAGCACGCCCTCGACGAGACCGCGGAGCGCGGACAGGTCCAGGCTGTCGGCCCGCGACAATGGCTGGAGGCACCACTCGACCTCTTGGGCGAGGGCGCGCTGCAACTGCGCGGGACTCAGCGTCATGTCAAAGATGAGAGAGCTCGCCGCGGTGCGGTAGACGCACTCTTCGACGAGTGCGCGGTCGATCATCTGCTCCTCCGTGTCATGTGTCGACAGTGACATACCTTCAATCCCTTCGCGAGCGTCAACCGATGGATGGACCGCTGGTATCGCCGACTCCGGGCTGGTGCGGCGCCGCGAAGTCGGGCCCGGTGCGCCGCGGGGGTCGACTGACGCGAAGGCGACGGTTGATCTCCGTTGCGATAGCGTCCATGCGGCGGTCCTCTTCTTCGATCTGGGCCTGATGGCGAAGTTGCCTGGCGTAGCGAGCGTCTTGTCGCTCGATCCGGTCGCGCTCGGCAACGCGCATCCGATCGCGAATGTCAGGACTGAACACGAGGTACGCCACGGCGCGTGCACGCGCGCAGTCGCGCTTCCACTCCTCCAGCAGCTCCGGCGGCGTAGGTCCACCAGTGCGCAGATGGTGCTTCTCGGCGCGGGAGTAGCGACGGGCGAAGAAATCGTCGGCCGCGATGTCGTTCGCGTGCCGCTCGTCCGCCGTCGACGGGTGCAATCGACTCGTGGGCATCCCGAGCACACGACGACGTCCCTCGCTAGCTCGCAGGCGGTGTGCCAACTCGCGCTGAGCCTTGTCACGTGCCCGCGACTCGCGCTGCTGCTCGCGGCGGTCGGGACTGGCCGCGTAACTTGCACGTCGCTGCTCGAGCACGTGCTCGCGGTGCTGCGTGTAGTACTGCCGCGCCTTCTCGCGCAGCGGCTCGGGGTTCGCTGCGTACGCGGCGCGCAGCTTCGCGTTTTCACGTTCCAGATGTGCATCACGCCAGCGCTTGTTCCTCGCCTGCGCCTGGGCACGGTACGCGTCCGGGTCGGCTGCCCTTCGCGCGGCGCGCCTCTGACGTTGCTGGTCGAGGTAGCGCGCGCGATTCTTCGCGTAATACTCCCGCGAGTAGACGCGGCGCCGCTCTGCGGCAGCATCACGAGCCTTCTGCTTCGTAGCCTGCGCACGCATGTACTCGCGATTCTTGACGCGGATCTCGTCCCGATGCTCCTCGTTGTACTCGCGGCGGTACTCAGCGATGTGGTCGGCGTTACGCTGACGCCATTCGCGCTTCTTCTCGCGTATCTCGTCTCGATGCGCGTCGTTGTAGTCACGGCGATAATCCGCGACACGCTCCGCGTTGCGCTCACGCCAGGCGCGCTGAGCATCGTTATGGCCGCCACGAGGCGACTCGTCGTCAGCAGGCTGCGCGCTCATGCCACATCGCCTCGCTCGTCGTCGGCGAGGCCCCGATCACGGGCTGCGCGGGTGTCGCGCGAGTGGATGCCAGAACCTTTGGCCACGACCGACTCCCGGAGCTGTTCCTCTGTCGCGCCGCTCAGCTCGCGCGTGTGCGCGAGGAGCAGATCGATCGCGACGCGGATGAGTGTGTTCTCGGTGATGCGCTCGCTCTTGACCGAACGTTGCCGCATCAGTGTTCTCGCGAGTGCCGAGAGCGCCGAGTACTGGTCCTCTCGCACGCGGGCTTCCTTCCGGCTCAGTCGTGCGAACTTGGGGCCGAGTTGGGTTGCGTGTGGTTCCTCGGTTCGCTGCCGACTGAGACGTTCAGCGAGGTCGATGCGAGGCATCCTCACCACTCGCCTGCGTCCGCGAGTTCTCGGGTGACCTCAGCACCGAGGGTGGTCACGTCCGAGATGAGTCCGCGTGTTCGGCGGTTGTCGCCGACCGTTGTGACCAACTCACCGAGCACCGGCGCATCAGACTGTGCCTTGTATCGCCGAAGGTAGGCGTCCAGCCGCGGTACCCCGAACGTCGTATCCAGCAGCTCGCGCCATGTGTCGATCTGAGAAGGGAGTGAGGGATCCACCCGATTCAGCATGACCGCGTACCGCAACTGTCGCGGCGCGACGCTGCGATCGATCAGTCGCAGCGTGGAGTCGACTGCAAGCGGCTCCGGAGTCATGGGGATCACGACGTAGTCGGCCACGTCGAGGGCCGTCTCCACCATCTTTCCTTGGCGTGAGCCTGCCGGTGTGTCGATGATCGCGACGTCGTAGGCGGGGTGGAGTCGGGCGAGGCGCGCCAGCACCATGGGGGACTCGGTCGCTGCGAAGTCGAACGGCAGGCGGGCTCCGACGTTGTCGGCCCACCACATCGTCGACGCCTGCGGATCGACATCCACCACCAGCACACGCCACCGACGCGACATCCACGCGCCGAGCTGCATCGTGACAGTGGTCTTGCCGACGCCACCCTTCAGGTTCGCAACCCCGACAATCTTCATGCGAGAGCCTCCAAAGGACGACGGTCGACCGCGTGATCCCGCGCAAGCACCTTGCGGTTGGACAGAATGGGTGTGTGAAGGTCCAAGTGCGCACCGCTGAAGGCGCGGCCGTCTCTTCGGGTGCTGCCACTCAACGAGTTGGATCTGCTCTGCGCGTCGTGCCCGCGTTCGTGGCCGAAAGCACGTCGAAGGACCTCGGCATCCACACCGCTCTGACCGCGCGCTACTCGCTGGACGCGGGGCGCTACGTCATCCAGAGCGTCACCAACACGGCCACCCGTGACGACGTTGAGGCGAACTACCCCACGGTGGCCAAGCTCGGGCTGCAAGGAATCGTTCAGGCCGCTGCGCCACACTGCATCTTTCTGACCCTCGACGATGAGAGCGACCCGCGCGCGGACTGGCTGAGCGTTGCGGACCTCACAACGGCGAGAGGCCGAATCCTGCCGCCGGCTGTCGCATCCGAAGTCGTCCGGCGAGGGGTGGGTGAGGCGCGGATGGACACCATCGAGCTGCTGTACGGAACGGCCGCGCTTGCTGGCCTTCCCCCTGCGAGGCTGATCCAGTACGAGCTGGGTATCCCGCACCGCACCGCCTCGCAGTGGATCATCGATGCCCGGAAGGCCGGACGACTCGTCGGGATGAACTACAACGCAGGTCGACCCGCCCGCCGATAGATAGTCCACCAAGAGTCCGAGGCTGCGGAGCAGCATCTCACGCCCCGTTCTCGATCCACTCGTTGAGCTCGTCCAGGGCGTACAGGACGACCCGTCCCATCTTGTGGAACTTCGGCCCCCTGCCGCGGTACCGCCACATTGCCAAGGTATGGGGGTTGATCCCCGGCAGGAGCTCGCAGACCTGCGCCGGGCTCAGGAATTCGTGCTGGAGCCGAAGCTCCCCGTTGTTCGCCACGTTCGCCACACTCCTTGTTCTGTATTTGCTCTCACTGCTTTACCATTAGTGAAGTACTAACTACTTCACTTGTCAATGGGTGACGTTGGAGGAGGTTCGGTCGTGGGAAGCATCCATCCGTACACGACACCGAGTGGAAAGCGCTACGTCGCGCGCTACCGCAAGCCGGACAACTCGCAGGGCGGCAAGCGCGGCTTCAGAACGAAGAAGGAGGCTGAGCTCTGGCTGGCGGGGGTCGAACTCTCGAAGAGCCAGAACGAGTATGTCGACCCGAGCGACGCTCACATCACTCTGAACGAGCTTGCGGCAGTGTGGCTGCAGAACCAGTCGGCGGTGCTGAAGCCCTCCGCGATGCACCCGCTCGAATCGGCCTGGCGGATCCACGTGCAGCCTGTCTGGGGCCGTCGAGAGGTCGGAAGCGTGCGCCACGCGGCGGTGCGGGCGTGGGTGACTGAGATGAGCGGGAAGCGCGGGGCGGTTACGGTGATCCGTGCGTACGGGGTCCTCGCGTCGCTGCTCGATGACGCGGTACGGGATCGCAGGATCCGCACCAACCCCGCACGCGGGATCGCTCTGCCGAGGAAGAAGCGGAAGCCGCGGGTGTACCTCACCCACTCTCAAGTGCGCGCCCTCGCTGACCAGTCTGCGCACCCGGATGTGGTGTACTTCCTCGCCTACACCGGCCTGCGGTGGGGCGAAGCAACCGGACTGCGCCTCCGTGATGTCGACGCCGTTCGCCGGCGCGTGCATGTTCATGAGAACGCAGTGCTCGTGAATGGCACGCTCCACGTCGGAACACCCAAGTCACATGTCAGCCGCTCAGTGCCGTATCCCGACTTCCTCGCTCCCGTGATCGAGAGCCAGATGCGGGGCAAGGCTCGCGATCAGATTCTTTTCGGCGATGGAGTCCACCACATGCTGCTGCCGAACTCACGAGACGGGTGGTTCGCGGGTGCCGTCCGACGTGCTCAGACGCTCGACCCGGACTTCCCCAGGCTGACTCCACATGATCTGCGCCACACGGCAGCGAGTCTCGCGATCAGCGCGGGCGCGAACGTGAAGGCTGTACAGAGGATGCTGGGTCACGCCTCGGCATCGATGACGCTCGACACCTACGCAGACCTGTTCGACGCGGATCTGGATCTTGTTGCCAACGCGCTATCGCAGGCACGCCGCACGAGCGAGAACGCGCAGGATCCTCCCAATTAGCTTTCACCGCCGGCGAAGGTACGGCGCGAGCACGAGGCGCTTCAGAAGGCCGTGCCACCGCTTTCAGAACGTTTGTTCACGCTTTGTTCACACCTGGCCTGATCCGGGCAAAGCAAAACCCCCGCGATCCCAGTGTTTTCAAAGGATCTGCGGGGGTTCTGGATGGCGGTGACGGTGGGATTTGAACCCACGGTAGGGGGTTACCCTACACAACTTTTCGAGAGTTGCACCTTCGGCCGCTCGGACACGTCACCGCCGACAAGCTTACGTCACGTCGGCCGTTGCCGCGAATCGAGCGCGGGCACCGGCATCCTGTCGCGGGTCACTCGAGTTCGATGGCTCCCCGGATGACGTCGACCACGCGCGACGGCTCGTCGACACCGACGGCGAAGACGTAGTTCGCGGTGAAGCCGATGTCGGCCAGCGAGGCCGACAGCGCGGCCAGCGACGATGCCGTGGTCTCGGGCGTCAGTGGCACCATCGCGGTCTTCTCGATCGTGTCGTAGTCGCGGCCGACGTCGTCGCAGTGGGCGCGCAGCACGTCGAGCTTGTGGGTGGGCAGCTCGTCGCGCACGCCGAGGTTGCAGGCGTCGGCGTACTGGGCGACCAGGCGCAGCGTCTTCTTCTCTCCGCCGCCGCCGATCAGCAGGTAGGGATGCGGGCGGGTGATGCTCTGCGGCGAGTTGAGGGTCCGCTCGAGCTGCCAGATCGCGCCCTCATAGGGCTCCTCGGAGTCCGACCACATCTGCAGGCAGATCTGCAGGGTCTCTTCGAGCTCGCGGAACCGCTGCGCGACCGGCGGGAACGGGAAGCCGAGGCCGCGACACTCCTCCTCGTTCCACGCGGCGCCGATGCCGAGACCCACGCGCCCGCCCGACAGAACGTCGAGCGTCGTCACCTGCTTGGCCAGCAGCGACGGGTGACGGTAGATGACCCCCGACACCAGCGTGTGCAGCAGAGCCGTCTCGGTGTGCGCGGCGATGAAGCCGAGCGTCGCGTACGCCTCGAGCATCTCGTGCTCGACGGGGCCGAGGCCCGGCAGCTGCCAGAAGTGGTCCATCACGGTGATGCGACGGATGCCGGCAGCCTCGGCGTTGCGCACGTGTGCGGCGAGCGCGGGGCCGAGGTTCGGGGCGCCGCTGCGCCAGGTGAAGTCTGCGATGTGAAGCCCGTAGTCCATGCGCCGTCCTTCCGGGAGCGGCTGGGTCCGCTCCAGGGGTCAGGCTAGCCCTCCCGGCCCCGGATGTCGTCAGCCGGGTCTAGCGTGGGGCAGGTGACCGAGGACACCCCCGCCACTTCCGCACCGAGCCGCATGCCGACGACGCAGCGCTTCGTGCTGTGGATCGCCGTGCTGGGGTCGTTCGTGGCGTTCCTCGACGGCACGATCGTCAACGTCGCGCTGCCGGCCATCAGCGAGGAGCTCGGCGGCGGTCTGACCACGCAGCAGTGGGTGGTCGACGCGTACCTCATCACGCTCGGCGCGCTGATCCTGGTGGCCGGATCCGTCAGCGATGCGTACGGCCGCGTCCTGGTGCTGCGCATCGGGCTGATCGGGTTCGGGGTGGCCTCGATCGCGATCGCGGCGTCGCAGTCCGCGGAGTTCCTCATCGTCGCCCGCGCCGTGCAGGGCGCGGCGGGCGCCTTCCTCGTGCCCAGCTCGCTCGCGCTCATCACCGCCAACTTCAGCGGGGCGGCGCAGAGCCGTGCCATCGGCATCTGGACGGCCATGACGACCTCGGCGATGATCGTCGGTCCGCTCATCGGCGGCGTGCTCGTCGACCTGGCGTCGTGGCGGCTGGCGTTCCTCATCAACGTCGTGCCCATCACCGCGACCCTCATCCTGCTCGCGCGCGGGGGGTTCCACGACGTGCGGCATCCCGAGGCGTCCATCGACTGGCTGGGCGCGGTGCTGTGCACGCTCGGACTCGGCGGCATGGTCTACGCGCTGATCGAACAGCCGAACTCCGGGTGGGCGGCGCCGAACATCTGGATCCCGCTTGTCGCCGGCGCAATCCTGTTCGTCGCCTTCATCCTGCGGCAGCGGGTCGTGGCGCATCCGATCCTGCCGCTGGACCTGTTCCGGGTGCGCAACTTCTGGACGGGCAACGTCGCGACCGCCTTCATCTACGGTGCGCTCGCCCTCAACGGCATGGTCGTCGTCGTGTACCTGCAAGAGGGCGCCGGCCTTCCCGCGACCCTCGCCGGGCTCGCGAGCCTGCCCGTCACCTTGATCATGATCACCCTCAGCTCCCGCGCCGGCGCGTGGAGCGGCAAGTGGGGTCCACGGTTCTTCATGACGGTCGGGCCGCTCATCATGGGCGTCGGCGCGCTCTTGCTGCTCACCACGACCACAGAGTTCTCGTACTGGTGGCAGGTGCTCCCGAGCATGATCGTGATGGGCCTCGGTCTCGCGCTCACCGTCGCCCCGCTCACGTCGGCGATCCTCGGCGCGATCGAGCCGGAGCGCTCGGGCATCGCGTCCGCGGTCAACAACGCGGTCGCCCGCGTCGCCGGTCTCGTCACGGTCGCGCTGCTGGCCGTCATCGTCGGCGGCTCGCTCGACCTCGACGGCTTCCACCGGTCCGCCGTCGTGACCGCGGCGCTCATGATCGCCGGCGGACTCACGTCGTTCTTCGGCATCCGCAATCCCCCGCGCTCCGATGCCGCGCCGCCGTCGCACTGATCGGACGGATGCCGTCGCCCGGGCCCGCACGACGCTCGTCGGCGCCGAGGGATGGTGCGCGGCATCCTTCCTCCGCCGATAGTCACGGCTGAACACGCTGGCCCCGTTGCGGCCTGCCCTGCAAGACTGGCCGCATGGCCGTCATCGAGAACTCGAAAGTCACCGTCGTCGGAGCAGGCAGCGTCGGAGCGAGCACCGCGTACGCGGCACTCATCCGCGGATCGGCGCGTCACGTCGCGCTCTACGACATCGCGACGCAGAAGGTCGAGGCCGAGGTGCTCGACCTCGCCCACGGCACGCAGTTCACCGGGTCGAGCGACATCATCGGCGGCAGCGACCTGTCGGTCGTCGAGGGCTCGCACGTCGTCGTGATCACCGCGGGCGCCAAGCAGGACCCGGGCCAGACGCGCATCGAACTGGCCGGAGTCAACGCCCGGATCATGAAGACGATGATGCCGCAGCTGCTCGAGGCCGCACCGAACGCCATCTACGTCATCGTCACGAACCCGTGCGACGTGCTGACCGTGCTCGCGCAGGAGCAGACCGGCCTCCCTCCCGAGCGCATCTTCGCCTCGGGCACCGTGCTCGACACGTCGCGCCTGCGGTGGAAGCTCGCCGAGCGCGCCGGCGTCTCGACGTCGAGCGTCCACGCGTACATCGTGGGCGAGCACGGCGACACCGAGTTCCCGCTCTGGTCGAAGGCGACGATCGGCACCGTCCCGATCCTGGAATGGGTGACACCGCGCGGCGACCGCATGACGGCCGAAGAGCTCGACCAGATCGCGATCGACGTGCGCGACGCCGCCTACAAGGTCATCCAGGGCAAGGGCGCGACGAACTACGCCATCGGCCTGTCGAGCGCCCGCATCATCGAGGCCATCCTCAACGACGAGCGCGCGGTCATGCCGGTCTCACCGGTGCTGCGCGACTTCCACGGCGTCGACGGGGTGGCACTGTCGGTCCCGTCGGTCGTGAGCGCAGCGGGCGCCGTGCCGATCCACGAGACCCGGTTCGACACCCACGAGCTCGAGCTGTTCCACCGCTCGGCCGACGCGCTGCGCGAGGTGGCCGACTCCCTGCGCGGCTGACTTGTCGAGAGGGGATGCCGGCGGCCCCGGCATCCCCGCCCTTCAGCGTCGCAGGATGCCTCCCCGACCCGTCGCAGCCGGCCGCTTGGCACTCGCCCAGAGCGGGCGATCGCGACAGCTCGGCAGGGTGGGACGGCGATGTCGCAGGGCGCACGTACGCTGAACCCATGGCCGCACCCCGACGCCCCACGCAGACCGCGCCGTACCGGTGCACGGAGTGCGGGTGGACGACCCTCAAGTGGGTCGGCCGGTGCGGCGAGTGCCAGCAGTGGGGCACCGTGGTCGAGGCCGCCGAGCAGACCGGCATCCTTCGGTCGGTGACGCCGGTGGCACCCGGTGCATCGCGCGTCGCCCGACCGATCACGCACATCGACACCTCCGACGTGCCGCGACGCACGAGCGGCGTCGGCGAATTCGACCGCGTGCTCGGCGGCGGCATCGTGCCGGGTGCCGCCATCCTGCTGTCGGGCGAACCCGGCGTCGGCAAGTCCACGCTGCTGCTGGAGGTCGCCGCGCAGTCCGCGCGAGCCGGGCGTCGCGTGCTGTACGCGAGTGCGGAAGAGTCCACGGCGCAGGTGCGGCTCCGGGCCGAGCGCACGGGGGCGCTGCACGACGAGCTGTACCTCGCGAGCGAAACGGACCTCGCGACGATCCTCGGTCACGTCGACGAGGTGGCGCCCGAGCTGCTGATCGTCGACTCGGTGCAGACGGTCTCGTCGGCGCTGTCCGAGGGGATGGCGGGGCACCCGTCGCAGGTGCGCGAGGTCGCGGCGACGCTGATCCGGGTCGCCAAGGAACGGTCGATCCCGACGATCATCGTGGGCCATGTCACCAAGGACGGGTCGATCGCGGGTCCCCGCATCCTCGAGCACCTCGTCGATGTCGTGTGCCAGTTCGAGGGCGACCGGCAGACCTCGCTGCGCTTCGTGCGGGCGCTCAAGAACCGCTTCGGCCCGACCGACGAGGTGGGCTGCTTCGACATGACCGGCGCCGGCATCGCCGAAGTCCCCGATCCGAGTGCGCTGTTCCTCGGGCACGGCGCCACCGAGCCGGGCACATGCGTGTCGATCGCGCTCGAGGGCCGGCGCGCGCTCCCCGTCGAGGTGCAGGCGCTCGTCATCGACAGCAAGTCCCCCAACCCGCGCCGCATCGTCAACGGCGTCGACGCCGCGCGCGTCGCCACCGTGCTCGCCGTGCTCGAGAAGCGCGTCGACGTGAAGACCTCCGACAAGGACGTCTATGTCTCGACCGTGGGCGGCGTGCGGTTCACCGAACCCGCCGCAGACTTGGCGATCGCCCTGGCGGTGGCAGGCGCCGTCAACAACCTCACGATCCCCCGCCACATCGCCGCGGTCGGCGAGCTGAGCCTCGCGGGCGAGATCCGGCCGGTGACGCAGTCCGCGCAGCGCCGCACCGAAGCTGCGCGGCTCGGCTACCGCGACGTGATCGACAACCGCTCGGGCCGGCTGCTCGGCGCGCTGAACGACGTCCGTGCGCGCACCAAGGGTCGTCCCGGAGACGATATCCCCGAGTTCTGACCGTCGCCCGCGGCCGCGTCAGCGGGATGCGACAGACGACGGGCGAAGTGCCCGTTTCGCGGTGACGCGTCAGCGCCCACGTGGCCGGCGCCGCGGCGAGTCGACGAAGCCGAGGACGATCGGAATCACGAGTCCGACCGCGCACACCATGCCCACCAGGAGGAATTCCACCCCGCGAGCATGCCGAACGCCGCGCCTGACCGCGGGCACCGCGCGCGGAGTGTCGGGATGCCGCGGCACGGACGTACCGTGGCGCTCGAGGTCGCGTCAGACGTCGAGCGCCGCGATGAGGTCGCTCGGCGACGCCTGCAAGGGGTGCGGGCCTGCGATGTCGAAGAACACGGTCGTGATGCTGTCCTTGTGCGTCTCGAGGAACGCCCGCAGCCACCCCGGCGACTGCAGCGCGACCGCGGGCGGCAGCGCCGCCGGCTTGTGCGCCGCGTCGCTGAACAGCAGCAGCGCGAGGTCGCCGGTCTCGGGGTCGCGGTAGGTCCACACCTCGCCGACGTCGAGCGGATTGTCGCGCTGCCCGGGCTTCATGAGCGGCACGACGGTGGGCCCGTGACGCAGCGCGAAGGCGACGGCCGCCATATCCTGCGTCTGCAGCGCGTCACCCAGCTGCGTATTGCGGAACTCGATCGGTTCCTTCGCCTTCTTCACGCGCTTCTTGCCTGCCACCCCATAAGCCTAATGAGCGGGTCAGCCCAGGAACCCTCGGACCAGTGCCTCGGAACCCGCGAGGTGCTCGAGGACTGCGCTCACGGCGGCATCCGGCCGCCCCGCGAGGATCGCGGTGACGATCCGCTCGTGCTGCGCGTTGGAGTGCTCGATGTTGCGCCGCAGTAGCGGGAACGTGTCGAGCCATTCGTTCACGCGCGCCCGGTTCTCGGCGGCGAGGGCGACGAGCGAGGGGATGCCGGCGGCCTCGGCGATCGCCAGGTGCAGCTGTGTGTCGAGCCGGCGGTAGTCGGACTCGGATGCCGCCGCGACGGCCTCGTAGTGCGCCCACAGCTCGTCGCGGGCCGTGGCGTCGAGGGTGCGCGCGGCGGCGGCGCGGGCGGCGCCCGCTTCGAGCACGCGACGCATCCCGAGCACGTCCTCCATCTCTTCGACCGTCACCTCGCGCGGATCGTCGGGCTGCGGCAGCGGGTCGGCGACGAAGGTGCCGCCGTAGCGGCCGCGGCGGCGCACCAGATAGCCGGCGTCGGCGAGCTCGCGGATCGCCTCGCGCACGGTGTCGCGGCTGACGGCGTACATGGCCGCCAGTTCGCGCTCCGACGGCAGCGACTCCCCCGGCGGGACGACGCCGAGCCGCACGGTCTGCACGAGCCGGGCGGTGGTGTCTTCGAGCGCGTTGCCTTCGCGCACCGGGCGGTAGACGGCTTTGCGCACCTCGGCCAGCGGTGCGTCGGTCATGGTCGCAGCGCGGACGACAATGCGTAAGTGGATGCCTCCGCCACGAGCCCCTCGAACAGCCGGCGGTCGTCGGAGTTCTCTTCGGGGTGCCACTGCACGCCGACCACGTAGCCGTCGCCTTCGGACTCGAAGGCCTGCACCAGCCCGTCGTCGGAACGGGCGGAGGCGACGAGGCCCTCGCCGAGCCGGTCGATGCCCTGATGGTGGTAGCTGTGCACGTCGAGAACACCCGGCGCGACGAGTTCGGCGAGCCGCGACTGTTCGTCGATCCTGACCTGGTTGATGGCGTACTCGCCGCCCCCGGCGCAGTACCGCTCCGTTCCGAGCTCGTCGGGCAGGTGCTGGTGAAGCGACCCGCCGCGCGCGACGTTGATCAGCTGCAGACCACGGCAGATCGCGAGTACCGGCATGCGGCGACGCTCCGCCCCGCGGAACAGCGCCAGCTCCCACTCGTCCCGGTCGGTGCGGGCCGGATCGGTGAGCGGGTGGCGCTCGGCGCCGTACAGGGCCGGGTCCACGTCCAGTCCGCCGGTGAGCAGCAGCCCGTCGAGACGGTCGAGCACGGCGTCGACGGCATCCTCGTCGGCCGGCTGCGGCGGCAGCAGCACGGGGATGCCGCCCGCGGCTGTCACCGACGTGATGTAGGGCTCGGGCAGAAATGCTCCGCGCTCCTGCCAGACGTCCTGCGTCACCAGCTCAAGGTAGGTCGTCAGGCCGATCACCGGCTTCCTCGTGGGTTCCAGATCCCGCCATCCCCTCGAAAGTTCGCCGCAAAGGTAGACACAGCGTACCAATAGGGGTGACAATCGTGCGCAAGCACGCACGACCGGTGTTCGGCCAGGACCCGGTGCGGGGAGCGGGGCGGTCCGGGGGGACGCCCCGCTCCGCGGGTTTCGCGGCGCAACTGGGTGATCGCGAGCCCGCTGGACCGGGGACGCGACGCAGGCCGTCGTCTCGGCTGCCGGCACGCCACCAGCAGACGGAATGGTGGAAAGACCTGGCGTGCACCTCCTCCACCGCGACAGCCGTGACGGGTACGGGATCCCGGGCCCTGGAGGCTGCACCCCTCCCGCGGCCGGATGGGAGTTCCGCGGGAGGGGCACCGGCACCCGACCCGACGCGGGGACGCGGGCGGGGGTGGGACGCTGGAACCGGCCCCCAGGCGGCTGGGAGCACCCCGGAGCCCGGCTCACCACAACCGCGGGTGCGCGAGCCCAGGGTACGGCCGGCGGCCGCGCCGCACATGTCGATGGCGCGATACGGGTTACTCGCGGCGCGCATGAGATCAGGTCGCGATCGGGTCGGCGACGTCGAACGCATCCCGCACCTCACGGTGATCGGTACCCTGCCGCGTCGACCCGGACGCCGACACGGGCTCCGACTCCGGCTGCGCGCAGGGCGTGGCGATCGCCTTCACCATGGCAAGCGCCTGGTAGCCGATCTGTCGGATCAGCGTCGGCAGGGAGATCGGCTCGTCGCTTCTGACGACCGCAACCCCGTCCACTGAGCACCGATCGAAGATGTACCGCGCCCGAACAACCTGCGGGCCGAAGGTCACCACCACCGGACGTGAGAACCCTTCCGACGCCGTGATCTCGCGCAACACGTCAGCTTCACCCTTGGTGGTCGCAGGATCCGGAACAACGCAGGCGATGTCGGGCTGATCGCAGACCCATTCTCGGCGGTGAGGCTCCGACACGTAGATCGGGATATCGCCGTGCTCGTTCGAGATCTCGCGCGCGACGGCAAGCCGATCGGTGGTGACCAGACCAAGCACGAACACGACGTCAGCGCCCTCAGCGGAGTCACCCGGCGGGTACACGTAACCGAGCAGAACAGTAGAAGCCATGGCGGCGACGGCGATGCAGAGAGTGGCGGTGTCTCGCCAGGTCTGGGCGCGCCTGTGGTTCACGATGAGTGAGGCTAGCCATTCAATGAAACGGGGCTGTTTCGAGTTCGCATCTCCAGGCGAGATGGCGCGAATCGGGCGCCGACCCGACGCGAAACGTCGGACAGCCTCTCCCGAAGACAGCTCTCGCAGCGTGCCAGGTCGGCCGGAGGGCGGGCGGACGCGGCGCTTGGCGCGCGAGGGATTCCTGGCCTGTGATCCCGCTCAGGCCCGGCTCAGTAGAGCAGGAACTGCTTCGGCTGCGTCGACGGAATGCCGCCGATCTCGACCGAGAGGTTGTACGAGGCGCCACCGCCCGGAGCACGCGGGCGGGTCTCGTCTGCGCATGTACCCACGGCGGAGCGCGTGCGGTCCCAGGCGAGCGGCGCCGCGCTCGACACGGTCTGGCCGGCGGCGATCGTCACGATCATGTCGCTCGGCTCGCTCTGGCAGTCGGTGGAGCGCCACCACACGTCGTCACCGCTGGTGACCGTGAACGACTGGCCACTCGTGCCGACGTTGAGTGTGCAGTCGGGGCCATTGTTGGTGAGCTTGATCGTGAACTGCGGGCTGTCGTCACCGGAGTAGGTGTCGGCAGACGTGACGGCCTGGACGGCGATGTCGCTCGCGACGCACGGCAGCGCGGTGGGCGTGGCACCCGGCGTGGGCGTGCCGGCCCCGTCCGTCGCGCCGCCCGTGGATCCGGCGGCATCGGTCGCGCCTGACGAGGGAACAGGCAGCGACTGTGTCTGATTCTGCTTCGTCGACGTGTCGTCGTTCGTGGCCTTCTCATCGGCGGCACCGGCCCACGGCTGAGCGATCAGCAGCCAGATGACACCGGCGATCACCAGCAGCCCGACGAGCAGGACGATGCGCCGACGGCGATACACCGCCGGGGACTGGCGACGTCGCGGGGTGGTGCCGGTCATGCTGACAGGGTAGACCGCGGCCGCCGGCATCCCGATCCGGCGCGCGCCGGGTGAGGAAACCCCCAGCTTCTGTGCGGGGTCACAGGCGCTTGAGCATGCGGGTGTTGCCGAGCGTGTTCGGCTTCACGTGCGCGAGGTCGAGGAACTCGGCGACACCCTCGTCAGGAGAACGGATGAGCTGCGAGTAAACGTCGGGGTCCACGACCTGCTCACCGATCGGCTCGAAGCCGCGGCGACGGAAGAAGTCGACCTCGAACGTCAGGCAGAACAGCCGCGAGAGCCCGAGCGTGCGGGCATTGGCCTCGAGGCCGTCCACGATCGCACGGCCCACGCCGTGGTGCAGCCAGCCGTCGGCGACGAGCAGGGTGCGGACCTCCCCGAGGTCCTCCCACATCACGTGCAGGGCGCCGCAGCCGATGAGCTCGCCATTCGCGTCCTCGGCGACGAGGAACTGCTGCGTCGCCTCGTAGAGCACGACGAGATCCTTGCCGAGCAGGATGCGCCGCTGGACGAACGGCTCGAGGAGCGCTTGGATGCGACGCACGTCGGGGGTGCGGGCCGGCCGGATCGTGAACTCTGCCACTCGTCCAGCGTAGAACCCTGCGAACGTCCAGAACGACGAAGAGCGGATGCCGCCGGCATCCGCTCTTCGTCGTTCGCGCTATCGGGCGCTCAGGAGTTGGCCGCGAGGTCGGGCGTCGCGGCGATCTCGCCGCCGTGGACCACACCCACCGCGACCTTCTCGCCGCGGGGGCCGTGCTCGAACACGAACTCGCCGTTCTCGGCGTCCACCTTGACGTGGTCGCCGGGGTTCAGCTCGCCGTGCAGGATCTTCTCCGACAGCCGGTCCTCGACCTCGCGCTGCATCGCACGACGCAGCGGACGGGCGCCGAGCGCCGGGTCGAAGCCGATCTCGATGAGCTTGTCCTTGGCGGCATCCGTCAGCTCCACCGTCATGTCGCGGTCGAGCAGACGCTCGCCGAGGCGCTTGGTGAACAGGCCCACGATCTGGCGCAGTTCGTTCTTGTCGAGCTGCGGGAAGACGATGATGTCGTCGACACGGTTGAGGAACTCGGGCTTGAAGTTGCGCTTGAGCTCCTCGTTGACCTTGCCCTTCATCCGCTCGTAGGTCGTGCCGCTGTTGCCCTCGACCTGGAATCCGACCGGACCACCGGCGATCGCCGACGAACCGAGGTTCGTCGTCATGATGATCACGGTGTTCTTGAAGTCGATGACGCGACCCTGACCGTCGGTGAGGCGACCCTCTTCGAGGATCTGCAGCAGCGAGTTGAAGATGTCGGGGTGCGCCTTCTCGATCTCGTCGAAGAGCACGACCGAGAACGGCTTGCGGCGCACCTTCTCGGTGAGCTGGCCGCCCTCTTCGAACCCGACGAACCCGGGAGGGGCACCGAACAGGCGCGAGACGGTGTGCTTCTCACCGAACTCCGACATGTCGAGCGAGATCAGCGCAGTCTCGTCGTCGAACAGGAACTCGGCGAGCGCCTTGGCGAGCTCGGTCTTTCCGACGCCCGTGGGGCCGGCGAAGATGAACGAGCCCGAGGGGCGCTTCGGGTCCTTGAGGCCGGCGCGCTGACGACGGATCGTCTTCGACAGGGCGGCGATCGCCTCTTCCTGGCCGATGACGCGCTGGTGCAGCGCCTTCTCCATGAAGACGAGTCGGCTCGACTCCTCCTCGGTGAGCTTGAACACCGGGATGCCGGTGGCCTGAGCGAGCACCTCGGCGATCAGGCCCTCGTCGACGACAGCGTGCGACGCGACGTCGCCCGAGCGCCACTGCTTCTCGAGGCGCAGCCGCTCGGCGAGGAGGGACTTCTCCTCGTCGCGCAGCGCGGCGGCCTTCTCGAAGTCCTGGTCCTCGGAGGCGCGCTCCTTGTCCTCACGGACCTTGGCGATCTTGTCGTCGAACTCGCGCAGCTCGGGCGGGCTCGAGAGGATCGACAGGCGCAGGCGGGCGCCTGCCTCGTCGATCAGGTCGATCGCCTTGTCGGGCAGGAAGCGGTCCGAGATGTACCGGTCGGCGAGGTTCGCCGCGGCGACGATCGCGCCGTCGGTGATCTGCACCTTGTGGTGCGCCTCGTAGCGGTCGCGCAGGCCCTTCAGGATGTTGATCGCGTGGGGCAGGCTCGGCTCGGCGACCTGGATCGGCTGGAAGCGGCGCTCGAGGGCGGCATCCTTCTCGAAGTGCTTGCGGTACTCGTCGAGGGTCGTCGCACCGATCGTCTGGAGTTCCCCGCGGGCGAGGAGCGGCTTCAGGATGGATGCCGCGTCGATCGCACCCACGGCGGCACCCGCGCCCACGAGGGTGTGGATCTCGTCGATGAAGACGATGATGTCGCCGCGGGTGCGGATCTCCTTCGTGACCTTCTTCAGGCGCTCCTCGAAGTCACCCCGGTAGCGGGAACCGGCGATGAGCGAGCCGAGGTCGAGCGAGTAGAGCTGCTTGTCCTTGAGCGTCTCGGGCACGTCCCCCTTGACGATCGCCTGGGCGAGGCCCTCGACGACAGCCGTCTTTCCGACACCGGGCTCGCCGATGAGGACGGGGTTGTTCTTGGAGCGGCGCGACAGGATCTGCATGACGCGCTCGATCTCCTTCTCGCGCCCGATGACCGGGTCGAGCTTGTTGTCGCGCGCGGCCTGCGTGAGGTTGCGGCCGAACTGGTCGAGCACCTGCGAGCCGCCCTGCGTGCTGCCCTGGGTCTGCTCGCCGGCGCCGGACGCGACACCCGCGGGCTCCTTGCCCTGGTAGCCCGAGAGCAGCTGGATGACCTGCTGGCGCACCTTGTTGAGGTCGGCGCCGAGCTTGACGAGCACCTGGGCGGCGACGCCCTCGCCCTCGCGGATGAGGCCGAGGAGGATGTGCTCGGTGCCGATGTAGTTGTGGCCGAGCTGCAGCGCCTCGCGCAGGCTCAGCTCGAGCACCTTCTTGGCGCGCGGCGTGAAGGGGATGTGGCCGGTCGGCTGCTGCTGACCCTGGCCGATGATGTCCTGCACCTGCTCGCGCACGGCGTCGAGCGAGATGCCCAGCGACTCGAGCGCCTTCGCGGCGACGCCCTCGCCCTCGTGGATGAGCCCGAGCAGGATGTGCTCGGTGCCGATGTAGTTGTGGTTCAGCATCTTCGCCTCTTCTTGGGCGAGGACGACCACACGACGGGCACGGTCGGTGAATCTCTCGAACATCGCTTTTCCTCCAGGACGCACTGCGCGCGGATGCACTCCGGGCGTCTTGTAAACGAGGGTAACGAGCGACCGGATGCCGTACGCCGCTGTTCGCCGTGGGCATAGCGCAGCCCGGCTTCGCGTCACGGAACGAAACAGCGCCCGCCATGCCTTCGCACGGCGGGCGCTGGTCGCGGGATCAGGAGGCGTTCGTG
>NZ_JBQCIP010000304.1:0-8331 GCF_051953575.1 Microbacterium sp.
GGCGATGCCCATCGCCTCGATCTCGCTCTTCTCGGTGATGCCGAGCTGCTTCATCGCCTCGAGCTCGGCGGGGAGGCCATGCGTGTCCCACCCGAAGACGCGGTCGACCTTCTTGCCGCGCATGGTCTGGAAGCGCGGGAAGAGGTCCTTGGCGTAGCCGGTGAGCAGGTGGCCGTAGTGGGGCAGGCCGTTGGCGAAGGGCGGCCCGTCGTAGAAGACCCATTCCTCGGCGCCGTCGCGCTGTGCGATGGACGCGCGGAAGGTCTGGTCGGCCTCCCAGAACGCGAGCGTCTCCTGCTCGATGTCGGGGAAGCGCGGACTCGGGACGACGGGTGCAGGCGCCGCGTCGGCGGCGGGGCCGAAGGCGGAGGGGCGGGGGTAGGTCATCATCTCTCGCAGGTGCTCGCTCGTGTGCTTCCTGCCGGGACGATCGGTCCGGACGTGGGTCCAGGTCTACCGCGGTACCACCCTGCATTGACGGATGCCGGCAGACCGGCATCCCTCCCCTCTCACTGCGGCTGTGACGGGCCTGACCCGTTCGGTTCTAATGACGGGGGCTGGCCCCGCGTTCTTCCGAAGACTCCCCGGTGATGGCCGGATCGCAGTCGTTGGCCTTGATTCTACCCGCCTGCGGTGCGCTAGGCTGTGCCGAGCGTGGAAGCGCTCCCACGCTGACCGACCGCACCGAAGGCGACGATGCCCACTCCCCTGCGCCGCGACGGCGATCTCTCCCGCCGCACGTTCCTCCTGGCTGCCGGCGGCGTCGGCCTGACCGCGGCCCTCGCGGCGTGCACACCGGAGGGCGCGTCGACCACACCGCCGACCGGCTCGGCGTCGCCTTCGCCCTGGACCCCGCCTGCCGAGCCCCTGGCGTTCCCGGAGGGGTACACGTGGGGCGCGTCGACGAGCGCGTTCCAGGTCGAGGGCGCCCTGACCGCCGACGGCCGCGGGCCGTCGGTGTGGGACACCTTCGCGGCGCTCCCCGGCAGGATCAGCGACGGCTCGACCGGCGAGCCCGCCGCCGACCAGTACCACCGCTACGCCGACGACGTCGCCCTCATGAGCTCGCTGGGACTGGGCGCCTACCGCTTCTCGATCTCGTGGTCGCGCGTCCTGCCGACCGGCGCCGGCGCTGTCAACCAGCCCGGCCTCGACTATTACCGGCGTCTGGTCGACGAGCTCGTCGGCGCCGGCATCCGCCCCGCCATCACGCTGTTCCACTGGGACCTGCCGCAGGCGCTCCAGGATGCCGGCGGCTGGGCGTCGCGCGACACGGCTGCGCGCTTCGCCGACTACGCCGGGGTCTGCTTCGAGGCGCTCGGTGACGCGGCGCCGGACTGGCTGACCCTCAACGAGCCCAAGACCCACGCGTTCGTCGGGCACTGGTACGGCACCCACGCCCCCGGACTGCGCGACCCCGACACCGCTGCGGCGGCGGTGCACCACCAGCTACTGGCGCACGGGCTCGCCGTCCAGCGCTTCCGCGAGAGCGGCACCCCCGGCCGCATCGGGGCCGCGCTCAATCTGATCCCGGTGCGGGCGACCGAACCCGACTACCCCGAGGCGGCGACATGCACCGACGCACGCGAGAACCGCCTGTTCCTCGACCCGATCCTCAAGGGGTCGTACCCCGACGACGCGGTCGGCGACCAGCCCGGCCAGCTGCCCGCCGATCCCGCTGCGTTCCGCGCCCTGCAGCTGCCCGGGGACCTCGAGGTGATCTCGGCGCCCTGCGACCTGCTCGCCATCCAGTACTACGGCGTGACGGGCATCGACAGCCTCGGCCGCACCGTCGAAGTCGCCCGGACGTCGGCGGCGAGCTGGCAGCAGGTCGATCCGCAGGGTCTCTACGACCTGCTGGTGCGGCTGAAGGACGAATACCCGGCGATCCCGCTCATCATCACCGAGAACGGCATCCCCGACGCGACACCCGACCTCACCGTCGACGATCCTGATCGCGTCGCGTTCCTGCGCGCGCACTTCCAGCAGGCTGCCCGCGCGATCGGCGACGGCGTGCCCCTCGAAGGCCATTACGTGTCGTGTGGTCGCTGCTCGACAACTTCGAGTGGGCGGAGGGGTACACGCAGCGATGGGGCATCGTCGCGGTGGACTTCACGACGCAGGAGCGCACGCCGAAGAAGAGCGCCGGGTTCTTCGCCGACGTGATCGCCGCCAACGCGGTTCCGAGGGACTGACCGTCGCGGGAATGCCGGCGGCCGGCGCCAGGTTTCTGGACTCGTGCCAAGATTGACGTCCGTGACCGCAGCAGCACCAGAAGCCGCCATCGCTCCCGAGAGCGCCCCGACGCGCCGCGTCGCATGGGCCTCGATGGTCGGCACGTCCCTCGAATCCTTCGACTTCTACGTCTTCGCGTACTTCTCGGCGTACTTCGCCGGTCCGGCGTTCTTCGCGCCGCTCGGACAGTTCGGCGGCACGATGGCGTCGTTCGCGACGATCGCGCTCGCCTTCGTCATCCGCCCGATCGGCGCCGTCATCTTCGGCCACATGGGCGACCGGCTCGGCCGGCGCACGACCCTCCTGTGGACCGTCGGCATCATGGGCGTGGCGACCGGCCTCATCGGACTCCTTCCGACGTACGCCCAGGCCGGGTGGGTCGGAGCGTGGGCGCTCGTGCTGCTGCGCATCGTGCAGGGCCTGTCGCTCGGCGGCGAGTGGGGCGGTTCGATCCTGCTGGCGGCCGAGAGCTCCAGTCGCGTCAAGCGCGCGTTCTACGCGTCGATCCCGCAGCTCGGATCCCCGGTCGGCTCCACGCTGACCGCCGTCGTGTTCCTCGTCATGGCCTTCACGCTGTCCCCGGAGGATCTCGCGGCGTGGGGATGGCGCGTCCCGTTCCTGCTCGCCTTCCCGCTGCTGCTCGTCTCGCTCTACCTGCGCTGGTCGATCGACGAGACGCCCGTGTTCAAGGGCGTCGTGGCGCAGGACCGCCGCGACAAGGTTCCCTTCCTGTCGGTGTTCCGCAACGCGCCGACGGCGTTTCTCATCGCGGTCGGCGCGGCGCTGCTCGGCATCGGCTCCTACTCGCTGATGAACACCTACACGATGGAGTACGGGGCCACGCAGCTGGGCTACGACTACACGCAGCTGATGATCGCAACGACCATCGGGGCGCTCGTGCAGTTCGTGACGATCCCGCTGTTCGGCGTGTGGGCGACCCGCATCGGCTCGGCGAAGGTCGTCATGTGGGGGGCCCTCGGCACCCTGATCATCACGTTCCCGATGTACTTCCTGCTGCAGTCGGCGTCGTTCGGCGTGCTCGTCGGGATGATGATCATCGGCGGCATCATGCCCACGGCGGCCTGGGCAGCCCTCGGCGGCCTCATGAACGACCTCTTCCCCGACCACTTCCGGTACTCGGCCCTGTCGATCGCCTACGCGATCGCGGCGACGCTGAGCGGGTTCGTCCCGCTGATCACCCTCGGCCTCGGCGAGGGCACCGGCTACGCCTGGTGGCACCCCGGGATCGTGCTCGCGGTGCTGTCGGTCGTCACGCTCGTCTCCGCCTGGCTGGCGGCCCGCCGTCCGGTGGTCCCCGAGCTGGCGACCGATCCCGAGTCGGCGACCGTCACGGCCTGACGGCGAAGGACGAGCGGATGCCGGCGGCCTGGGCCGCCGGCATCCGGCGTTCCGGGTGCCGTTCACGCCCCGGTAGACTCGGACGACATCCCACACTCAGGCACGCTCACACAGTGCCGCACATATCGATCGAGGAGATCCATGTCCGACGCGCATATTCCGGAGAAGCCCGCATTGGAGGGCCTCGAGACCAAGTGGGATGAAGCGTGGAAGGCGCAGGGCACGTACCTGTTCGACCGCATCCGCGCCGCCGCGGCCGGCCGCGACGGCGTGTACTCGGTCGACACTCCCCCGCCCACCGCGTCGGGATCGCTGCACATCGGGCACGTCTTCAGCTACACGCACACCGACGTGAAGGTGCGTTTCGAGCGCATGCGCGGCAAGACCGTCTTCTATCCGATGGGCTGGGACGACAACGGCCTGCCGACCGAGCGTCGCGTGCAGAACTACTACGGCGTGCGCTGCGACCCCTCGCTCCCCTACGACGCCGACTTCACCCCGCCCTTCCAGGGCGACGCCAAGAGCCTCAAGCCGGCCGACCAGGTTCCGATCAGCCGCCGCAACTTCATCGAGCTCTGCGAGGCGCTGACCCTCGAGGACGAGAAGCA
Source organism: Microbacterium sp. (assembly GCF_051953575.1). Lineage (GTDB taxonomy): Bacteria > Actinomycetota > Actinomycetes > Actinomycetales > Microbacteriaceae > Microbacterium. Next base: position 4,203 of record NZ_JBQCIP010000304.1, read on the forward strand.
CTTCGAGGACCTCTTCCGGCAGCTCGGCCTGTCGGTGGACTGGACCCAGACCTACCGGACGATCTCGGACGACACGATCCGCACGAGCCAGCGCGCGTTCCTGCGCAACATCGAGCGCGGCGAGGCGTACCAGTCGCTCGCCCCGACGCTCTGGGACATCGACTTCCGTTCGGCCATCGCCCAGGCGGAGCTCGAGGACCGCGAGCAGCAGGCCTCGTTCCACAAGGTCGCCTTCCACAAGACCGACGGCAGCGGCGACATCGTCATCGAGACGACGCGTCCCGAGCTGCTCGCCGCCTGTGTGGCGCTGGTGGCCAACCCCGACGACGAGCGCTACCAGCCCTACTTCGGCTCGACCGTGCGCACGCCAGTCTTCGACGTCGAGGTGCCGGTGCTCGCGCACCACCTGGCGCAGCAGGACAAGGGCACGGGCATCGCCATGATCTGCACCTTCGGCGATGTCACCGACATCGTCTGGTGGCGCGAACTCGATCTGCCCAACCGCACGATCCTGGGCATGGACGGCCGCGTGCTGCCCGACGCGCCCGAGGTCATCACCTCGGAGGCCGGGAAGGCCGCCTACGCCGAACTCGCGGGGAAGACCGTGTTCAGCGCCAAGAAGCGCATGGTCGAGCTGCTCGAGGAGTCGGGCGAGCTGCTCGAGGTGTCGAAGCCCTTCAGCCACCCGGTGAAGTTCTACGAGAAGGGCGATCGCCCGCTCGAGATCGTGTCGACCCGCCAGTGGTACGTCCGCAACGGCGCCCGCGACGCCGCCCTGCGCGACAAGCTCCTCGCACTCGGCAAGGGCATGAACTGGCACCCCGACTTCATGCGCGTCCGGTACGAGAACTGGGTCGGCGGCCTCACCGGCGACTGGCTCGTCTCGCGTCAGCGCTTCTTCGGCGTGCCGATCCCGGTCTGGTACGGCCTCGACGAAAACGGCGAGCGCGATTACGACCGCGTGCTCACGCCCGTGCTCGAGAGCCTGCCGGTCGACCCCACGACCGATGTGCCCCCGGGCTACACCGAAGAGCAGCGTGGCGTCCCGGGCGGGTTCGAGGGCGAGAAGGACATCTTCGACACGTGGGCGACCTCGTCGCTGACGCCGCAGCTGGCGGGCGGCTGGGACCGCGACCCCGAGCTGTGGAGCCTCGTCGCCCCCTTCGACGTGCGCCCCCAGGGTCAGGACATCATCCGCACCTGGCTGTTCTCGACGATGCTGCGCAGCGCCCTCGAGGACGACCGCGCACCGTGGACGGATGCCGCCATCTCGGGCTTCATCGTCGACCCCGACCGCAAGAAGATGTCGAAGTCCAAGGGCAACGTGGTCACGCCGGCCGACATCCTGTCGCAGCACGGCTCGGACGCCGTGCGCTACTGGGCGGCCTCGAGCCGCCTCGGGACGGACGCCGCCTTCGACCCGCAGAACCCGACGCAGATCAAGATCGGCCGGCGACTGGCGATCAAGGTGCTCAACGCCGCCAAGTTCGTGCTCTCGTTCCCGGTGCCCGAAGGCGCCGAGGTCACCCACGCGCTCGACGCGTCGATGCTCGCCGCACTCCACGGCGTGGTGCGCGAGGCGACGAAGGCGTACGAGAACTACGACCACGCGCGAGCCCTCGAGCTCACCGAGTCGTTCTTCTGGACGTTCTGCGACGACTACCTCGAGCTCGTCAAGGAGCGCGCCTACAACCAGACCGACGTGGGCCAGGCCTCCGCGGCCCTGGCACTGCGCCAGGCGCTGTCGGCGCTGCTGCGCCTGCTCGCCCCCGTGCTGTCTTTCGCGACCGAAGAGACGTGGTCGTGGTTCAACGAGGGATCCGTGCACACGGCCGCCTGGCCGGTCGCGCAGGACGAGGAGTGGGGCGACCCCGCCGTGCTGTCCGTGGTCGGAGAGGCCCTCATCGGCGTTCGGCGCGCTAAGACCGAGGCGAAGGTGTCGCAGAAGGCGCCCGTCGCGCGCGCGGTCATCGCCGGGCCCGAGGCATCCCTCGCCCTCATCCGGCTCGCCGAGGGCGATCTCAAGGCCGTGGGCCGCATCGCCGACATCGAGTACGCGGATGCCGACACGCTCGCGGTGACCGCGATCGAACTCGCCCCCCAGGAGGACTGACATGCAGCTCGGTACACGCTGGACCGCCGGAGAGCAGCCTCCGGCCGCCGTTCCGCAGGAGCTCCACGAGCAGCTCGCGGCTGTCGAGCGGGCCCTCCCGCCCGGCTCGCCGGTGCCGCACTGGACCCTGACGTGGCTCGAAGGCCGCCCGGTCGCCGAGCTCGACACCGGCGTGATCGTGACGATCGACCGCTCCGGAGCCGTCGTCGTGCGTCACGACGACGAGGACGAGTTCGCCTGACACCGCGGTGAAGGCCCACGAACCGCGGTTCGTGGGCCTTCGCCGTATGTCACGCGGCCGGCGCGGCCCCCGCCTCGGCGCCCGCCTCGCGCGTTCCGACGATCAGGAGCCGCAGCGCCACGAGCGTCGCCACTGCGACGACCACGCCCGAGATCACGAACGGGAGCTGCAGGCTCGCCCGCGACACGAGCCCGCCCAGCAGGGTCGCGATCGGGAAGATGCCCCACGTCAGCATGCGCGTGATCCCGAGCACACGACCGAACAGGTGCGGCGGGATGATCTGCTGCCGCAGCGCGCCCCACGGGACGTTCCACGTCGACACCGCGAACGCCATGAGCGCGTAGGCGGCGATGGCGAGCCCGACGTTGGGGGCGAGCCCCACCAGCACGGACGACACCGCGACGATGGCGTTGGCGCCGACCATCACCGGACCGCGGCCGAACCGGTCCACCAGCCGTGAGGCCAGCAGCGAGCCCACCAGCGCGCCGATGCCGATGCCGGCGGTGACGAAGCCGATCGCGACCGGGTCGACGTGGTGCACGTTGAGGAAGAACAGCACCGTGACGGCCTGCGCGAACGACAGGCAGCATCCGACGATCGAGGTGAACAGGACCATCGAGCGCAGGTACGAGTGGTGCCACAGGAACCGTACGGCCTCGCGCGCCGACACCGAGGACTGAGCGACCGGCGCGGGCACCGGCTCGGAGGTCGCGCCCGCGGGCGCCACATCGGGCGCGGTGGGGTCGGGCACCTGCTCGGGCCCGGACGCGGGCGCCCGCAGCGGGCGAGCCGCCGAGAGCGGCAGCATGAGGGCCAGCACGATGGGCACGAGATACGCCGCCCCGCCGACCCACAGCGGGACCGCCAGCGCGATGCCGAACAGCACGCCCCCGATGGGCGTCGCGATGAAGCTGTCGATCGTGATCTGCGCCGCCTGCATCCAGCCGTTCGCACGGTCGAGCTGCTCGCGCGTGACGACGCCCGGGATGACCGCGTTCGTGGCGTTGTCGAACAGCGTCTCGCCGAGACCGAACACGAGGGTGCCGGCGAACAGCGCCCAGATCGACAAGGTGCCCGTGACGGTGAGGACCGCGAGCACGAGAGCGGCCGCGCCGCGGAACGTGTTCGCGATCGCCATCACCACGCGGCGGTCGAAGCGGTCGACGATCATGCCTGCGGGCAGGCCGAACAGCAGCCACGGCAGGAAGGCCAGCGCGCCGAGCACCGAGATCATCAGCGGATCGTGGGTGAGCGTCGTCGCGACGAGCGGGACGGCGGTGCGACCGATGCCGTCGGCGAGATTGCTGAAGGCGGCCGCGGTCCAGAGCTTTCCGAAGTCGCGGCCGAGCGGGACCCTGCGTGCCCGCCCGGCCGACGCTCCGGCCTCCGGCGCGGTCTCGACGATGTCGCTCATCGCGGGAGGACACCGATGGCGGCGCGCGCCTCGGCCGCCGAACGGGCGCCGGCAGCGGCATCCTGCACCGCGACGGAACGGCGGCGGGCCGCGTCGGCGCGGCGCTCGAGGCGGGTCGCCACGAACGCGTCGAGAGCGGATGCCGCCTGCAGCAAGGCCCGGTCGAATGCGGTGGTGCGCGCGGCGCGGGACGACACGACGCGGTGGGCGGTGATGGTGGTCATGACTGCACTCCTAGTCTTCGAGTTCCGGAAGCGGGAACAGGTCGGCCCGGATGGTCACGGGCCGGACGTTCTCGCCGGTCTGGTTGCGGTACTTGTCCACGGCGTCGTCGATCAGCGCCATGATGTTGCGGGAGAGC
>NZ_JBQCIP010000305.1:0-4499 GCF_051953575.1 Microbacterium sp.
GCCTTGGCGGCCCCCTTGGCTGCGGGAGCCTTCTTGGCGGCTGCGGTCTTCGTCTCGTCCGACTCGGTGTCCTTCGCGGCCGAGCGAGCCTTGGTGTTCGTGCCTGGAGTCACGTTTCGCCTTTCACCGGTCGACGCGCTCGGCGCGGCTCCGGTCGGTTTCGGACACTAGTAAGACCCTTGTCAAGTCCCAGCCTTCGCTGAGAGCTCTCACGAAGACGGTTGACAACGGGTCAGAGCGTCTAGTATCTCATACTTGCCGTGCGCCGCCAGCATCGCCCCGCCGGGACCGGCGCACCTCCGTACCTATGACAACGCGCAGGCCGGAACCAGAATTCCGCAGCTCGCGCCGAGTCGGGGCCCGCGGATCAGGAACCGCGCTTGTCGTCGTCGGGGCGCGTAGCCAGGAACCGCTCGAGCTCTGCGGCGAGCTCATCGGCGCTGGGCAGATCGCCCGTGTGGATCATCGGCGTCGCGAGCGTGGAACCGGCCATATACGAGTCGTACCGCTCCTCGAGCCCCTCCACCATGCGTGCCAGCTCGTCGCTACCGTCGATCTGCTCGGTGACCTTCTCGAGGTATTCGCGGTTCTCTTCGCGCAGCTCGTCGCCGGCGAAGACGAGTCCGGTCGCGACGGTGAGGCTGTCGAGCGCCGCGAGCGCGGCGGCCGGATAGTCGGAGTCGCCGAGGTAGTGCGGAACGAGCAGGACGAAGCCCGCGACGCGGGTCCCCGCCTCGGCCAGGCGGTACTCGAGCAGATGGCCGGCGGTCGCGGGCACCTGCGTGTGCGGCTGCCAGACCGAGTGCGCCTCGGTGAGCTCGGTCCGGGTGCCGCTGACCGTCGTGCCGATCGGACGCGTGTGCGGCACCGGCATCGGGATCGCATGCACCCACGTGACCGTGGACACACCGTACAGCTCGGCGAGATCCACCACCGCGGCGGCGAAGGCATCCCATGCGAAGTCCGGCTCGTAGCCGGCGAGCACCAGGAAGGGCTGGCCGAGCGAATCGTGAGCGAACGACAGCTCCAGGCGCGGCGGACGGTAGTCGGTGAGGTGGTCCTTCTCGAACGACACGATCGGGCGCCGGGCGCGGTAGTCGAGCAGCGTGTCGTTGGAGAACACGACGAGCGGAGAAGGCGACAGGTCGTCGCGCACATAGTCGATGACGCGGCTCACGGCGCTGCCCGCATCGGTGAAGCCGGTCAGGGCGATCACCAGCGGCAGACCGCGCGGTACCGGGGGCGCGGATGCCGCGCGCTCGAACAGCGGGCCGGAGAGAGGCATGCTCCCATGCTACGAGCCGTCGGAGGGGCAGAGGGCGGGTCGGTCGCGCTCAGAGCGAACACGCATGCTCCGTAGGATGGGCACCATGGCGTTCCCCGACCTCGAGTACCGCACCACCCCCGTCCGAGAGTCCGAAGCCGACGCACTGCTCCTCGCGCTGCCGCCCCTGGAGGGCGACCAGGCGCCCGACCTGGCCGACTGGCCGGGACTGCGCGACGCACTGTCGGCTCTCGGCTTCAGCGGTGCGACCGGGTCTTTCCTGCGGGTGTTCGCCCCCGAGTCGACGACGCTGCCGCTGGCCGTCGTCGGAACGGGCGCGGAACCGGATGCCTCGGCCCTGCGTGACGCCGTGGGCGCCGGCATCCGATCCCTCACCGGTTACGCGACCGTCGCCGTCGCCGCTCCGTTCGCCGACCCCGCGCTGTGGGCGGCCGCGGCCGAAGGCGCCGGCCTCGGTGGCTACCGGTTCGACGGCTACAAGTCCGAGACGCCGAAGGCTCGTGCCTCCCGCGTGGTCGTGCACGGTACGGCCGAGGCGGATGACGCCGCACTGCGTCTGGCCGCCGAGACCGCGGCATCCGTCGCGCTCGTCAAGGATCTCGTCAACATCCCCGCCGAATGGCTCGGCCCTGCCGACGTCGCGCAGAAGGCGGCCGAGGCGGTGGCGGACCTCGGGGTGCAGGTGGACGTGCTCGACGAAGACGCGCTGCGCGAACAGGGCTTCGGCGGCATCCTCGGCGTCGGGCAGGGCTCCGACCGGCCGCCCCGCCTGGTGCGCCTCGACTACGCGCCCGCCGGCGCCACCCGTCACGTCGCGCTCGTCGGCAAGGGCATCACGTTCGACACCGGCGGACTGTCGCTCAAGCCTGCGGCGTCGATGGTCGGGATGAAGTACGACATGGCCGGGGCCGCGACCGTGCTCGCAGTGGTGCGCGCCGCCGCAGCCGTCGAAGCCCCGGTCCGCGTCACCGCGTGGCTGTGCGTCGCCGACAACATGCCGTCGGGTCGCGCCACTCGTCCCGGGGACGTGCTGCGGATGCTGGACGGCACGACGGTCGAGGTGCTCAACACGGATGCCGAAGGGCGCCTGGTGCTCGCCGACGGCCTCGTCGCGGCCAGCCGGGAGCACCCCGACGTGATCGTCGACGTCGCCACGCTGACCGGCGCGATCCTCGTCGCGCTCGGCACCCGGCACACCGGCGTCATGGGCGACGACGACGCCGTCGCCGACTACCTCGCAGCCGCCGCCGAGGCCGGCGAGCCCGCCTGGCAGCTGCCGCTTCCCGCACACATGGTGGAAGAGCTCGACTCCCCCATCGCCGACCTGCAGAACGCCAAGATCGGCGATCCGGCGGGCGGCTCGCTCTTCGCAGGACTGTTCCTGCGTCATTTCGTCGGCCGCACGGGCGACGAAGCGGATGCGCCCCGGATCCCCTGGGTGCATCTCGACATCGCCGGCAGCGGGCTCCACAAGGGCGCGCCGTACGGCTACACCGACAAGGGACCGACTGCCGCCACCGTGCGCAGCCTGATCCGCTTCGTCCTGACTGACCTCGATGAGGAGGCACGATGACCGACCACACCTTCGATCTCGTCGTTCTGGGCGGTGGCAGCGGCGGCTACGCCGCCGCGCTCCGCGCCGCCGAGCTGGGCAAGACCGTCGCCCTCGTCGAGAAGGACAAGGTCGGCGGGACCTGCCTGCACCGCGGCTGCATCCCCACCAAAGCGCTCCTGCACGCGGCGGAGGTGGCCGACACCGCCCGCGAAGCGGCTTCCTACGGCATCCGCGCGACACTCGAGGGGATCGACCCGGCGGGCGTCCGCACCTACCGCGAGGGCATCGTCGCCAAGAAGTACAAGGGGCTCGAGGGCCTGGTGAAGGCGCGTGGCATCACCGTCGTCACCGGTGAAGGCCGTCTCGAGGCCGGTCCCGCCGTCCGCGTCGGCGACGACGTGTACCGCGGCACCGACGTGATCCTCGCCACCGGCTCGTACAGCCGCACGCTCCCCGGCCTGGAGATCGGCGGACGCATCCTGACCAGCGAGCAGGCGCTCGAGCTCGACGAGATCCCGTCGAGCGTCATCATCCTGGGCGGCGGCGTGATCGGCGTCGAGTTCGCCAGCGTGTGGCACTCGTTCGGCGCGCAGGTCACGATCGTCGAGGCGCTCGACCACCTGGTCCCGAATGAGGACCTCTCGCTCAGCAAGGGTCTGGAGCGCGCCTACCGCCGCCGCGGCATCCAGTACTCCCTCGGTGTGCGCTTCCAGTCCGCGACGCAGACCTCGGATGCCGTCACCGTCACGCTCGAGGACGGCAAGATCTTCACGGCCGACTACCTGCTCGTCGCCGTCGGTCGCGGGCCTGCGACCGCCGGCCTCGGATACGAGGAGGCGGGCCTCACGCTGGACCGCGGATTCGTCGTGACCGACGAGCGTCTGCGCACCGGTGTGCCCCACGTGTGGGCGGTCGGCGACATCGTGCCCGGGTTGCAGCTCGCCCACCGCGGATTCCAGCAGGGCAACTTCGTCGCCGAGGAGATCGCCGGGCTCTCCCCCGTCGTCATCCCCGACGCGCATATCCCCAAGGTGACCTACAGCCACCCCGAGGTCGCGTCCGTCGGACTCACCGAAGCTCAGGCCGCCGACCGTCTGGGCGCCGACGGCATCGTCGCGTACGAGTACAACCTCGCCGGCAACGGCAAGAGCGAGATCCTGGGCACGAGCGGCATCGTCAAGGTGGTGCGCGAGAAGGACGGGCCCGTCCTCGGCGTGCACCTCATCGGCGACCGTGTCGGGGAGCTCATCACCGAAGGTCAGCTCGCGGTCGGGTGGGAGGCGCACCCCGAAGACATCGCGCCCTTCATCCACGCGCATCCCACCCAGTCGGAAGCGCTCGGCGAGGCGTTCCTCGCCCTCGCGGGCAAGCCGCTGCACGCGCTCTGACCCTCCAGGCCGCCCCCCATCACTAAGCTAGATCCGATATTCATTCAGAAGGAGACATCCTCATGAGCACATCCGTGGTCCTCCCCGCTCTCGGAGAGAGCGTCACAGAGGGAACGGTCACCCGCTGGCTCAAGAACGTCGGCGACACGGTCCAGGCCGACGAAGGCTTGCTCGAGATCTCCACGGACAAGGTGGACACCGAGATCCCGTCGCCGGTGAGCGGCGTCATCGAGGAGATCCTCGTGCAGGAGGACGAGACCGTCGAGGTCGG
>NZ_JBQCIP010000306.1:0-6863 GCF_051953575.1 Microbacterium sp.
CAGGTGCTCGACCGCCGCTGGCGCGACCACCTCTACGAGATGGACTACCTCAAGGACGGCATCGGCCTGCGTGCGATGGCCCAGCGCGACCCGCTCATCGAGTACCAGCGCGAGGGCTACCAGATGTTCCAGGCCATGATGGGGCAGATCAAGGAGGAGTCGGTCGGCTACCTCTACAACCTCGAGGTCGAGGTGCGCCGCCAGGGCGAGGGCGACGCCGACCAGGTCACGCAGGTCGAGGCGAAGGGCCTGTCGGCTCAGCCGGTCGAGGCGCAGCGTCTGCAGTACACGGCCTCGAACGACGCCGGCGAGGTCGAGGTGCGCAACGAGCGCGGCCAGGTGCAGCAGGCGGCGACGCGACTGCGCCAGGCGGCGGCCGCCGCGGCGGCGACGCCCGCTCAGCCGCAGGCCCAGCCGGCCGCGGAGGCTCCTCGCGGTGCGTTCGGTCAGAAGACCGAGGCGCCCGCTGCCGAGCAGGCGCCGCTCAACCGTGCCCAGCGGCGCGCCGCGGATCAGCGCAAGAAGTGACGCGAATGGATGCCGCGACCTCGGGAGACGCCGGGTCGCGGCATCCATTCTGCTTTTCGTAGGCAGGTGGTGAGCGGGCCACGGGGCGTTCATTGGCCCCGCGCCGCCGCGGATATCCTGATGCGATGAATCGCCTCCGCCCCCTCGACCAGTCGAGCAAGCTCCAGAACGTTCTCTACGAGATCCGTGGGGCGGCCCTGGCAGAGGCCGACAGGCTCGAGGACGAGGGTCACACGATCCTCAAGCTCAACACCGGCAACCCGGCGGTGTTCGGGTTCGAGGCGCCGTTCCAGATCGTGCGCGACATGATCGAGGCCGTCCCGCACGCGCACGGCTACAGCGACAGCAAGGGCATCATGTCGGCGCGCCGCGCCGTCGTCTCCCGCTACGAGCAGGTGCCGGGCTTCCCCCAGTTCGACCCTGACGACGTCTACCTCGGCAACGGGGTCTCCGAGCTCATCACCATGACGATGCAGGCGCTCCTGGACGAGGGCGACGAGGTCCTCATCCCGGCCCCCGACTACCCGTTGTGGACCGCGATGACGAGCCTGGCCGGCGGCACCCCGGTGCACTACCGCTGCGACCCGGACGACGGCTGGCAGCCGAGCCTCGACGACATCCGCGCCAAGGTCACACCGCGCACGAAGGCGATCGTCGTCATCAACCCGAACAACCCGACGGGCGCCGTCTACACGCGGGAGGTGCTCGAAGGCATCGTCGAGATCGCGCGCGAGAACTCGCTGCTGCTGCTCTCCGACGAGATCTACGACCGCATCCTGTACGACGAGGCGAAGCACATCTCGCTCGCGACGCTCGCCCCCGACCTGCTCTGCCTGACGTTCAACGGCCTCTCCAAGACCTACCGGGTCGCGGGCTACCGCTCGGGCTGGCTCGTGATCACGGGGCCGAAGGCGCACGCGGCCGGCTTCCTGGAGGGCATCCAGCTGCTCGCGTCGACGCGCCTGTGCCCCAACGTCCCCGCCCAGCACGCGGTGCAGGCGGCGCTGTCGGGTGTGCAGTCGATCGACGCGCTCATCGCCCCCGAGGGACGCCTGCTGGAGCAGCGGGATGCCGCGTGGCAGGCGCTCGAGAGCATCCCGGGCGTCAGCTGCCTGAAGCCGCAGGGCGCTCTGTACGCGTTCCCGCGCCTGGATCCCGAGGTGTACGAGATCCACGACGACGGAAAGCTCGTCTACGACTTCCTCGTCGCCGAGCACGTCCTCCTGGTGCAGGGCACCGGCTTCAACTGGCCGACCCCCGACCACCTGCGCATCGTCACGCTGCCCGAGGCACGTGTGCTCACCGAGGCCATCGAGCGCCTGGGCAACTTCCTGTCGTCGTACAAGCAGTGAGGCAGGGATGCCGCGGCATCCCGTCAACCCCCTCCCGGGCGCCGTCGTCCGCGACGTAGCCTCCGGGCATGTCCATCGAACTGAATCAGCCGGCGCTCCGCCATGCGCGGGCGCTGATCCGTGACGGCAAGGTCGTCCGCGACGAGCGGGACGACTGGTCGGAGGCGGCCCCCACCGCCGACGAGGAGAACGCCTTCATCGAGAGCGACGGGTGGACCGAGTTCTCGCACTGGCACCTGGGTGTCGACCGGTCCGAGGACCGCGAGACCAAGAAGGCGTACTCGTTCCCGTTCGGCGACTTCCGCAAGGTCCACCGTTCGGGCGTGATCTCGGGCGAGAGCCGGGCGGGTCAATACGGGCACGACGAGATCCGCGATGCCCTGAAGGGGCTGCTCGAGCTCATCGACGCCGAAGAACGCTGACGGCCGGGCCGGTCACATCGTCGGGACCGGCCCGCCCGTCGCGGCTCGGGTCAGAGAAGGGCGAGGGATGTGGCGCGCCACCGGCCGTCGCGACCCTCGAGGCGCACGGCCAGCGCGCGCGTCCTCGCGGGGCCGCGCACCACCACGACGGCTTCGACGATGCCGTCGGCCGGCGAGGACTCGTGCACCGACATGACCGTGTGCACCGGGCGGCGGGCGACCATCCCGCGGGCGTTGCGCGCCCGCGTGGCGAGGTTCGTGCGGACCACGAGCTTGCGGTACGCGTCCTCGGTGAGCCAGCGTGCGAGCTGCTCGACCTCGCGCACGCCCGCGAACACCTCGAGCACTCCCAGCGCCAGGTTGCGCAGGAAGGGCTCGGGCGAGGGCAGCTCGATCGACGGCGTGCGCTGCGGCGCGAAGAACTCCGAGAGCTGCGTGCTGCGCGGCGAATGATGAGGGAGTGCGCGGGCGCTGCCCGCGGGCGTCGTTGCCATGGGTGCCTATCTCGACAGTGGGGGATGTCTCGGGGCTAGTACAACACACGGGGAACTCTCAGGAAAATCCCGAGACCTGGGTATGTGGATAACTCGAGGCCGGTCAGAGCGGAATTGCCCTACGCTCGCTCCGTGCGCTGGGACCGCTTCTTCGACGACCTCGAGGATCAGCTCGCCTCCGAATGGGAGGCCGAGCGTGCCGTGCTCGACACCGAGGCCGAGCGCCTGCGGCTGTCGCGCGTGCAGCTGTCCGAACGCCTGACCCTGCTCTCCGGGCGCGACGGTGCGACGCTGACGACGGCATCCTTCGATCTGGTCGACGGGACGACCCTGCGCGCGAGGGTCACCGGCGTCGGGGCGGACTGGGTCGCCCTCGCGCCCGTGGAGGGCCCGCCCGGCGCCGTCGTGGCCCCCTTCGCCGCCATTCTCGCGGTCGGCATGCCGCATGCCGACCTGTTGCGCACCGCCCGGGTCGCGCCGCCCCGGTCACCGCTGAGCGAGCGCCTCACGTTCGGCTTCGCCCTGCGCGACCTCGTGCGCCGACGCGCCGGCGTGGCCTTGCACCTCGTCAACGGGCGACTCCTCACGGGCACGATCGACAGAGCGGGCGCCGACCACCTCGACCTCGCGCTGCACGATCCGGGCGCGCCACGACGGGCGGATGCCGTGACGGGGCACCGCATCGTGCCGTTCGCGGCGGTGGCGTGGGTGCGCGCCGACGAGGCGCCTGCCCTGCCCTGACTCGTTCGGCCTGCCGAGGGGCGCGGTGCCGTCAGTCGCCGTTGCGGACGATGCCGCTGCCCCACAGCTCGGGGAAGCTGGCGGTCTGCGACTGACGCCACAGGGCCATGCGCCGGGCCTCTTCGGCCTGGTCGTCGAGATAGTCGGTGACGCTCGCGGCATCGACGCGCCAGCGTGCGGGCGATCCCACCCGCATGCCGCGGAGGCGGCCCTCCTGGACGAGGGCCATCACCTCGTCCACCGAGACGCCGAGGACCTCGCCCACCTGAGCGGGAGCGAGAAGGCGCACGTCGGACGTCGGGTCATCTGACATGCCCCCATTATGGCCCCGCGGGTCCGGCACCGGCCTGGTGCGCAGCACCCTGTGGATAACGCGCGACGCGATTCTCGCGCGTCGGCGACGATGGTCCGATGAACCCCGCCAGCGAAACCGTCCGCAGCCCCCGTCGCGCCTTCTGGGGCGACGCGCGGTTCTTCCTGGGTGTCCTCCTCGTCGTCGCCTCCGTGGTGGGAGTGTGGCTCGTCGTCTCCGCGGCGCGGCAGACGGTCCCCGTCTACGCCGCCGCGCACACGATCGTGCCCGGCGAACCGATCGCAGCGGGCGACGTCAAGATCGTCGACGTGGCACTCGGAGCCGTCGCCGGCACGTACCTCGGCGAGGGCGACCTCGCAGACGGCACCGTCGCCACCCGCACGATCGAGGCCGGCGAGCTCGTGCCCGCGGCGTCCGTCGGCGACGCCGACGACGCACGCACCACGAGCGTCGTCGTGCGCAGCGCCGTGGACGTGCCCGCCTCGGTCGAAGCCGGCACCGTCGTGGAGGTGTGGGCGGCGCCGCTGCTCGAACGCGGCGCCTATGACGATCCGCGCATCCTTGTCGCCGATGCCACCGTGGTGTCGGTCACGCGCGACGACTCGATGATCGGCGGCGGGGCGGCTGCCCTCGAGCTCGTGATCCCGCGTGACGACGTGTCGGCGACACTGGCCGCGATGGCCGACCAGTCCGCGCTCTCCATCGTGCCGACGACGGGGGCGGGATCGTGAAGGCGGTCGTCGCGGTCGACGATGCCGATGCGCTCGTCGCCGGCCTGCAGCGCGAGGGCATCGAGGTCGTCGCCCGGTTCGCGGCGTCGGCTCCGGCGTCCGCATCGTCTGCGGGAGCGGACGAGCCCGGGCCCGAGGCCGACTCGGAGGTCCTGCTGCGCGCGCTCGCCGAGGCCGATGCACTCGTGCTGGCGGTCGACCGCGCATCGCTGACACCCACGGTGGTCGCACTCTGCGACCGGGCCGGCACGCGGATCGTGCCGCTCGTCGCTGACGCGGCGGGGGAGCGCCTCGCCGCCGCGTGCGGACTGGAAGCACCGCTCGACGCCGCCACAGCGCCGTGGCGTATCGCCGAGGTCCTGCTCGCGGGCCCGTCGGAGGCTGCCGCCCCGCGGCGCGCCGAAGCCGTGCCGACGCGCCCGCGCGTGATCGCGGTGTGGGGGCCGGCCGGTGCGCCCGGCCGCACCACGATCGCGACCGAGCTGGCGATGGAGCTCGCCCGAGGCGGGCGCCATGTGGCGCTCGTCGACGCCGACACCCACGCGCCGTCCATCGCCCTCATGCTCGGCCTCGCCGACGAAGGGCCGGGTTTCGCCGCCGCCTGCCGGCAGGCCGAGCTCGGCGGACTCGACACGCGCGAGCTCACACGCATCGCGATCCCGCTCGGGCGCACCGGCGTCGACGTGCTGACCGGGATCAACCGGCCGTCGCGCTGGCCCGAGCTGAGCGACCGACGCGTCACGACCGCGCTCGCCGCCTGCCGGGAATGGGCGGACTTCACGGTCGTCGACGTGTCTTCGTCACTGGAGCGGGACGAAGAGATCGTCAGCGACCTCGACGGCCCGCGGCGCAACGCCGCCACGATCGCGGCGCTCCGAGCCGCAGATCTCGTGGTCGCGGTCGCGGCCGCCGATCCGCTGGGGGTGGCGCGCTTCCTGCGGGCGTATGCCGAGCTGCGCGCGACGATCGGCGCCACCCGCGTCGCGGTGGTCGCGAACCGCCTGCGGCCGGGCGCGCTGGGCATCGATGCGCGCGGGCAGGTGCGCCGCACGCTCGACCGCTTCGGCGGCATCGAAGACGTGTGGTTCGTGCCGCAGGATCCGCGCTCCGCCGATGCTGCGCTGCTGTCGTCCCAGACCATCGCCGAGGTCGCGCCCAAGTCTCCGCTCACGCTCGCCGTGCGTCGGTTCGCCGGCGACGCCGTGGTGCCGGCGCCGGACCAGGGGGCGCCCGTGAATGCGAGAAAGACCGGCCGCGGCATCCCTCGACGTCGCCCGCGCGACGACGCGCAGAAGTCGTCGGGGGCGCCGGCGCCGGCCGCGTGAGGCGCGAGCCCTAGGCTTAGGTGCGTGTCGACCCTCAGCGATCTCGTCTACGCCCAGGGCCGCTCCAGCGAGGAGGACGTGGAGTGGCTCCACCGTCTCGCGGGTGACGGTCAGCTCCTCGCCGATCTGGCGTCCGCCGACATCGTGCTGTGGGTGCCGACCTCGGACGACTCGTTCGTCGCCGTCGCGCACACGCGGCCGAGCGGCGCCGCGACGCTCTTCTACCGTGACATCGTGGGGGACCGCGTGCGGCCGCAGTGGCGCACCCAGGTGCGCGAGGCCTTCCAGACCGGCGCGATCGTCGACTCGGCCTCGCCCGACTGGTTCGAAGAGACGCCGACCCGGGTGCGCGCCGTCCCCGTCGCCCGCAGGAGCGGCGGCGTCGTGCAGACGATCGGCGTCGTGACCCGCCACACCAACCTCGGCGAGGCTCGTACGCCCTCGCGTCAGCAGATCACCTTCAACGAGTGCGCCGACGACCTGTTCGGCATGATCGCGTCGGGCGACTTCCCCGACCTCACCGCTCCCACCTCGCCGCGACGCGGCGCGCCGCGCGCCTCGGACGGTCTGGTGCGGCTCGACGTCGACGGGGTGACGACGTTTGCGAGCCCCAACGCCCTCTCGGCGTTCAACCGCCTCGGCTTCGAGGACGAGCTGGAGGGCGAGTCGCTCGTCGAGGTCGTGACGCAGATCCTCCCCACGAAGCGTCAGTTCGACGAGTCGCTGCCGGTCGTCGTGACGGGGCGCGCTCCATGGCGGGCGGACCTCGAAGCGCGCGGCGTCACGGTGTCGCTGCGCACGATCCCGCTCCGCGATCACGGCACCCGCATCGGCGCGATCCTGCTGTGCCGCGACGTCACCGAGATCCGCCACCAGGAGCAGGAGCTCATCACCAAGGACGCGACGATCCGCGAGATCCACCACCGCGTCAAGAACAACCTGCAGACGGTCGCGTCG
>NZ_JBQCIP010000307.1:0-20058 GCF_051953575.1 Microbacterium sp.
GCGATCGCGAAGATCCACACGTAGATCACCGGCACGACCGACCACAGCCGGTCGATCCACGATGTCTCTTTCGTGACGAGCGACATGAACCAGCAGAAGGCCGCTGCGATGCCCGCGACGATGAGGACGAGGAGGAGGGGATCCATGAGGTCAGGCTAGCGCGCCCGGGCGACATCCGGCGTCATCGCGGTTGCCTGTGGTCGGACCACACAGTACAGTGGTCAGACCACACGGCGCGGACGCCGTGACTGAGCATGGATGAGGAGATCCGTGACCGGGACCCCCACCCCACCCGCAGCGCGCGCCTGGCGCATCGTCCTCGAGAGCATCGAGAGCGATCTGCTCGACGGCACCCTCCGTCCGGGCGACCGGCTGCCGCCCGAGCGCGAACTGTCCGCGAGCCTCGGCGTCGGCCGCTCCAGCGTGCGCGAGGCGCTGCGCGTCCTCGAGGTCATGGGCCTCATCCGCACCGGCACCGGCTCAGGGCCCACCTCCGGCGCGATCATCATCGCCACGCCCCGAGGCGGCATGTCGGCGCTCCTGCGGCTCCAGGTCGCGGCGCAGGGCTTTCCCTTCGACGACGTCGTCGCCACCCGTCTCGTGCTGGAGTCGGCCGTCGTCGAGGCGCTCGCGGCCGACCCTGCGCGGACGACGCGCGACGCGCGCGACATCCTCATCGCGATGGACGCCGACGATCTCACGACCACCGAGTTCCTCGCCCTTGACGCGCAATTGCACCTCGCACTCGCCGAGGCGTCCGGGAACGTCGTCATCGCCGCGATGATGGCGGGTCTGCGCACCGCCATCGAGTCGTACGTGCAGGCCGGCGCCGCGCGCATCGCCGAGTGGGATGCCGCAGCCGCCCGCCTGCGCCGCGAGCACCACGCCATCCTCGACGCCGTCGACGCGGGCGACGGGGCGCTCGCGCGCGCCCTCGTCCACGACCACATCGCCGGCTACTACGAGGCCGCGGGGCTGGAGCCCTCGGCCGCCGGCATCCCGAATCCCACGCATCCCTGACCCACCGGAGAGGTCCCCATGGTCACCCGCCAGTTGCCCAAGCCCGCCGAGCTGCTCGAGCTGATGCAGTTCAAGAAGCCCGAGCTCGACGGCCGCAAGCGCCGCCTCGACGCCGCGCTCACGATCTACGACCTGCGCGCGATCGCCAAGCGCCGCACGCCCAAGGCCGCGTTCGACTACACGGACGGTGCCGCGGAGGGCGAGCTGTCGCTCGCCCGCGCCCGCCAGGCGTTCGAGGACGTCGAGTTCCACCCCGACATCCTGCGTCCGGCCGAGAACGTCGACATGTCCACCGAGATCCTGGGCGGTCCGTCGGCCCTGCCGTTCGGCATCGCGCCCACCGGCTTCACGCGCCTCATGCAGACCGAGGGCGAGACCGCCGGCGCCGGCGCGGCAGGGGCCGCCGGCATCCCGTTCACCCTCTCCACCCTCGGCACGACCTCGATCGAGGGCGTGAAGGCCGCGAACCCGAACGGGCGCAACTGGTTCCAGCTGTACGTCATGCGCGACCGCGAGATCTCGTACGGGCTCGCGCGACGGGCCGCCGCCGCAGGCTTCGACACACTGCAGTTCACCGTCGACACCCCGGTCGCCGGCGCCCGCCTGCGCGACAAGCGCAACGGCTTCTCGATCCCGCCGCAGCTCACCCTCGGCACGATCGTCAACGCGATCCCGCGGCCGTGGTGGTGGTACGACTTCCTGACCACTCCGAAGCTCGAGTTCGCATCGCTGTCGACCACGGGCGGCACGGTCGGCGAGCTGCTGGATGCCGCGATGGATCCGACGATCAGCTACGACGACCTCGCCGTCATCCGCGACATCTGGCCGGGCAAGATCGTCGTCAAGGGCGTGCAGAACGTCGCCGACTCGAAGCGGCTCATCGACGCGGGGGTCGACGGCATCATCCTGTCGAACCACGGCGGACGCCAGCTCGACCGGGCGCCCATTCCGTTCCGGCTGCTGCCCGAGGTCGTCCGCGAGGTCGGCAAGGATGCGACCGTCATGGTCGACACCGGCATCATGAACGGGGCGGACATCGTCGCGTCGATCGCGCTCGGGGCGAAGTTCACCCTCATCGGCCGCGCGTACCTCTACGGTCTGATGGCCGGCGGGCGCCAGGGCGTCGACCGCACGATCGCCATCCTGCGCAGCGAGATCGAGCGCACGATGAAGCTCCTCGGCGTCTCGTCGATCGCCGAGCTCGAGCCGCGTCACGTCACGCAGCTGCAGCGGCTGGTGCCCGTGGCGGCGCCGGTCGCCACCTCTACGCCCCGCGCTCCGCGGGCCTCGGCCGCGCGAGCCAAGGTCTGAGACCGGTCGGGATCCGCGAAAGGGTATGTCTCCGCGCGGCGACGTCGCGCGGAGATGTGCCCTTTCGCGATTCCGGCGGTGAGGATGCCGTCGTCAGACGCGCACCGGGAGCGTGGGGATCAGCGCCTCGAGGTAGGTGACGGTGTCTTCCCAGCCGTCGACCGCGTGGCAGCGCACGCCCATCGCGAGCACCGGGTAGTCGTTGCCGTCGGGGTCCAGGCGGTCGCCGACGAACAGCATGTCGTCGAGGCTGATGCCGGTCTGCTCGGCGAGCTGGCGCATGCCGTACGCCTTGTCGATGCCGCGCTCGGTGATGTCGACCGACGTCGAACCGCCCGAGCGCACCTCGAGGTCGGGCAGGAGCGCCGCCACCGCCGCGCGCAGCGTGTTCTTCTTCTCGCCGGTGGGGTCCCACGCCGACTTGGCGGCGACGGGAGCCTGCTGCCCGAGCGCCGAGAAGGTGATCTGCGAGCCGCGATCCTCGAGGATCGCACCCCACGTCTCGGACTCCCAGAGCCCCAGGCGGCGTGCCTCGTTCTCGACGGCTGCGAGGGCGCGCGACTTCTGGTCGTCGGTCAGCGACCGCTGGTAGATCGTCACGACGTCGTCAGCCGACAGGCGGTAGTACTGCGTGCCGCACGTGGGCAGCAGGTGCAGGCGCGCGCGGGCGTCGACGGCATCCGAGGGGAGCCGGTCGACGACCTGCATCGTGAACTGGGCGAGCTGGCCGCCCGAGATGACGGCCACCTCGACGCGCTCGGCGAGGGCCACGAGCAGCTCGCCGATGCGGGCGTCGATCGGGCTCTTCGACGGTGCGAGGGTGTCGTCGAGATCGAAAGCGACGAGACGAGGAGCGATATCTGCCACGGTGCCGTTCCCTTTCATAGGAAGAGGCTCCGCCGTGCGGCGGAGCCTCTTTGCTGTCGGGGTGACAGGATTTGAACCTGCGGCCTCTTCGTCCCGAACGAAGCGCGCTACCAAGCTGCGCCACACCCCGTTTTGCAACCCTCCGAGTCTAACCGATGGTCAGGGGTGCTGTTGACCACCCCGGGGAATCAGCGTCAGCAGCGACGCCTCCGGGCGGCACGCGAAGCGCACCGGGGCATAGATCGAGTGCCCGAGCCCGGCGCTCACGTTGAGCGGCACGGTGCGCCCGAGGTGCGTCCATTCGCTCAGCCCGCGTGCCTGGTTCAGCGGGATGTCGCAGTTCGCCACCAGTGCCCCGAAGCCGGGCACGCGCACCTGCCCGCCGTGGGTGTGGCCCCCGAAGATCGCGTCCGCCCCGAGGTCGACGAACTCGTCCAGCACCCGCCGGTAGGGCGCATGGGTGACGCCGATGGTGAGGTCGTGCGTCCCCAGCCCCGTCACGAGGTCGGGGAGCACCTCCAGCCGGTCCCACCCGCGGTGGGCGTCGCTCACGCCGAACGCGCCGATGCGCAGGCCGCCGGCATCCAGCGATCCCGCCCGGTTGTTGAGGTCCAGCCAGCCGAGCTCGTCGGTGAGGTAGCGGTCGAGCGCGTCGGTGTCGAGGGGCTCCGACGCGTGCTTCACCTTCGACGGACCCGTGAAGTACTTGAACGGGTTGCGCGGCGACGGCGCGGCGTGGTCGTTCGAGCCGTGGACGAAGACCCCCGGGACGCCGCGCAGCGGGTCGAAGGCGCTCCGCAGGCCGCGCAGACCTTCCGCGTGACCCATGTTGTCGCCGGTGTTCACGATGAGGTCGGGCTGCAGCTCGGCGAGGGCGGCGATCCACTGCTGCTTGCGGTGCTGCCACGGCGCCATGTGGGCGTCAGACAGGTGCAGCACGCGGATCGGCGCAGCGCCCTCGGGGAGCACCGGCACATCGTGGAAGCGGACGGTGAACAGGTAGCGCTCGATTCCGACGCCCCACACCGCGGCGCCGAGACCGACCGCCCCCACCGTGCCGAGCACGGTGAGGGCGGTGCGAGCGGATGCGGTGGGCACTATCCGTTGCCGCCGTTCCCGCGGCCACCGCCACCGCCGCCGCAGTCGGCTGCGGTGTAGTCGACGGTGATCGAGGCGTTGCGGTTCACGACGGTGCCCGCGGCGGGATTGGTGCCCTTCGCCTTCGGATCCTTGGAGCCGTCGGTCGTCGGCGTACAGGTGCCGTCGCCGACGTTGCCGAAACCGGCCTGCCGGAGCGTGCGCTTCGCATCGTCGAGCGAACGTCCCGACACGTCGGGGACCGAGATGCCGGCCCCGTTGCTCGGGCTGATCGTGACGGTGGTTCCGCCCGCGACCTCGCCGGCGCCGGGGTTCTGCGCACCCACGGAGCCCGCCGGCTGGTTGGAGTCGACCTCGGGCCCGACCTCGACCGTGAAGCCGGCCTCTTCGAGGGTCGCCTTGGCGGCGTCCATCGTCATGCCGAGCACGTTGGGGAGCTGGACCATCTGCACCTTGGTGAGCGCGTTGTCCGGGGCCGCGAACTGCCCGCCGGGGTACACCTTGTCGACGGTGCGCTGAATCGCCTTCGAGATGACGAAACGGGCATTGCGGAACCCGGCCTTGAACACATCGCCGTTCCCGTCGGCGTTGCCGACCCACGTCGCGGTGGCCACCGACGTGCTGGACTGGATCAGCCAGGTCTGCTTCGCCTCGTGGGTTCCGGTCTTTCCGATGGTCACCGTGCCGTCACCGGGGGCGCCGGGGCTGCCGCTGCCGCCCGCCATGACGCCCTTGAGGGCGTACGCGGCCGTCGCCGCGACGTTCGGTGCGATCACCTGCGAGCAGGTGCGCTGCGGCTTCGCGATCTCGTTGCCGTCGGCATCGGTGATCCGGTCGATGACCTGGGGCTGGCAGTACATGCCGTTGTTGGCGACCGTCGCGTACGCACTGGCCATGGCCATCGGCGAGACCTCGTTCGTGCCGATCACGGAGGTCAGCGTCTTCATGGCGACTTCCTCGCCATTGCCACGGGTCACGCCCATGCGCGTCGCGACGTTCTTGATGTCGCAGAGGTCGAGCTTCTCCGCCATCGCGAAGAATCCGGTGTTGAGCGAGTCCTTCGTGAAGCGCATGGGGGTGCCCATGTAGCCCTTGTTGTTGTCGAAGTTCTTGATCAGGTCGTTGGAGAAGTTCGTCCAGTCGCCCTCGCAGGAGTTCTTCAGCTTCTTGAAGACGTGCAGCGTGCCGTTCAGGGTCTCGTTCACCGAGTGCCCCTTCTCGAGCCAGTCGATGAGCGTGAAGAGCTTGAACGTCGAACCCGCCTCGAAGCCGCCCGAGTTGCCGAACTTCGAGTCACCCGCGAACACGAGTGACGAGTAGTTCCAGTCGTTCGAGACTGCCGACTCCTCGCTGAACACCGTGTTCTGGGTGATGGACAGCACGCGGCCGGTGGTGGCTTCGATGCTGACAGTGGCGGCGCCGAAGCGGCCACCGCTCGAGTCCTTTGCCGGCGGCAGCGTCGGGTTCGCCGGTGCATTCTTGTTGACGGCCTCCTGGGCGGTCGCCTGAATGCGCGGATCGAGGGTCGTGTACACGTTCAGGCCACCGCGGTCCAGCAGCTGGCGGCGCGCTTCGGGGGTCTCGCCGAACGCCGGGTCGTTCAGGATGGTGTCCTTCACGTACTGGCAGAAGTACTCCTTGCCGGCCGCGTTGACGCAGCCCGTCTGGGCCTTCACGACGTTCGGGGTGATGGGCCACACAGCCGCCTCGACGTACTGCTCGCGGGTGATCTTGCCATCGTCGAGCATGCGGCTCAGCACGTAGAGCTGGCGTACCTTGGTCGAGGTGTACCCGTCCGCGGCGGCGAACTTCTGCTCCTCGGTGATCTCGCCGGACTTCACGAGGTTGTCGAGCGCGACGAGGTTCGCGCCCTCGTCGATGACGCCGTCGGGTGCCTTGTTGAAGGTCGTGACACCGTCGGAACTGACGATCGAGCCGTCCGGCTTGTCGATCCGGTAATTGTTCGGGTTCTGCACCATGCCGGCGAGCGTCGCGGCCTGCGCGACCGTCAGATTGGCTGCGGAGGTGCCGAAGTACTGACGCGCGGCGGATTCGATGCCGTACGTGACGCCGCCCCAGTTGGCGATGTTCATGTACCCGAGCAGGATGTCGTTCTTCGAGTACTTCTGCTCCAGCGAGATGGCGTAGCGCATCTCCTGTAGCTTGCGCGTGTAGCCCTCCGGCCCCTTCGCCGTCGTCGCGTCGGTCCAGCAGTTGAGCAGCGCCTTCTCGCGGCTCACCTTGACCTTCTGCGTGCCGTCGTCGTTGAGGACGACTTTGCCGTCCTTGTCGGTCTCGAACTCCGTCTTGGCGCTCTGCTCACACTTCTGGATCAGCACATTCTTGACGTACTGCTGGCTGATCGACGACGCACCCTGGGTCTCGCTGCCGCCCTTGGCGTTGGAGAGCAGTGCGCGCGCGGTGCCGATGAGATCGATGCCGCCGTGCTGGTAGTAGCGCGGGTCCTCACTGGACAGCAGCGCGTCGTACATGACGGGTGCGATCTGGTCGAACTCCACCGGAGTGCGGTCCTGCTCCAGGAACTTCGTCATGAGTTCCGGCTGACCCGAATCGGGGTTCGTGTAGTAGAAGTTGCTCGGGGTCATGAGCTTGTCGATTTCGAGAACACTCGGAAGGTTGTCGAACATCGTGATCGCGCGCTCTGCCGCGGTGCTCGTGATCGCGACCGCGGGGGTGACGGTCGCGGCGATGAGGACACCGGCTGCGGCACTGAGGCCGACGAGACCGGCGAGTCCGCCGAGCACGCCGGTGGCCGTGCGTTTGGTATCAGGCATAGGGTTGATCGTAGGGGAGATACCTGGGCGATCCATCAAGGACTCTCAGCCCGTAAAGGCGTTTCCCAGCCTTCGCCAGCCCGTCCTTTCCGCACACTCGAGGAGTCGCGATGACGACGTGGGAGTACCTCACCACGCCCCTTCTGATCCATAACACCGCTGCGATCCTCAACAACTGGGGCAAGCAGGGCTGGGAGCTCGTGCAGGTCGTCCCCGGCCCCGAGGGCGGACTGGTCGCGTACTTCAAGCGGCCGTCGGGTGGCGGCCAGCAGAATGCCGGGCTGGATGCCGCCGCCCAGGCCGCACGTCAGTTCGAGGGGGAGTGACCGTGGCCGTCAGCGAACGTCTTGCCGAGCTCGGCATCGAGCTGCCTTCCGTCGTGCCGCCGGTCGCCGCGTACGTTCCCGCCAAGGCGCACGGCGACCTCGTCTACACCGCCGGCCAGCTGCCGATGGTCGCGGGCGCGCTTCCCGCCACCGGCAAGGTCGGCGACGGAGACGGCCTCGTGCCCGCGGACGACGCGAAGGGCTACGCGCGTCAGAGCGCCCTGAACGCCATCGCCGCGGCGGCCGCGGCCGTCGGCGGAGTGGACCGCCTCACCGGCGTGCTCAAGGTCACCGGCTTCGTCGCCTCGGTTCCCGATTTCACCGGCCAGCCGGGCGTCATCAACGGCGCGAGCGAGGTGCTCGGCGAGATCTTCGGCGACGCGGGGCGCCACGCGCGCTCTGCCGTCGGCGTGCCCGTCCTGCCGCTGGACGCTCCGGTCGAGGTCGAGGTCGTCTTCTCGTTCGCCTGAGTCGACGCCCGTCGCACACGACAGAGGGGATGCCGCAGCATGAGGCTGCGGCATCCCCTCTTCTCGTCGTTACTTGACCTGCGCAGAGATCACCGACATCACGGCGGTGTCGGCCAGCGTCGTGGTGTCGCCGACCTCGCGGCCCTCGGCGACGTCGCGGAGCAGGCGGCGCATGATCTTGCCCGAGCGGGTCTTGGGCAGCTCGCCGACGATGTAGACGTCGCGGGGGCGTGCGATCGGACCGATCTGCTCGCCGACCCACAGCCGCAGGCTCTGCGCGAGGCCGTCGGGGGAGTGGGCGTCGAGGTACGACTGCTTGATGATGACGAACGCGACGACCGCCTGGCCGGTGGTCTCGTCGGAGGCGCCGACCACTGCCGCTTCGGCGACCGCCTCGTTGCCGACCAGCGCCGATTCGATCTCGGTCGTCGACAGGCGGTGGCCCGACACGTTCATGACGTCGTCGACGCGGCCGAGCAGCCACACGTCCCCGTCGTCGTCGAGGCGTGCGCCGTCGCCGGCGAAGTAATAGCCCTGCTTCTGGAACTTCTCCCAGTAGGTCTCGACGAAACGCTCCGGGTCGCCCCAGATGCCGCGCAGCATCGACGGCCACGGCTCGGTGATCACGAGGAGGCCGCCGTTGCCGTTGCCGACGTGCGTGCCGTCCTCGTCGACGACGTCGATCGAGATGCCCGGGAGCGGGACCTGCGCCGAACCGGGCTTGGTCTCGGTGACGCCCGGCAGCGCCGACACCATGATCGCGCCGGTCTCGGTCTGCCACCACGTGTCGACGATCGGCGCCGTCTTGCCGCCGATGATCTTGCGGTACCACATCCACGCCTCGGGGTTGATGGGCTCGCCCACCGAGCCGAGCAGGCGCAGCGACGACAGGTCGAACTGCTTCGGGATCGCGCGGCCGAGCTTCATGAACGAGCGGATCGCGGTCGGGGCGGTGTAGAGCACGGTCACGCCGTACTTCTGCACGATCTCCCACCAGCGGCCGGGGTGCGGGGCGTCCGGCGTGCCTTCGTAGAGCACCTGCGTGGCGCCGTTGGCGAGCGGGCCGTACGTCACGTAGGTGTGGCCGGTCACCCAGCCGATGTCGGCCGTGCACCAGTACACGTCCGTCTCGGGGTGGATGTCGTGCACGACCTTGTTGGTGAAGGCCGCCTGCGTGAGGTACCCGCCGGAGGTGTGGAGGATGCCCTTGGGCTTCCCGGTGGTGCCCGACGTGTAGAGGATGAACAGCGGGTTCTCGGCGGGGAACGCCTGGGCCTCGTGGTCTCCGGATGCCGCCGGGACGACCTCGTGCCACCACAGGTCGCGGCCCTCCGACCAGTCCACCTCGTTGCCGCCGCGCTTGACGACGAGCACGTGCTCCACGGTCTCCTGCACGCCTGCCCCGCGGTCGCCGAGCGCGAGATCGACGGCGGGCTTGAGCGCCGACACCTTGCCCTTGCGGTAGCCGCCGTCGGCGGTGATGACGAGCTTCGCTCCGGCGTCGTCGATGCGGGCGCGCAGGCTGTCGGCCGAGAAGCCGCCGAAGACGACCGAGTGGATTGCGCCGATGCGGGCGACGGCGAGCATCGAGGCGACCGCCTCGGGGATCATCGGCAGGTAGATGGCGACGCGGTCGCCCTGGCCGATGCCGAGGCCCTCCAGCACGTTGGCGAGGCGCTTCACCTCGTCGGTGAGCTCGGCGTAGGTGACGCGTCGCTCGTCACCGGGCTCGCCCTCCCACAGCAGCGCGACGCGGTCGCCGAGGCCGGCCTCGACGTGACGGTCGAGGCAGTTGTAGGCGATGTTGAGCTCGCCGTCGGCGAACCACTGGGCGAAGGGCGGGTTCGACCAGTCCAGCACCTCGGTGAAGGGCTTGTGCCAGTGGAGCTCGCGCGCCTGGTCGGCCCAGAAGCCCTCGCGGTCGGCCTTCGCGCGGTCGTACAGATCGGCCGTCGCGACCGCGTTCGCCGCGAACTCGGGCGACGGCGCGAAGCGCCGATCCTCGGTGAGCAGGTGGTCGATCTGGCTGCTGGCGGCGTGCGTGATCGGGTTCTGTTCGCTCATGGGAGCGCGCTCCTTTGCGGGCTTGAGGGAGGCCGAGGGATGTCGGCGAGTCTGCCAGGAAATGTACCCATCCGGCCCTGCGGCGACTACCCCCGATAGTAGGTGGCGCGGGTGACGCGCGGCCCGACCGATATATCAGTGAGAATCCTCTCCTTTTGTTTTGTTCGGACTCCTACCTCCCCTATGCTGGCCGATGGCCGAACATTCGATTCTGGCATTGCGGCACCCGACGTCACCCCCCGAATTCGGGTCCGCGCACGGCGGCATCCCATTCCCCCCATGGGATGCCGCCTTTATTTGTGGGAGCGGTCCTTCCCGCCCGTCGGCGGGAAGGACCTTCTCCTCCACAGCGGGGAGCGGCGTCCGGTCTTCCACCGACCGCCGGATCCGTGGTCGACGCCCGCGTGGCCGCTCCTAGCGTCGGAGCATGTCCACGCCGTTCACCGTCCGCCCCCGCTCCGGCGCTGCCGTGGCGAGGGTGGTCGGCGAGGGGACGGATGCCTCGCGCCCGTCGGTCACCGTGGCCGGTGAACGGGCGACCGGGCGAGGCACGGCCGTGTGGGTGCCGCAGCGGGATATCGAGACTCCAGGGGCTTCCCGGCCGGAGTCTGCGGCGCCGGCGCCCTCGGACGACGATGCCGTACTGGCGGCGTTGCCGGCCTCATCGACGGGGGAGCGGCATCCCTCGCTCGCCCCCTTCGCGGCGTACCTCGACGACCCGACGGTCACCGACCTCTTCGTCAACGGGGCGGCGGGACTCTTCGTCGACCGCGGGGCGGGCGCGGTGGCGGCGCGGGAATGGCGCGCGACAGAAGAAGAGGTGCGCGACCTCGCCGTCTCCCTGATCGGGCACGGCGGCAGGCACATCGACGATGCGGCGCCGTGCGTCGATGTGAGGCTCGACGGCGGTATCCGCGTGCATGCGGTGCTGCCACCGGTCGCACCCGAAGGCACGGCGATCTCGATCCGCGTCCCCCGCCTGACGGAGCCGAGTTTGGACGACCTGCGGCGTGCGGGGATGTTCGACGAGACGATGCGGCGGACGCTGGCCGATGCGATCGCGCGCCGGGCGAACCTGCTGGTCACGGGCGCCGCCGGCGCGGGCAAGACGACCCTGCTGGCAGCGCTGCTCGGTGAAGCGCCCGACCACGAGCGCATCGTCACGATCGAGGACGTCGCCGAACTGCGCATCGCGCATCCGCATCACGTTCGACTCGAAGCGCGTCAGCCGAACCTCGAGGGCGCGGGCGGCATCGGCCTCGCCCGGCTCGTCCGCGAGGCGCTGCGCATGCGACCCGATCGGCTCGTCGTCGGCGAGTGCCGCGGCGACGAGGTGCGGGAACTGCTGTCGGCGCTCAACACCGGCCACGACGGCGGCGCCGGCACCGTGCACGCGAACGGGCTGCACGACGTCCCGGCGCGGCTCGAGGCGCTCGGCGCGCTCGCCGGGCTGGATGATCGCGCCCTCGCCCGGCAGGTGGCCAGCGCCATCGACCTGGTGCTGCACGTCGAGCGCGGGCCGGACGGCATCCGGCGCATCGCGGCGATCGGCCGCCCGGCTGTCGGCGCCGACGGCAGGCTCGCCATGGCGTCGCTGGACGGCGAGGGGCCGTGATGCCCGTCCGACGGCGGCGCCGGCGCGGAGGCGCCAGCGCCGCGAGGGAGCCCGGCGCCGAGGCGGTCGCGACGACGGTGCTGAGCCTCGCGGTGCTGCTGCAGGCCGGCGTCGCCCCGGCGCGCGCGTGGACCCATCTCTCCCAGACCGGCGACGAAGCGGCGGCGCGGATCGTCGCCGCGCTCGCACACGACACCCCGCTCGCCGCGGCGATCGCCGAGGTCGGCGGCAGCGCCTGGCGGGAGGTCGCCGTCGCGTACCAGGTCGCCACGACCGTCGGCGCGCCGCTCGCCGCCTGTCTGCGCAGCCTCTCCGCCGCCCTGAGCGATGCGCAGGAGGCGGCCGACGACGTGCGGGTCGCGCTCGCCGAACCGGCGGGCACCGCGCGACTCATGGCCTGGCTGCCGCTCCTGGCTCTCGCGCTCGGCGCCGCGCTCGGGTTCGACACCTTCGTCACGCTCGTCGCCACGCCGCTGGGCCTCGCATGTCTCGTGGCCGGAGCTCTGCTCATCGTGGTCGCGCAGCGGTGGACGGCACGTCTCGTCCGTGCCGCACGGGACGCCGGCGGGGTGCCGGGGCTCGACGCCGAGCTCATCGCCATCGCGCTGACCGGCGGCGTGTCGATCGAGCGGGCGCGCGCGGTCGTTGCCGACGCGGGTGCCCTGCGGCATCCCGGCCACGCCGCGACCTCTCCACCTGACACGCCGGACGACGTCGTCGAAGCCGTGCTCGCACTGTCGCGTTCGGCCGGGGTGCCCGCCGTCGAGCTGCTGCGGGCCTCTGCTGCCCACGCCCGCCACCGTGCCCGCGTCGAGGGCCGCCTCCGCGCGGCACGGCTCTCGACCCGGCTGCTCGTCCCGCTCGGCGTCTGCACGCTGCCCGCGTTCCTCCTGCTCGGTGTCGCCCCCATGCTCCTGAGCGTCATGTCGACCATGTCGCTGTCGCTCTGACCAGACCGTGCCCAGAACATCTCATCTGACCGAACGGAGAACCGATGTCCCCGCGACACACCCACCCCCTTCCCCTCCTCACCCGTCGGCGCGCCGCGCGGCTGTTCCGTCCTTCGACCGCCGGCGGCGGATGGGGCGACGACACCGGCGCCGCCACCGCCGAGTACGCCATCGCGACGATGGCGGCCGTGGCCTTCGCGGGGCTGCTGGTCGTCATCATGCGCAGCGACGAGGTGCGCGGCATCCTCACCGATCTCGTGCGCCGGGCGCTCACGGTCGCATGAGGCCCGCGCGAACCGGCGACGGCCGACGCCGGCGACCGCCCGACGATCGCGGCTCGGTCGTCGCCGAGTTCGCGATCGCCCTTCCCGCGGTCGCGATCGTGCTGGCGCTCGGCGTCGGCGCGCTCGCAGGAGCGTCCAGACAGGTCCGGCTGCAGGATGCGGTGGCGGATGCCGCTCGCCTGAGCGCACGCGGCGAGCCGGCGTCCCGGGTGACCGGGGCCGTCGTCGCGGCGGTGGCGGAGGCATCCGTCGAGATCTCGCCGCGCGGCGACCTCGTCTGCGTGCGCGCGACCGCTCCGGCGCTGCTGGGCCTGCGCGTCAGCGCGTCGGGCTGCGCACTGGCGGGCGGACTGTGACCCGGTCCGGTCGCCGCCGACCCACGAGAGGAGGGAGCCGATGCCGGGATCCCTGGCTTCCGTCGGGGTCATCGCGGGTGCGGTGATCCTCACGGCCGGCCTCGCCGCGATCGGCACCGCATCCGTCGCCGGGCAACGGCTCGCGTCGGCAGCGGATGCCGCCGCGCTCGCCGCCGCGGATGCGGCGTCCGGTGCGGTGACCGGCGTCCCGTGCGAGCTCGCGGACGAGGTAGCAGGCACTTTCGGGGCCCACGTGGAGTCCTGCGACCTCGACGGGCTCGTCGCGACCGTGACCGTCGAGTTGCGCGTCGGACCGGTCGCCACACGCGCCTCGGCACGGGCCGGACCCCCGCCGTGATCCGGGGCTCACAGCCCGCACACCGAGAAGTGGCGTGTATGGTTTGCGACGAAGAAAGGACGCCCCCGTTGGCAGAAGGCAAGAAGCTCGTCATCGTCGAGTCACCGACGAAGATGAAGTCGATCCAGGGGTACCTCGGCGACGGCTACGAGGTGCTCAGCTCGGTCGGCCACATCCGTGACCTCGCAGACAAGAAGAGCATCCCGGCAGACAAGAAGCAGGCCTACGGGAAGTACTCGATCGACATCGACAACGGCTTCGATCCCTATTACGTCGAGAGCGAGCGCGGCAAGAAGACCGTCGCCGAACTCAAGCGCGCGCTGAAGGGGGCGGACGAGCTCCTGCTCGCCACCGATGAAGACCGCGAAGGCGAGGCCATCGCGTGGCACCTGCTGCAGACGCTGAAGCCGAAGGTGCCGGTCAAGCGCATGGTGTTCCACGAGATCACCAAGGACGCGATCCAGGCAGCCGTCGGCAACACGCGCGAGCTCGACCTCGCGCTCGTCGACGCGCAGGAGACCCGCCGCATCCTGGACCGCCTGTACGGCTGGGACGTCAGCCCCGTGCTCTGGTACAAGGTCCAGCAGGGCACATCCGCCGGCCGCGTGCAGTCGGCCGCGACGCGCCTGGTCGTCGACCGGGAACGCGAGCGCATGGCCTTCGTGTCCGCGTCGTACTGGGACATCGAGGCGCTCGCCGCCCCGAACCGCCCGCAGGGACTCGACGAGTCGTTCTCGACGCGCCTGGCGCGCGTCGACGGCGCCGTACTCGCCCGTGGCACCGACTTCGACGACCGCGGTGAGCTCAAGAAGGCCGTGCTGGTCCTCGACGAGGCACAGGTGCGCGAGCTCGCGGCCGCCATCGAGGCTGCCGGCGAGGCATCCGTCACCGCGCTCGAGTCCAAGCCCGGCACCCGCAGCCCCAAGCCCCCGTTCACGACCTCGACCCTCCAGCAGGAGGCGGGTCGCAAGCTCTCGATGAGCGCCAAGCACGCCATGGGCGTCGCGCAGCGGCTCTACGAGAAGGGGTTCATCACTTATATGCGCACCGACTCGACCGCGCTGTCGACGCAGGCCGTGCAGGCCGCGCGCGAGCAGGCGGTCGCGCTCTACGGCGCGCCGTCGGTGCCGCTCAACCCCCGCACCTACCGCAACAACAGCAAGAACGCGCAGGAGGCGCACGAGGCGATCCGCCCGTCGGGCGAGACCTTCCGCACGCCCTCGGCGGTCTCGGGCGAGCTCGACCGCGACGAGCTGCGGCTGTACGACCTCATCTGGAAGCGCACGATGGCCAGCCAGATGTCGGACGCGAAGTACGAGACGACCACCGTGACCCTCGAGGTCACGGCGGGCGGGCGTCGCGCCGAGTTCACCGCCTCGGGGACCGTCTACACGTTCAAGGGCTTCCTCGAGGCGTACGAAGAAGGACGCGACGAGAAGCGCAGCGACGCCGACAAGTCCGACGACCAGTCGCTTCCCGCGATGGCCGTCGGCGACGTGCTGCGGCTGCGCGACGTCGAGCCCAAGAGCCACGCGACGAGCCCGAAGCCCCGCTACACCGAGGCCTCGCTCGTCAAGGCGCTGGAAGAGAAGGGCATCGGCCGTCCGTCGACGTTCGCCAGCATCATCGACGTGATCCTCAACCGCGGCTACGTCACCAAGCGCGGCCAGGCGCTCATCCCCAGCTGGCTCGCGTTCAGCGTCGTGCGACTGCTGGAGCAGCACTTCGCCGATCTCGTCGACTACGACTTCACGGCGGCGCTCGAAGACGACCTCGACGCCATCGCCCGCGGCGAGCAGAAGCGGCAGGACTGGCTGCAGGAGTTCTACTTCGGCTCGACCGACCACGTCGGCCTGCGCAACATCGTCGACAACCTCGGCGAGATCGACGCCCGCGCGCTGAACTCGACGCCCATCGGCGACGTCGCGACGCTGAGGTTCGGCAAGTACGGTCCGTATCTCGAGGTCCCCGACAAGACGAACCCCGAGGCCGAGCCGCGCCGCGTCAACATCCCCGAGGACCTGGCGCCCGACGAGCTGACGCCCGCCAAGGCGCAGGAGCTGATCGACGCGCCGGTGGCGGGCGACCGCGTGCTGGGCGAGAACCCCGCCAATGGCAAGCTCGTGCTCGTGAAGGACGGCCGTTTCGGTCCGTACGTGCAGGAGGCCGACCCGCCGGCCGCAGAAGAGGTCGACGAGGCCACCGGCGAGGTCGTGGCCGTCGAGCCGGAGCCGGCGCCAAAGAAGCGCGGCGCGAAGAAGGAGGCCGCGCCCAAGCCGCGCACCGCCTCGCTGTTCAAGTCGATGTCGGTCGACACGATCGACCTCGACACCGCGCTGAAGCTCCTCGACCTGCCGCGCACCGTCGGCATCGATCCCGAGACCGAGACCCCGATCACGGCGCAGAACGGCCGCTACGGCCCGTACCTCAAGAAGGGGACGGACTCGCGCACGCTGCAGAGCGAGCAGCAGATCTTCGACATCACCCTCGAAGAGGCCCTCGCCGTGTACGCGCAGCCCAAGTACGGCGCCCGCGGTGCGAGCTCGGCGCTCAAGGAGTTCGAGGCGGACCCGACCAGCGGCAAGCCGATCAAGCTCAAGGACGGCCGCTTCGGCCCCTACGTCACCGACGGCGAGACCAACGCGACGATCCCGCGCGGCGAGAACGCGATGGAGGTCACGTTCGAGCGCGCCGTCCAGCTGCTCGCCGACAAGCGTGCCAAGGGACCGGCGAAGCGTCCCGCGGCCCGCCGCACGACGACGCGCAAGCCCGCGGCGAAGAAGAAGTGAGCGCCGGCGGCCTGTTCATCACCCTCGAGGGCGGCGACGGCGTCGGCAAGACGACGCAGGCCGCGCTCCTGGAGGAGTGGCTGACGGATGCCGGGCGCACCGTGGTGCGCACGCGAGAGCCCGGCGGCACCGAGGTGGGCGTGCTCATCCGCGACATCGTGCTGCATCACCGCGGCGAGGTGTCGCCGCGGGCCGAGGCGCTGCTGTACGCCGCGGACCGCGCGCACCATGTCGAGACGCTGGTGCGTCCGGCGCTCGCGCGCGGCGAGGTCGTGATCCAGGACCGCTACCTGGACTCCTCCGTCGCCTACCAGGGGGCGGGCCGGGTGCTGGGCCGCGACGAGGTGCGCGACCTGTCGCTGTGGGCCGCCGAGGGACTGCTGCCCGACCTCACGGTGCTGCTCGACCTCGATCCGGTCGCCGCGCGCGCCCGCCTCGACGCCGACGACAAGCCGTTCGACCGCCTCGAGGCTGAGAAGGAGCACTTCCACGCGCGCGTGCGCGAGGAGTTCCTGGCGCTCGCGGCCGCCGAGCCGGGCCGGTTCCTGGTTCTCGACGCCTCGCGGCCGGCCGACGAGCTCGCCGCCGCCGTGCAGGCGCGGGTCGCGACGCTGCTGTCCTGAACGTCTGCGCCGAGTCGCCCGATCGTGCCCGACGTTGTCGGTCGCACGCTTTAGGCTGAGCGGGATGGATGCCGCGACCTCACCCGTACCCGCCGCCTCGGCCGAGGTGCCGTGGGGCGACGTGTGGGGTCAGGATGCCGCGGTCGCGGCTCTGCGCGAAGCCGCGAACGATCCCGCCGCGATGACGCACGCCTGGCTCATCACCGGCCCGCCCGGCTCGGGGCGCTCGACGCTCGCCCACGCCTTCGCGGCGGCTCTCATCGCCGAACCGGGGGATGAGCGGACGATGCACCAGGTGCTCGCCGGCACCCATCCCGATCTGACCGCCCTGCGCACCGAGGGCGTCATCATCTCGATCAAGGACGCGCGCTCCCTGGTCGAGAGGTCGTACTTCGCGCCGTCGCTCGGGCGCTATCGCGTCATCGTCATGGAGGACGCCGACCGCATGACCGAGCGCACGTCCAACGTGCTCCTCAAGGCGCTCGAAGAGCCGCCCGAGCGCACCGTGTGGATCCTGTGCGCTCCGAGCGACGCCGACCTGCTGCCCACGATCCGCTCCCGCGTCCGCACCCTGCGCCTGCGCGAGCCCGACGTCGCCGATGTGGCCGAGCTCATCGTCCGCCGCAGCGCCGTCGATCCGGCGATCGCCGAGCAGTCCGCCCGGCATGCGCAGCGCCACATCGGCATGGCGCAGCGGCTCGCGACGGATGCCGCGGCCCGTGCCCGCCGCGACGCCACCCTCCGCGGCGTGCTGGGGGTGCGGGGCGTAGGGGATGCCGTCGAGGTCGCCGGTGCGATCGTCGCCGCCGCGACCGATGACGCCAAGGCGCTGACGGCCGAACGCGACGAGGCCGAGCGAGCGGCACTGCTGCGCACGCTGGGCATCGTCGAAGGCGCCGCGATCCCTCCCGCCGTGCGTTCGCAGCTGTCGGCGCTGGAGGACGAGCAGAAGCGTCGTGCCACCCGGAGCCTGCGCGACGGGATCGATCGCGTGCTGACCGACCTGGAGTCCATGTTCCGCGACGTGCTGATGCTGCAGTTCGGCCGTGGCGGCGACGCCGGCGACGCTCTCATCAACCGCGAGCTCGAGCCCGACCTGAGTGCGCTCGCCACGGCGTGGACGCCCGACCGCACGCTCACCGTGGTCGACAGGATCCGCGTCACGCGTGAGAACCTCGAACTCAACGCCGCCCCCGCGCTCGCCCTCGAGAGCATGCTCGTGACCGTCGCGAGCGGAAGGACACCGTGAACGCCAGCCGTCCCCGCAGCACCCGCCGCCCCCGTCTGATCGCCCGTGCCGCGGCTGCGCTGGCGGGGCTGGTCGTGGCATCCCTCGCCCTCAGCGGGTGCCTCTACGCCATGATCCCCGAGAGCACGCCGCGCCCGACCTCGAGCAAGGCGCCGGACTCGGAGGGCGTGGATGCCGACCTGCTGCCTTACTACGAGCAGACCGTCGACTGGTCCACGTGCAACGGCACGTTCGACTGCGCGACCATCACCGCGCCGCTGGACTGGTCGGATCCCTCGAAGGGCGACATCGACCTCGCGCTGATCCGTCACCGTGCCGAGGGCGGCAGCGAGCCGATCGGCTCTCTGCTCACCAACCCCGGCGGACCGGGGGCGAGCGGCATCGCGCTCGTGCGCGACTCGGTGACGTACGCCGTCGGCCAGCCCGTGCGCGACCGGTTCGACGTGATCGGGTTCGACCCGCGCGGTGTCGGCGAGTCGACGGCCGTCACGTGCTACGACGCGACCGACATGGACGCGTACCTCTTCGACATCCCCGCGAACAAGCGGGGGACGGATGCCTGGACCGACGAGCTGCTCGCGAACCACAAGGCGTTCGGCGAGGCGTGCGACGCCCACAGCGACGGCATCCTGCCCTACATCACGACCGACAACGCGGCGCGCGACATGGATCTGATGCGGGCGGTGCTGGGCGACAAGGAGCTGTACTACCTCGGCTACTCGTACGGCACCTTCCTCGGCGCGACGTACGCCAAGCTGTTCCCCGAGAAGGTCGGCCGTCTCGTGCTGGACGGCGCGATCGACCCGTCCATCCCGGGCCTCGACGTCGGCATCTCGCAGGCCGTCGGCTTCGAGTCCGCCCTGCGCGCGTACATGGCCGACTGTCTCACCGACAAGGACTGCCCGTTCCGCGGCACCGTCGACGAGGCGATGGCCGACCTGGGCACGCTGCTGGCGAGCGTCGACCGCAGCCCGATCCCGAACGCGGACGGCCGCAAGCTCGGCGCCGACTCTCTGATGACGGCGATCGTCGCGGCCCTGTACTCGCAGGACAGCTGGAACTACCTGACCCAGGCGCTCAGCGACGTGCTGGGCGGCGACGCGAGCGTGGCGTTCCAGCTCGTCGACTTCTACTACAACCGCCAGGACGGCACTTACCTCGACAACCAGACCGAGGCCTTCCGCGCGTACAACTGCATGGACTACCCCGTCGATGCGACCGACGAGCAGCAGGCCCAGGCCGATGCGCTGCTCGCGGCGGAAGCGCCGACGATCGCCCCGTACTGGGACGGGCCCGACCCCTGCGAGGTCTGGCCGTACCCGGCCACGGGCGTGCGCGAGCGCATCACGGCAGACGGCGCAGCCCCGATCGTCGTCGTGGGCACCACGAACGACCCCGCGACGCCCTACCAGTGGGCGGTGTCGCTGGCCGACCAGCTGTCGTCCGGTGTGCTGGTGACCCGCGTCGGCGAGGGCCACACCGGCTACAACAAGGGCAACTCGTGTGTCGACGACGCCGTGAACACGTACCTGGTCGACGGCACGCCTCCCGAGGACGGCCTGCGCTGCGAGTGATCCCGCAGACGGGAACGGGGTGGATGCCGCATCGGCATCCACCCCGTTCTGCTCGAGTCGTCAGCGCCGCAGCACGCGACGGGCGAGCGCGTTGCCGAGGAACTGCACGGCCTGCACGATCACGATGATGACGAGCACGGCCGCCCACGTGACCCACGGGTTGAACTGCTTGAACCCGAAGACGATGGCGAACTCGCCGAGGCCGCCCGCGGCGACGGCGCCGGCGATCGCCGTCATGTCGACGAGCGCCACCACGATGAACGTGTAGCCGAGGATGAGCGGGCCGAGCGCCTCGCGGGGCAGCAGCCG